>NZ_JBNNTW010000004.1:316967-373924 GCF_050279145.1 Lysinibacillus sp. NPDC094177 | reverse complement strand
TAAGGATCCTTCTTTCTGTATAATTTTGTTGTGGTGACTTAATTTTATCAGAAGTGGTCCTTATTTTTTTATGAAAAAAATTTAAAGCCGGTGAATTTTACTGATCGTAAAATTTCACCGGCTTTTTAGTTTAGAGATGGGTTTTGTCCCAGCCTCTTTTTATGATACAATATGGTGTGATAGAAAGTAGGGGAGAATATGAAGAAAAACATTCAAATTGCGATTGATGGGCCGGCTGGTGCTGGCAAAAGCACAATCGCAAAAATTGTTGCAGAGGCACTTGGATTTACTTATATCGACACAGGTGCAATGTATCGTGCAGTGACGTATAAAGCAATGCAACAAAACATACATTTAGATGATGAAACAAATTTAGCAGAAATGTTAGCATCTAGCACAATTGAATTAAAACCTTCTTCTCATGGGCAACTTGTCTTTTTAGACGGGAAGAATGTGTCGGCAGAAATTCGATCAAATGAGGTAACTTCATCTGTTTCAGAAGTATCGGCTCATGCAAAAGTACGTGAACTATTAGTTGCACAGCAACAAAATCTTGCGGCTAATGGTGGTGTTGTTATGGATGGCCGAGATATTGCTACGCATGTATTAAAGAATGCAGAACTAAAAATCTTTATGTCTGCAACTGTAGAAGAGAGAGCAAGACGTCGTTTTATTGACAATCAAAAGCGAGGAATTGAATCGTCTATTGAGAAGCTTCAAGAAGAAATTGCCCTGCGCGATAAAATGGATAGCGAGCGTGAAGCATCGCCACTAATTCAAGCAGAAGATGCTATATTTTTAGACACGACAGCATTGTCAATTGATGATGCAGCACAGGCCATTTTAAAATTAGCGCAAGAAAAAATGGTATAAATCCGAAAATTTCAGACATTTTTTGAATTTAAAGGATTTATTTTTGTCTTTGTCTTCAATATCGAATAAAATAGTAAGGGAAGATGCGAAGGAGGGTTACATATGTCTGAAGAAATGAACTATGCAGAACAAACATTTAACGAAGGTGATATCGTCAAAGGTATTGCAGTGCAGGTTGATGAAAAATCGGTAACTGTTTCTATTCCAGGTGCACCGTTTGATGGTATTGTACCAATAAGTGAATTATCAAGCTTACACATTGAAAAAGCGTCTGACGTAATCTCTGTTGGAGATGAGTTAGAGTTGATGATTACAAAGGTAGAAGAAGAAAACTATGTATTATCAAAACGTAAAGTAGATGCTTTAAAAGCATGGGATTCACTTGAGCAACAATTCAACGCTGAGGAAATTTTCGAAGCGGAAGTAAAAGATATTGTTAAAGGTGGTCTTGTCGTAGATTTAGGAGTACGTGGCTTCGTTCCAGCATCCCTAGTAGAAGACTACTTTGTAGATGATTTTGAAGACTATAAAGGCAAATCTCTTAGCTTTAAAATTGTTGAGCTTGATAAAGAAAAAAATCGCTTAATTTTATCACATCGTGCTGTAGTGGAAGCTGAAAAAGCTTCTCAAAAGAAAAATGTCATTAACCAAATTAAAACTGGCGATGTTTTAAATGGTAAAGTACAGCGTATCGCATCATTTGGTGCATTTATTGACCTTGGTGGATTTGATGGTCTCGTGCATATTTCGCAAGTGTCTCATGAGCATGTGAGTGATGTGAGCGAGGTTTTATCAGAAGGACAAGAGGTGAAAGTAAAAGTCCTTTCTGTAGACCCAGAAAATGAGCGTATTTCGCTATCCATTAAGGAAACGATTCCTGGCCCTTGGTCGAACATTGAAGAGCATGCAGCTAAAGGTACAGTGTTAGAGGGAAAAGTAAAACGTCTTACTTCATTCGGAGCATTTGTAGAAGTTTTCCCAGGTGTAGAAGGTTTAGTGCATATATCTCAAATCGCGCATAAGCATATTAACACGCCGCATGAAGCTTTAAAAGAAGGACAAGAGGTACAAGTGAAAGTGCTTGATGTAAATGCAGAAGAAGGCCGCTTAGCATTAAGTATTAAAGATTTACTTGAAAATCCTGAGGCAGCGGAAGTAATTGACTATGAATTACCAGAAGAAAACACAGGCTTCTCTTTCGGTGATGTCATTGGCGATAAACTGAAAAATTTTAAATAAACTAGACAAGCGGGGATACAGTTTGTGTCCTCGCTTTTTTTATGGGGAAAACGGATAGAACAGCCAAAGTGACGGATAAAGCTATCGAAGAGCTGGATAGAATGATTTAACCAGTCGACCCCAGATAGAAGAGGAAACGATGTAAAAAATCCCAAAGAGATGGATAGAACGATACATGGCGCGCACTTTTATGGATATGATATGATATAATGGCATTTTTCGTGTATAATAGCGAAAGACAAGAAGTTGGAAGGATGAAGTACAGATGACGAAACCAGTAGTAGCCATCGTTGGTCGTCCGAACGTAGGTAAGTCGACGATTTTTAATCGTATCGTTGGAGAACGTGTATCGATTGTGGAAGATATTCCAGGAGTTACACGCGACCGTATTTATAGTTCGGCAGAGTGGTTAACACATGATTTTAATATTATTGATACAGGTGGTATTGAGATTGGGGACGAGCCGTTTTTAGAGCAAATTCGTCAACAAGCAGAAATCGCCATTGATGAAGCAGACGTTATAATCTTTATGACAAATGGTCGTGAAGGTGTAACAGCAGCTGATGAGCAAGTAGCAAAAATTTTATACAAAACAAAAAAACCGGTCGTTTTAGCAGTCAATAAAATTGATAACCCAGACATGCGCGAAATGATTTATGATTTCTATGCGCTTGGCTTTGGTGAGCCTTGGCCAATTTCTGGTTCTCACGGTTTAGGCTTAGGGGATTTATTGGATGAATGTGCAAAGCATTTCCCAAATGAGGATGAAGATCAATATGGGGACGAGGTCATTAAATTCTCGTTAATTGGTCGTCCAAATGTTGGGAAATCTTCATTGGTAAACGCATTTTTAGGCCAAGATCGCGTTATTGTTAGTAATATCGCAGGTACTACTCGAGATGCTATTGACACGCCTTATGAATATGATGGTCAGGAATATGTCATTATTGATACTGCAGGTATGCGTAAAAAAGGGAAAGTGTACGAAACGACAGAGAAATATTCTGTATTGCGTGCGTTACGAGCAATTGAACGCTCTGATGTTGTTTTAGTTGTTCTAAATGCAGAAGAAGGCATTCAAGAACAAGATAAAAAAATTGCAGGCTATGCACATGAAGCAGGAAAAGCTGTTGTCATTGTTGTTAATAAATGGGATGCGATTGAAAAAGACGAAAAAACAATGAACGTCTTTACGCAACAAATTCGTGAGCATTTCTTATTCTTAGACTATGCACCAATTATTTTTGTATCGGCCAATACAAAGCAACGTGTACATCAAATTTTACCGATTATACAACGTGTAAGTGAAAACCATGCAATGCGTATTCAATCATCTATCCTTAATGAAGTGATTGAAGATGCTGTGGCACGTAACCCAGCACCAGCTGATAAAGGCCGCCGTCTTCGCATCTATTATGCTACTCAAGTTGCGATACAGCCACCTACGTTTGTGGTGTTTGTTAATGAACCAGAGCTAATGCATTTCTCTTACGAACGATTTTTAGAAAATCGTATCCGAGAAACATTTGATTTTGAAGGAACGCCAATTCGATTAATTTCCCGTGCTCGTGCTTAGGAAAAATATACACATACAATACGCCAGCCTGACAATAATTGTTGGGTGGCGTCTTTTTACAAGAGAGGGAAGTTAATTTTTCTAATAAGATTGCTTTGAAAGGGTTACTGTTGTATGCCTTTTTCTAGCATATTTCGTAATTAATAAAAGTGAATTGCCTTTTCTAAACAAGGGAGGATTTTGAATGGAAAAAGTTTGTGTGTTAGGGGCAGGCTCGTGGGGTACAGCGCTTGCGATGGTACTTGCAGAAAATGGGCATGATACACTTCTATGGACTCATCGAACTGATCAAGCTGAAGAAATTAACAACCTGCATACAAATAAGAAGTATTTACCTGAGACGGTGCTGCCGACAAATTTGTATGCAACAAGTGATATTGCTACGGCAGTTGCTCATTCGGAGACAATTGTTGTAGCCGTGCCTACTAAGGCTATTCGAGAAGTTTGTGAAAAAATGATAGCTACCCTCGATAAAAAAGTACTGTTTGTTCATGTATCGAAGGGGATTGAGCCCGATACATTAAAACGAATTTCAGAAATTCTAGCAGAAAGTCTACCAGCAGAATTTGTAGAAGAAATTGTCGTGCTTTCAGGTCCAAGTCATGCAGAGGAAGTTGTTTTACACCACCCGACAACTGTTACGGCAGCTTGTGAAAACATTAAAGCTGCGGAAAAAGTGCAGGATTTATTTATGAACCAATTTTTCCGTGTCTACACAAACCAAGATGTAGTTGGCGTAGAAATAGGTGGCGCTTTAAAAAACGTAATCGCATTAGCTGCAGGTATTTCAGACGGCTTAAATTACGGTGATAATGCCAAAGCAGCACTTATTACTAGAGGGTTGGCTGAAATTTCACGTCTTGGTGTTAAAATGGGGGGGAATCCGTTTACATTCTCAGGACTTACAGGCATGGGGGACTTAATTGTAACATGTACAAGCGTGCACTCTCGTAATTGGCGTGCAGGTAATTTACTGGGGCAAGGAATGAAACTGCCAGAGGTACTAGACCAAATGGGCATGGTTGTTGAGGGGGTACGTACAACCAAAGCTGCCTATCAATTGGCAGAGAAATATGATGTTGCTATGCCAATAACTACGGTGCTTTATAGTGTTCTATTTAGTGATATCGAACCGAAAGTAGCGGTTGATACATTAATGATGCGTATGAAAAAGCGAGAAATTGATGACATGATGTACTAAATTAATGCGACTAGATAAAAATGGTAATTAACATACCTGATCTATTCTATTAACTTTGTCATAAAATGGACATAAATAAGGTGTCTCAGATTATAACTGAGACGCCTTATTGTGTGTTTTTAGTTGAATAATAAAGGTTGTCCATTTAATGATAGTTATTGGACAACTATTTCTTTTTAGCGAAAGCACATAGTATAATATATTTTGATTGTTTCGTGACATTGAAGAAAGGTGGTTGTCTTAAATGGGTCCGTTAGCACATTTGCCAGCGCTTGATGTAATGTGGGTATCATTTTATTGTATCGGCTTTATGATTATATCTGTTGGTTTAATTTATTTAGCTCGTAATAAGGTTTCAAACGGTTTTTTACGTACAATCGTAAATTTAATTGCATACATACTATTTGGGCTTGGCACATTTTTAATGGTACTAATTGTAGCCACATGGCCTGCATAAAAATGATGAGGTGGAAGTGACATGAAAAAACTAAGTGCTTTTCTTTTGGTAGTAGTAACTGCTGTACTTCTAGTAGGTTGTGCATATCCAGAAGACGAAAAAGCGGCAAAATCAGTGCCTGATGCTGACCAATTAGCTGCGGTTCAGCGTGCGGTTAATGAATACCGCGAAGCAACTGGTGGACTAGTTCCAATTAAAAATAGTGAGCTAGATACAGATATATATATAAAATACTTAATTGATTTTGAAAAACTAATGCCAAAATATCTTGCACAAATTCCAGGGAACGCTTACGAAAAGGGTGGAATTTATCAGTATATTATTTGGGATCCTGAGAATGAAGCTAAAGTAAAATTGGTAGATTTAAATGCTGCAGAGAGAATTCGTGAAATTAATATTCGTAAACTTTCTACTCAATATTTACCGATAAAGGGTTCAACTTCAGATAATGTATTTCAAATTAACTTTGAAGAATTGGGCTATAAAAAAGATGTTACGGTGAAAAGCCCTTATTCTGGTACCGAATTACCGATATTTATGACAGGCGATGGTGAAATGCATGTCGACTATTCAATCGATTTAGGTCAACTACTAAAAGAAGACAAGTTTGATGTGAAGCCTGGAGATGATATTCGTCAGCTACTTGTCGATAAATATCCAGTCGTACCAGCTTATTCTATCCCATATACAGTAGATGAAAAAGGTGAGCCAATTTACTTTATGGACGCCTATAATAGTGACGCAAAAAAAGCTAGAGAAAAGGCTATAGAAAAAGCTAAAAAAGAGGCAGAAGCCAAAACTAAAAAAGAATAAATCAAGAAGCTCCTTACATTTGTGAGGGGCTTTTCATATTTATCTACCTGCTTGCATATAGTGAAAAAGCGTAGATAAAGGAGGCAGAAACCTTGAGTGAAGCAGTATTTAGAGAAATTGCAGAGCGCACAAATGGCGATGTTTATATTGGTGTTGTCGGTCCAGTACGTGTAGGTAAATCAACATTTGTAAAAAAGGTTATGGAATCGGTCGTGTTACCAAATATTGTGGATGAAACAGAAAGAATGCGTGCACAAGACGAGTTGCCACAAAGCTCGCCGGGGCCAGTCATTATGACTGCTGAGCCGAAGTTTGTGCCTGCCCAAGCAACACGTATTGCGGTCGGTGATGATGAAATGACGTTCCAAATTCGTTTAGCAGATTGCGTTGGTTACATCATCGAAGGTACAAAGGGCTATGAGGATGAAAATGGGCCAAAATATGTGCATACACCTTGGCACACAGAGCCTATTCCTTTCCAAGAAGCGGCGAAAATAGGCACAGATAAAGTAATTCGTGACCATGCCAATATTGGAATTGTTGTAACTACGGATGGCACGGTAAATGGTATAAGTCGTCGTGCGGCAGAGAAGGCTGAAGAGGAAATTGTAGAGCAATTAAAGGAAATTGGAAAACCTTTTGTTGTTGTCTTAAATTGCCAAATGCCAGCAAGAGAGGAAACGGTCCAGCTTCGAAATGAGTTATTTGAACGCTATAATGTTCCAGTAATTGCTACTGCCATTGATCAAATGCGCGCATCTGATATTCAGTTTATTTTGCAAGAAGCATTATTTGAATTTCCAATTCGAACAATTGAGGTGGAGAAACCAGATTGGTTAGATGTTTTAGATGCAACACACCCATTGAATATTGCACTGATTGATTCGATGGAAGAAGTGTTGTCATCTATTATGAAAATTAGAGATGTACAGCAGGCGTCAGATGCTTTTAAAGCTATTGATTTTATTGACCATAGTGAAGTGGTACATGTAGATGCTGGTGTTGGGACAGCAGTCATTCGAGTGTCATTACAAAGTGAGCTATATAAGTCGGTTTGCAATGAATGGCTAGATGAGCCAATTGAGACTAAGCGAGATTGGCTACTCTTTATTAAAGAAGCAGCAGAAGCAAAAGAGGCACAAAAACGCTTTAAAAATGCTATTAATGAAGCAGATTCGACTGGTTATGGTGTAACATTGCCGATGATGCAAGAGTTTGAACCAACAGCACCAGAGCTCATTAAACAAAATAATTTTTATGGTGTGCGTATGAAGGCAAAAGCACCGTCATATCATATCATTCGTGTAGATATGGAATCAGAATTCGCGCCACTAATAGGCTCTGAATTCCATAGTCAACAATTACTTAAGGATTTAAATCATGCTTATTTACATGATCGTGAAGCTTTATGGAGCACACAGCTTTTTGGAACTCCGCTACATGAAGTGTTAAAAGAAGGAATCCGCTATAAAAT
This sequence comes from Lysinibacillus sp. NPDC094177, assembly GCF_050279145.1. Classification (NCBI taxonomy): domain Bacteria; kingdom Bacillati; phylum Bacillota; class Bacilli; order Caryophanales; family Bacillaceae; genus Lysinibacillus; species Lysinibacillus sp. NPDC094177. The sequence continues at coordinate 366,291 of NZ_JBNNTW010000004.1, read as the reverse complement.
GGATGCAGTTCCATCTACAGCTAAAAAACGGATGCGACAAACAATTGAACGTATGGTGAACGAAGGTGATAGAGGATTAGTTACATTTATTTTGTAGTGATAAAAAGAAAAATAAAGCGCAAAAAAATATCACAGGTCTTTTCGTTTTTATGCGAAAAGTCCTGTTATTTTTGTTTTTTGGGTGAAAAATTAATTTTTTGGTTATAATCATGAATGAATACAGTTGCGTAGCGGTTTCCTATGTGTTAATCTTTTTACAGAATTGGTTCATGACCCTTTGAGAGGAGGTGAATGGTGTGAATAAAACAGAATTAGTAAACTCTGTTGCTGAAGCTGCAGGTCTTTCTAAAAAAGACGCTTCTAAAGCAGTTGAAGCTGTATTTGATACAATTCAAGATGCTCTTGCAAAGGGTGACAAAGTACAATTAATTGGTTTTGGTAACTTTGAAGTACGTGAACGTGCGGCTCGTAAAGGTCGTAACCCACAAACTGGTAAAGAAATCGAAATCGCTGCTAGCAAGGTACCTGCTTTCAAACCAGGTAAAGCGCTTAAAGATGCTGTAAAATAATACACGTCTAGTAGTTACATAGAGCAGTCTTCATGTAAACGAACATGGAGGCTGCTCTTTTTAACTTCACTTTGAAAATTCGAGAAGGTACGCTAAATAAGTTTGGTACATAGAAAGATGCAAGAAACTAATATTTAAGCATTATAAATATCATATGCACAATTTATAAAATATGCTTCTCAATAGATAGCATAAAGTGGCTATTTTGCTCATATATCGTTGAATTTCTTTTGAATCAAGTAAGTCGTTTTGCGCTTACCTTTTGGATATGCTACGATGCATAAAGATATGTGTTATGTATAGATACGCAGGAGGTTTTTTACGGATGTCGAATGTTGATTTATTAAAAATAGAAGAAGCAGTAAAAATGATTTTAGAGGCGGTAGGTGAAGATGTAAATCGTGAAGGTTTACTGGATACACCGAAACGTGTAGCAAAAATGTATGCGGAAATGTTTAGTGGCTTACATGAAGACGCAAAAGATTATTTTAAAACAGTGTTTCATGAAGACCATGAGGAATTAGTACTTGTAAAGGATATTCCATTTTATTCGATGTGTGAGCACCATCTAGTGCCTTTTTACGGAAAAGCTCATGTTGCATACATACCAAACGATGGCATTGTTGCTGGACTAAGTAAATTAGGACGTGCAGTAGAAACGATTGCTCGTCGTCCGCAATTACAAGAACGTATTACTTCTTCAGTGGCTGATACGATTATGGAAATGCTCTCTCCTAAAGGTGTTTATGTAGTGATTGAGGCTGAGCATATGTGCATGACGATGCGAGGACTTAAAAAGCCAGGATCTAAAACTGTGACATCGGTTGCACGTGGCATTTACGAAGAAGATGAAGTAAAACGTAGAGAAGTTTTATCATTTATTCAAATGTCTTAAATTGCATGTCTAATTATGTTATGATGGACTAAGAATTTGTCGGATTTAAGGAGTGTACAGACTATGGCACAAGATTATATTGTTATTCAAGCAGAGGAAGATGGTGTACATGTAATCGGTTTAACGCGAGGTACAGATACAAAGTTTCATCATTCTGAAAAGTTAGATGCGGGCGAGGTTATGATTGCTCAATTTACTGAACATACATCTGCCATGAAAATTCGCGGGAAAGCACAGATTCATACAGCTCATGGTGTTATAAATAGCGAAGCTAAAAAGTAATAGAGATAAATAATATTCAAAAGTGCTTTATGTATGGTCTTGTGTCCATGCAAATTAGTGATGGCACATATAAATCGACTAGATGTGTAAAACTTAGTAATGTTTTCACTCCGATTTTACTTCTTACAGCGGGTGTCCAAACAGCTGTACCTGTCGCTACGCTTTCGGTACAAAAGATATCTGCTGAAATAGCGGAACGCAGTCTAAGAACGCCATGTCCTGTGGTACTGAGTGATCAACATCGTGCTGTGTTGGTTTTGCGCAGATAAAACCCTTTTGCTGCCGCTACGCTTTCGCACAGACAAAAACACGTTGCTGACGCTGCGTTAGCACTCGCTTTTGCGCAAAAAACATCTGTTGGCCTAAAGCCCCCGGACGCAATTATGCCGAGGCATAATTGATAAGGCAGTTAGATTTCTTCCGTTTTCAAACGGGGAAGCTCTACTGCCTATCGTGTTGAATAAAGCAAAAATTTTATATTCCGAATCGTCGCGTATGCTATAATGACTCAGTAAGCAAGCGTTAGGTCATGAAGCGACTAACGTATTTGAAAGTGAAATGGAGTAAGGTCTATGAATGCAACATACATTCAAAATTCAATTGCACAATTAAAAACAGAGATTTTCATGGATGTTCGTCATAGAACTTTGCAAAAATACACAGGGGTGCCTGTGCTCGATGAAAATCAATTATTTTACTTGTTAGTTCCCTTTTTGAATGGTGAAGAGTGGCAACAAGAGGAAAGAGAAGCTGCAATCACTGTTGGAATTGTGTACGCAGCCTTAGCGGCGCACGATTATATAAAAGAATTAGATGCCACATCAAAAGAACAGCAGCTAACCGTTTTAGCTGGAGACTTTTATAGTGGCCGTTATTATGAAATTTTAGCGATGTCGGGGAATGTCGCATTGATTCGAAATTTGTCGCAAGGAATTGTGGCACGTTGTGAACACCAAATTAAAGTATATGAGGCAGAAAAACGATCAATCGAACAATGGTTTGCCTCAATAAGTAATATTGAATCAGGTTTAATCTCAAAATTTTTTGAGCTCTATTCATTCAGTGATTATATTCCAATTATGGAGAAGAGCTTATTAATTTTGCGTTTAGAAAGAGAATGGGCGACATATCAAAATGGGCATGCATCTTCAATGAGCAGGGTTCTTGAAGAAAGTGCGAGATATGTTGGAGTTACCTATAGCAATGTCATCCAGGACAAAGTTGTGCAATTAAAAACAGAGCTGTTACAGATAATAGAAGATGCATCGTTTTTACAAGGTGATGTGAAACAAGCTCTACAAGCACGTGTAGAGGCATCCATTGCTTCTACTAACGGATAAGAGAGGTTTTTCAAAATGGCTAAAACGAAAGAAGAGCACGTGCACGAAGTATTTGAAAGTATTTCGCAAAACTATGACAAAATGAATGGTGTTATTAGCTTCCAGATGCATGTTGGCTGGCGTAATGATACTATGAAGCGAATGGCAGTTAAACCTGGATCGAAAGCACTGGATGTTTGCTGTGGTACAGCAGATTGGACAATTGCCTTAGCTGAGGCAGTTGGTGAAGGTGGAGAAGTAAAGGGACTAGACTTCAGTAAAAACATGCTGAAGGTTGGCGAGCAAAAGGTAAAGTCATATCCACAAATTGAACTAATTCATGGAAATGCTATGGAATTACCTTTCCCTGATGATACATTTGATTTTGTAACGATTGGTTTTGGGCTTCGCAATGTACCAGATTATTTACAAGTTTTAAAGGAAATGAATCGTGTTGTAAAACCAGGTGGAATGGTTGTTTGCTTAGAAACATCTCAATCTGAAATTCCTGGCTATCGACAACTATTCCGTTTTTATTTTAAATTTATAATGCCGATATTTGGTAAAATATTTGCGAAAAGCTATAAAGAATATTCTTGGCTACAGGAATCAGCAAATGATTTCCCAGGTATGAAGAAGTTAGCGGCAATGTTTGAGCAAGCGGGTTTAGAAAAAGTAACGTACAAAGCATACAGTGGCGGTGCTGCGGCAATGCATATGGGCTTTAAAAAGATACGTTAACGGGGGAAGGTTTTCACACGTGGAAAAGATGAAGTTAAAACTACTCTATTCCGATTTGAAATCAGATATCGAAATCATTGAACACGAATTAGAAAAAGCAGTGAACTCTTCTTCATGTTTGATCAATGATGCTTCTCTCCATTTATTGCAAGCAGGTGGCAAACGGATACGACCGATTTTTGTGTTGCTTGGCGCGAAATTTGGCGAATATGATATCGAAAAGATGAAAGATGTAGCCGTGCCAGTAGAGCTTATTCATATGGCATCACTTGTGCATGATGATGTAATTGATGATTCCAATATGCGAAGAGGACGCCCGACTGTCAAATCACAATGGAATAATAGAGTTGCAATGTACACGGGCGATTTTATTTTTGCACGTGCACTTGAATATATTACAAAGCTTGAAGACCCATTAGTTCATCAAATTTTAGCACGTACAATGGTGGAAATTTGTAACGGTGAAGTCATTCAAATCGAAGATAAATTTAGATTAGATCAAGGTTTAAAGGATTATTTTAGACGAATTAAACGAAAAACGGCATTACTGATTTCTTCTAGTTGTGAACTTGGTGCAGTAGCAGCAGGTGTCGATCCCAAAACAGTGAGACATTTGAAACGCTTCGGCTATTTTGTAGGCATGAGCTTCCAAATTATCGATGATGTTTTAGATATTATGGCAACTGATAAAGAGTTAGGAAAGCCAGCAGGCAGTGATTTATTGCAAGGCAATATTACATTACCGATTTTATTGTTAAAAGATGATCCTGAGATGCAACCTTATTTAGTAAAAGTATTTGCAGGTACATTGACGGAAGCAGAACGTCAAAATATGCTACAGTATGTGCGTAAATCTGACGCGATTGAGCAAGCTAATAAAATGAGTGATAAGTATTTGAAAAAGGCATTACAGGAAATAGATGCTTTACCAAAACATCCCGTCAAAAAGAAACTACGTGATGTCGCTTTATTTATGGGCAAGCGTAAATTCTAGCTTTTTGTTGTACAACGACTCATTTTTTGTTAATATTTATCGGTAGGTGTAAAACCTGTTATACGAATTTAAGGAGTGTATTAAACATGGCAATTGAAAAAACTTTTTTAATGGTTAAGCCTGATGGCGTAGAACGTCAAGTAGTAGGAGACATCGTAGATCGTTTTGAACGTCGCGGTTTTGTAATGAAAGGTGCTAAATTAATGGTAATTCCTACAGAATTAGCAGAAAAGCACTATGCTGAGCATGCTGAGCGTCCATTCTTTGGTGAATTAGTTGATTTCATCACTTCTGGACCTGTATTCGCTATGGTATGGGAAGGCGAAAACGTAATTAAGCTTGCTCGTACTATGATGGGAGCAACTAAACCTGAAGATTCTAACCCAGGTACAATCCGTGGTGACTATGCAACAACTGTTTCTCACAACATCATTCACGGTTCTGATTCACTTGCTTCTGCTGAGCGTGAAATCGGCTTATTCTTCGGTGAAGATTTAGTTTAATTCGCAATTCTAAGAAGAGTAGCGAAAATAACTACGAATAGAACTCAATAAAAAAATCATCTATTTTTCCGATGTAACTTTTACCTTCTAACAAAAAAATGTTAGGGGGTTTTTTTGTTTGTCAAAATCATTTAATAAAGTTAACGCAAACATTGATTTAAGCTTATTGACTATCAAAACTGAAAAAGAACCAAAGAAAGGAATGGTGAAAAAAATCAATAACTCAATAGTTAAAATGGATACGTTTGATGAATTGGACAACAGAAATATAACCATTAAACACGCCATACAAATTTTAAATCAACAATGGCGACTAAACGGATTAAGACCAAGGACAATTGATAGTTACAACTATAATTTTAAGCGATTTGTTGAAGTTACTAAAGTTGAATATCTCCACGAAATCAACAATGAAAAAATTTATCAATATTTATCAAGTTTCAAGAATGCAAAGGACACATCTCTACATGGTCGTTTAAAGCAAATTAAAGCCGTTTTAAGCAAGTGTCACGATAATGGTTGGTATAACTCAAAGTTTTGGACAAACATCAAAATAAAAGTAAATACAAGCGTTAAGGAAGCTACTACAGAAAGAGAACTGGCACTTTTGTTATCACTTTTAGATAAATCAACGTATTCGGGATTACGTGATAGCATAGCGATTTTACTTTTATACAAAACAGGTATTCGAATTAAAACATTAGGTGCGTTGAGAGAACAGAATATTGATTTTGAAAATATGCTTTTGAAGTTACAAGGAGAGATAATGAAATCGCATAGACCATTGATTCTCCCTTTAGATGATGAAATGTGTACTTTATTAAGAGAGCTAATTTCAATAAATGATGATGTTAGGAAAGAACATAGAGAAAAGAATGATTATATTTTTCTTTCAAACATAGGTATACCAATTTCGAATACAGTTTCACCGTCCAATTTAATTGCAAAAAATTTATGGGTATACAGTAAAAAGTGGAATTTAAAGAACGTTAACCCTCACTCTATTAGAAGATTGTATGCCCAGAATTTGGTGAAACGTGGAGCTGATATAAACTTAGTATCTCATGCTTTAGCACATTCTGATTTATCGACAACTACAAGGTATTTAGGGTTAGATGTTGATACAGTAGCAAAGAATTTACGTGATTATTTATAGGAGCTACACGTATGACAACTATCATTAGTACAGAGATAAGCAGTTTTCATGAAATAAGAGCTTTCTATAATGAGTAAGCGAAAATAGTTACATTTGAAACAATCATTAATTTATCCATTGGTAAGTCAATAAAAATAGGTGAGGTTACATTAACGAAACAAGAGATATTCATGATGTTAAAGTATTTCTATGACGTGGAGGATAGATGTACTTTATAGAATGGTTGTATAGTTAGATTTTAAGTATTTATGAATTAAATTAATGTTAAGGTGTAGGTTATGAAACCAGCACCTTTTTGTTTTATGATTGGAATTTTTAAATGTTTAAATTATAATATAATTAACTGATGATATGTAATAAGGAGCTGGTTTTGTGAATTGGAAAGATAATAAGAATGATAAAAGTAGATATTACGGTGCTGGGAATAAATATATGTTTTTAAAAATTGGAAAACAAGTGTATAACGATACAGGTAGAGAGTTTACAAAGCTAACTACGTCAAAAATCCTAAAAGAATACTTAGATGAGCATCAATTAGGCTTCTTTAAATTCGGTGTTGATAAAAAAGGAAATACAACGAAATTATTTATCTTATTTAGTAATGAAGAAGATACTTTTTATGGATTAAGAAATGCGGAAGGCGGTCATAAAACAACTGTTAGTATTAATCAAATTGTGGATGATTTAAAAGTGGATGGCATTGAATTACCACTTGAACGCCTGAAAATAGAGGCTGTTCTCGAAGCAGATAAAGAAAAATTAGGCGTAGATAAAGAAGCGCATTTATTTGAGGTGATTCTTCCTACAACAGAGAAGGCATAATATAGCTTTCTAAGGCTGTTTTAGCAATAACCACACATAAGTAATAAACCAAAATATCATAGGTCATAGATGTAGCCATGCGAGTATAAACGCATGGTTTTTTTGCGTTCATGGATTTCATTTGTTGCGGTTACATCGGTTACACAAGTTACAGCTTTTTCGATGAAAAGGCTTATTAGGAATTTTTCTTTACTACATAAAAAATAAAAGTATATCTTAACTATAAAAATAGTGTAACCAGTGTAACCGTAATAGATAAATTAATCATATTAAAAATAAAGTATTAGTTATAAACCTTTATATATCAACGTTTATGAAGGTTTTAAGTGCTATTTTAAATGAAAAATTAGTGGTTTTTATGTGTAACCAGCATAGTTATTTTTGTAACCGAGAGGGGTAAAAATGTAACCCATGATAGTAAAATCGTAACCGATACATAATAAAAAATTGAAACTGTGTAAAAATCGGTTGATGAAATCAATATTTATATAATAACATATGTTTGTAAGATTGAAAGAAAGGATGATGGTATGGTTAATTTAAATGATTTAATAAATATGAAAAATAAGAAAGGTGGTTTGTTGAAAGAAGGTGTATATGATTTAATCGTTGAAAACATTGAATATGAATCGGATAAAATAGATAAAAATCAAAATCAGTATGAAATGTGGAAATTCAAATTGCGTTTAGTAGATAGAGATTACAGATTAACAAAGAATGTATTAATTTATGATGAAGCAAGTGTGAATGATATAGGGAAAAATCAGTTAATGTATTTAATAGGATTGCTTGATATTGACTTAGATAATTTAACAATAAAAGAGTCAGAATTAAAAGATTTTTTAGTAGGGAAGTTAAAGGAATTAAAAGTTGTTAGCGTTGTCTACACAAAAAATGGAAGAAATGAAGTTGGCTGGTTGTATGGAATAGAAGATAAGGAAAAGGTGATAGAAAAATATCATAGAAGGAATCAAGAATTTAAGAAACTTGATGAACCTACTGAAAAAATCGAGAAACTTGATAAGGAAGTAAGTGGAATTGGGAAAGTTGATGAGGTTTCATCAAATGAAGCACATCAAGTTTTGGAAAATGAAGTAAAAGTAAATGAGGAGAAAAGCACACAAGCCAATGTAAATGGAACAGATGATATTAATTATACTGATTTTATCAAGTTTGATTAAATATGTTCATGCGAGTGGGGTGTAAGTGCTTCACTCGTTTTATTTTTCTAAAAATTGAGGAGGGCAAATAATGGATAAATATTATAAAGAAAAAAGTATTAATGAAATAGTCGAAGAAAATGAATTTGTAAGTGTTAGTGGAAAAATGGTAAGTGATTTAACGGTTAAGGCATGGAACGATGGCAATGGTGAGAATCTCATTTTTGTTTTGAATGATGGTGTCAGCAATCTAAAGTGCATTATTTTTGTGAAGTATAAAGACTATGATAAAAATAATATAGAAACGATTAAAAACTTTTTTATTAAAGGACATTTTTATGAATTGAAAGGCAGAACAAGCGTAGACGAAACGTACACGAATTTTAGTGTAACATCTGCTCATATAGGTAATATCATTGCGCCTACTATGCAATTGCAAGTAGATATGGAGGGCTGTAAAGATATAACGAATGATATTGGGCATAGAGTAGATACCGATGAAATGGGGCGAGTTGAATTTAAAGCGATTAGTCGATATTCCACTATGCAAAGCATTGTAAAAGAAGCAGCCGCTATAGAGTTGACCAATAGATTTAATTATCAAGGATTAGGCTTTGTAGAGAAAGGAACTGTTCGCGGTTTCCCTTTGATTGAGCAACAATTTAATCAATACAAAAAGGTAATAGCTGAGGAATATAAGAATAATTTAAATAAAGAGATTCAAAAACGCTTAGAGAATATCGAAAAATTGAAGATGTTTTATGGTGTTGATTTTTTAGTTAATCAAAATCGGTATCTACATTACCTAGTAAATAGTGAGAAATTATGTGAGAAAAGTGATGAGAACAACAGTGAGAAATTTTTGAGAAATACGAAATACCTTGTATTTGACATCGAAACGACAGGTATTTACCCACTTTTAAATGAAATTATTGAGATAGGAGCAGTAGTTATAGAGAACGGTGAGGTTGTTAAAGAGTTTAATGAATTGATTAAGCCTAAAAATAAAATCAATCAAAAAATTAGCAACCTTACAAGTATCAGTAACGGAATGGTAGAGCATTGTGTGGATGAAGAAACAGCACTAAAACGTTTTTATGAATTTATTGGTGATGAGGAGTATGTATTAGTCGGACATAATTCTAGAGATTTCGACATGAATTTTATCAATGTAAGAAGCAGAATGTACAAGCTGGATGAGAAATTAAATGATTTTGCCTTAATTGACACCCTATATTTAAGTAAATTTGTAGAGGAAGAAGTTTTAGCGAAGCAAAGAAAACGCAAGAATTATAGCTTAAAGAGCATGTTAAAAAAATATGGTATCAAGATAGAAAATCACCATAGAGCTGTTTCTGATAGCTTGTATACCTTCAAATTGTTTAATAAATTGCTAGAGGATATGGAGGCTCACAATAAAGATTTAGTAGCGTGTAATGAGCCTTTAAAAAGTCAATTAGATATGCGTTTTCCACAAATGGTCACGCTATATGCCTTAAATCGAGAAGGCTTAACTTTTATTAATCAATTGAGTAGCAAAGTAAATACTGATACAGAGAATAGAGTGTTAAGCTGGGATGATATAAATGCTGAAGGGCATCGAGAAAATATTTTGGTTGTAAGCAATGGCTTTTATTGCAAAGACATTTTTGAATGCTTACTAAACGGCAAATTTGATGAGCGTGTTTTAGATAATTATGATGTGATTGGTTTAAATAGCCCATATAGTAATCATCATTATGAGGATGTACCAGTAGAAACCTTGAAGCAATTAATTAGAATTATTGATGATATATGTCAAAAGCAAAATAAAACGGTTATCAGTTTGGGCGAGGTGTTATGCCTTCACAAATATGAAGAGAAATATTTAGACATGCTGTGGTTCGATAATCGTAGCAAGGTGCTTTTAGATAAGAATATCACTATTATTCGAGAATTTTTTGATAATAAGATTCAAAAAGGACTAGATTTTAACGACATTGAGCAAGAACTATATAACAAATTTATAAAGGGCGAATTAACAGGCGATGATTTATTAAATGTTAATACTGAGGGTTTAAAACTTAAGGTTATGGGTGGGAGATTCCATTCCTACATTCAAAATAAAGAATTAGCACGAACAAACGTTTATTATAAATCAACTGAGGAATTATTAAATGAATTTGATTTTTTAGGTGAAGATAGAGCAAGAGAAATCATTTCAACAAATACCATCAAATTATTGGATAGATTTTCTCCTTATGAGGTAGTACCTACACATGCCCTAGTTAAGCCATCTATGTTAGAAGGCAATGAGAAGGAGAAAATGCTTGAGGTCGTAGAAAGAAGGCTTAAAGAGTTATATGGTGAGCATGTTGATAAGGCAGTCCAAGACAGATTAGAACTTGAACTAGAAATGGTATACAAAGGCGGCTATGAGGTTGTATTTTATGGCAGTTATTTATTGGTAGAGGAAAGTAAAAGGAAAGGCTATCTAGTGGGTAGTCGAGGGAGCGTTGGAAGCATGTTACTCGCTTATGTGATGGGCATAAGTGAAGTTAATCCATTACCACCACATTATCAATGTGATACGTGCAAAAAAGTAGAGTTTTGTGGAGATGAAAACGTAGTGTGCGGCTTTGATTTGCCTGTTAAGCAATGTACTTGTGGCGGTTCTTTAAAAGGAAATGGTTTTGACATTCATTGGAGTAGCTTTATGGGGTACAATGGCGAGAAAACGCCTGATGTGGACTTGAATTTTAGCAGCGAGATTCAAAAGCATATGATTGATTTCATTACTAGTCTATTTGGTGAGCGCAATATAGTACGAGCTGGCACAATTAATACACTTGCCGAGGGAAAAAGTAAAAAAAAAAATTATTTGGGAGTACCATAAAGTAAAGGGTAATGTAAAAGTAGAAACGCTAAAAGAACGTTACGATAATGATGTTAGTGATTTTTATGAATTAGATGATGAGGGAACTTTACATCCAATTGATTACATTCATTTTGATAAAAATAATCACAATATCATTTATATAGAAAAATTAAAACAAGAGGAAAATGGCGAACAATTAGTAGAGATATTAACATTTGATTTCGACAACTTAGTTTTTCAAGAAACGTTAGATTTTTTAAACGGTGTAGCATTTAGCAGCGGTCAACATGCTGGAGGGATGTTGGTGATTCCAGAGGAGTTAGATGTACATTATTACAGTGGTATCACCTACAGTAAGGATGGCTATGATGCCAGCAATATTACATTACAATCAGAATATAAGCCATATGAGGATGCAATTTTAAAGTTTGATATTTTGAGCCAAGATGATAGCACAAGGCTGTATTATTTGGAAAAAGAAACAGGCATTAATATTGGTGATATTGATATGTATGATACTGATGTGATACAAGAATTTGCATTAGGGCACACTGAAATGATAAGTGAATTTAACACAAACTATTTTACCAATGTCACCATGCAAGTAAGCCCTCAAAAATTTAGCGATTTAGTAGCGATTAGCGGTTTAACACATGGTAAGGGCTTATGGGATAATAATGCGGATATGTTGCTACAGAACGGCAAGACAATTAGTGAATTAATTACAAGTCGGGAAAACTTTAAAAGGCTTCTCGTTCAATATGGCATCGAAGAAACATTAAGTAATCAAATTGTGGAATTTATTCGCAAAGGGAAATTGCATAATGAAAAGAATAGAGTTACCAATTTGATTGAATGGAAAAAATATGAACAAGTTTTAATGGAGCATCATGTAGAGGAATGGTTCATTGAAAGTATCAAAAAGGTTAGATATTTATTTCCATTAGCTCACGCTGCTGCTTATGTTATTAATGCTTATAGATTAGCTTGGTTCAAAAAATACTATCCACTTGCCTTTGTGAAGGTCATGATAAATCAGTCTTTATCAGATAAAGATGTGAATAAAAGTATCTTTTTAAAGGACAGGGAGCAAATTGATAAGTTAATTTCAAAATATGAAAATCCAAAAACATTTTACACGCTGCCTAAAAAAATAAGAAAAAGTTCGGCTCAAATGTATTTTATGCGTTGGTTGTTTGATAATCATATCGAGCTATTGAGAATAGATGAAGATAAATCAGATGCAAAAAGAGCTATAATTGAAAGAGAAAAAATACGTTTACCTTATATGTTGAAACGATTTAGCATAACAGAAAGTGAATAGCAAGTGTATAAAAATCCATTCAGACCATCAAGGTAAGAATGGATTTTTATATATCACGATATAGATAGAAAAAGTAGTGCTATTATCGCTCAAAATGTTTTTTATATGTCTTGATAACATCGAGAATATATAGTTGTTCTTCTTCTGATAGTTCGTTTGCAAGGGCATAAATGTCTGCAAGCACTTTAGCACTTTGAGCAACATCCTCTTTTTCATGCATTTCCCCTTCACCATTTAGCAGCCATTCTTTATTGATTTTTAAACATTGGCTAATGGCGTTAATCACAATCATCTGTGGCTCAGTTTTATTTTTTTCAAGATTAAAAATAACACCTCTTGATACACCAATTGTTTCAGCAAGTGCCTCTTGTGTGAATCCCTTACCTTTTCTAGCATGAGTTAATCTTTCTCCTAAAGAATCCATTAAACTATCACCTCGTAATTTATTATAACCAAATTAAAAATCATTATCAAAGCATTTTTGCTTTGTTAGTGAAAATAATATAATTATTTTGCATTTACAATGAAAAATAGATATGTTACTATTCATTTGTAAAGCAAAAATAAGGTGGTGGATGAATTGGTAAAGCAGAATGAAGCCGTTTCATCGGTTCGGATTCTGAATGAAATCATTGACACGGCAAATGAGCTACCAATTGAATGTCAGGAAAGAATTCTTGATATTTTACGTGGTATGTCATTTACGAAAAAATCTTTGGCAAAAGAATCCGAACAATTAGATGAGTCTAAATAGTAGAATAGCAGTCAATACCATGAGCAAATCCACACTAGATAACAAGTTTATTTAAAGGGTTTTAAAGGCTATTTTTAATACATTTTATAAATAGCCTTATTTTTTATAATTTTTAGGAGGCGAAATAATGAGAAACAAAGTGAAATTAGGTATGTGTGCATTATTAGTAAGTAGTTTAGTAGGTGGAACTTTAAGTACAAGTGACATGGTAGCATATGCATCAAGTCATGTAGCGCAACAGGTAGGCAATCCGTTTAAAGATGTGAGTAAAAAGGATGCTGCTTATGAAGCCATTTTATGGGCTAGTAAAGAAGGTATTGTTAGCGGTTATAAGGTTGGCACATTTAAACCAAATGATAAAGTCACAGAAGCCCAATTTGCAAAAATGCTAGTGAATTACTTTAAACTGGATGCTGCAAAAGGCACGTTAATGAGAAATAGTGGGGAACGGCATTGGTCTGATGATTTTTATGACCAATTAGCAAGCTATAGTGTGCCATTAAACGGTTATGTCAATGAGATACAACGTTTTGAACCTGTGAAACGTGGTGTTGTAGCCGAAGCACTCGCTTATCTTGCAAAGGATGAGATGACTTTAAAAGATAGCATCCAATTTTTATACGATAATAAAGTATCAAGCGGTCAAAACCCAACAGAAAAATTGATTGAGCAACATTTTGGCTATGCGAATGATGTCACTCGTTCACAAGTGATTGTCTTCTTTTATAAGCTACATTTAGCGAATATCAAGTCAGTACAAGGAAAACAAGCACTTAGCCAATATGCTTCCAATGATGACATTGAGAAACTAGCAAAGCAAGGTACTAGCTATCTGTTTTATCTATTGACGAAAGGCAGTATACATGTAGATTTAGAAAGAGGAAAAATCCGTCAAGAAGAAACAGAGGACTACAATAAACGATATAAAGCATTATTTGATTCAGCTACGTTTAAATTTGCAGAGCGTGTAAAAAATAAAAGTGCTGGTCATGAATTGTTTGATTTTAAAGCGTTGGATAAGCTGGAAAAGGAATTAAAGCCTGAAACGATTCAATACTTAAATCAACATTATGTAGTAGACGGAGCAACAAGTGGTGATGACCATTATTTAATATTCTTTGTAGATAAAAACGACAAGTATCTAACAATTAATTATGGGTCAAATGATTTCGCTACAACATTATACGGGAAACGTAAATATCATGTAAGAGCTACAGGGAACACACCTACTGCGAATCAAGCATTGGCTATGATTGTGAGTGACATTACAGGGGAAAAACGAACGACTACTGAAATAGATTCCTATAAAAATTGGATAGATAATAAGAAGAATTTATCATATGAATATGGCTACGCTGGGAATCTTGTAGTTCGTTTTGGTATCAAAACATATTTAACAGGTTTTCCATATAAAGATGGCGAGTTTAGTTTTACTTATTTCCCCGATAAAACGAGAAATGGAGATTATGAGTAAGAATAATCATTTAAGAAGTTGATACTATATAACAACTTTGCATAACATAGCGATTGATAGAGTAGACGAAATATACTTTAGTTACTGTTCATGCAAAGTTGTGATTTTAATAACGGTTGTACACATGACTGTATAAATAAAAATCACTGTAAAAAGGGAGTGGCAATTTTGAAAAAGAATGTCTTTCTATTATTTATGATAACAATACTATTAGTTGGATGTAGCAGTGGGAAAGGGGGAACTAAAACAACTGAAAAAGACGTTGTTCAAGCAACCGAAGATACATATAAGGATTACTATGGTACATATTATAAAGTGCAAGCAGGACAGCTAGATGGTAATTATTTTGATGATTACGAAACGGTTCCGTTAGAGGACTTTGATGGTTACACAACGATTCAGTTAAAGAGTGATGGCACATATATTGATAAATATGATAGCTATACACAAGACGGTGTTCTATTTAGTAAAACCACGAACAAATATGAGTATAAATTTGATGGTTTTAATGTAGTTCGTAATAGAAATATTAATGAAAATAATTTTAAATCCAAAAAAAGTATAATACTATATGATGGAGAGCATTATTATAAAAAATCAGTCTTACAAGAATATTTAGATGCTGGTGCTATGATTCTTAAAGAGGATGAAAATTCAATCGTATATGATATTACGAAATGGAGAATCGCAAATAATGAGCGAGATGCTGAGGAAAATCATTTAGAGAATGACTTTGTGACAGTGGATGGGCTTTTAATTAGTGTCAATTATTATTATGATAGTGACGAAACAAAAGTATCAGTTTATGAAAAAAGATAATAATGTACAGTTTATGTGCGTGAAAGATAGCATGGACGACAAGGCTTTCAAATCAAATTCTCTGATGAATGATGGGCATATGGAAATCTAAATATGGCTAATGAATCTGATTTAACAAAATGTATTAAGCAATTTATTTACCAACAGGTGAAGAAATTGAGCAAATGGTAAATGATGAGGTGGGTATTGAATAAAAAGTTTTATAAAAATTGTAAAAATCTCTGTGAAATGTTGCAGAGATTTTTTTTGGTAACTAATAAAGAAGGAAAATCTCTCCTTTTGTAGAATATGGTCGTTAAGAGGAGATGAAAAATTTGATATTCAAAACTGATGATTTAACGAGAAAGCGATTTAAACATGCTTTAGAAATTGCAAACAATATAATTGAGGATAATGAAAGTATTTCATTAAATTCAATCAACCATCCAATTTATAAAATAATCCATATATTTGCACGAGGTATACAATCGCATTTTTTACAAAATATAATCACTACGTATGAACATGACATACCTCATCAAAGAGATATAAATTTATTTCATCCAGAGTATAATTTGATAAAAAAGCATAATATACCTACTGAAATTTTTAGCGAAATGTATACTGAAAAAGAAGTCATGATAGATTTTAGCATAGATGTTGTTCTCAGTTTCCCGTGGTCTTTAAGTAGGTTTTATAGTGTAATGGCAAATATAAAAAGAGGGGAATGGGAATATAAACCGACAAATCATATAGCTCACTACATAGAACCATTCAAAATAGGAATAATTATCAATGGGTATCATTCAAGCACAATAGGTATCCTTACATCACAAGGAACGATGCCAGCTAAAGTGATTGATATGAGTATATTCTATAAATGGATATATTCAGATGGCATATATTATTATAATCGCAGTACAAACAAAAAAATTGACAAAGTAACTTCATTTGAAGAATCTGTAATTTATGAAATAGGGAGATTAATTTATAATAAACAAATTAAAAATATCGAGTAATAAGTATTTATTTATCAAGAATAGGAGATGTAAAAATAACTCGTTCTGGTGGTACTACTAGTAACAATTTAAAACAAATTGATGAAGAGTTAAGAAAAGATACTTATGTTTTTGATAAAGTTCCAAGATGGAGAAGGGGTTAGAAGAAGAAAAAGGGAGCAATAAAAGGCTATTAGGAAAGTTGTTTTAAATGATGAGCAAAATGGAAATGAACGGAGTAAAATAAATCAATTTGGTAATATGCATACTAAAGTAGTTTATGAAAAATATTTTAGTATGCATATATCTCTATATCTTCTTGATTAGTTCTGAAATATTATTTATTAGAGATTCTTCATCAGCAGTTATATGTAAATCCACATACACTGATTGATGCGAATGTAGATGACTTTCCCAACCGTCTAACATAGAAATATAGACAGAACGGATAAAATCATCACTTATATTTTTATTTCCTACATATCCATTATTAGCTGCGAAAGTTTCATGACGCACCGCATAAAATGAGTCTTTGACCATATTAAATTCTATTAATAATAATTTACCGTTTTCATCTATAACCAGTGAATTATTACATGAATCATCGCCATGTAATAACAATTCCTTTACATCATTAAAACTAAATAGTTCTTCAGTTGGTTTTTCAATTCTATGAGAAACAATTTCTAAACTAACAATTCCTGAACCTGCTGAATTTGTACTTAACTCACCTTCTACAATATTACCTAAAAAGTTTGTGTATTTAATTGTTTTATGAGATTCAGCATAATTTTCAGCATATTTTTGAGCATCAAGATAATTTGAGAAAATCATATCATCTTCATAAAAGGTAGTAGAACGGTCATCAATCTTTTTAAATTCATTATTATTTTTCAACCTATGTTTGTCTGATATAAATCCAAAATCAATTGTGAAACGCATATTTAATAGAACACCTCACTTAATATTGTATAATACTAAAGTAACATATTTTAACATTTTTAGAAAGGCTGATATTTTATGAAACCAAAACAGAAAACTTCATTGTATAAGGTTTGGGAAGACTTCGGATTGAAAAATAATATTTATCATCCAGATGAAATTTTTTCATTTTTAGAAAAGGCTATTGAAGCTACAAATGGGCGTTTAAATGTTGATTTTTATGGAGGAGGTTATTCAGACGAATTATGTGCAATTAAACGTATAAACGATTTCTTTTATTTGTACTGGAAAGATTTCGAGGATTATTTTTCGAGAATTGATGAATTAACTGAATTAGAAATAATAGATTACCAATCTTTTGGTGGTAATACTTACATTTATCAAGTGATGAATATAAATAATTTGGAAATTCTTGAGAATGATGGGGATATTTACATTGTGGTAAGGTGTAATTACACTACAAAAAAAGAATTATATTCAAGTCTTGTTAATACTTTTAAGGTTTCTAAAGAAAAGATAATTGAAATTGAAAGTGGTCATTATATTGAATTTTTATTTAAAGATTCAAATGGATATAATCATAGTTGCCAACTTATACCATTTCCGATTAATTCGGTAATGATTCAAGAAAAAAATAATCCTTTAGATGAAAGTGTATCTAAAGTGATAATGGATATGGTTTTAATTAATGAATTCAAAGAATTATACAATGCTTGGCTAAGAGAATTATCTTCTTTAGAGGATTATATCAATAGTCGCCAACTAAAAAATTTAGGTAGCGAAATTAGATTAGAATCTGAAAGGTTACTGAAATATTATATCCTGTATAAACATTACGAGATGGATTATAAGGAATTCGAGAAGATTTCAAGCGAAATTTTATCAAAATATAGTCATTTAACATTAGGTGATTTAAAAAAGAAAATATCAACAATAGATATTCCAAATAATTTCATCGTAATTCTAAACGCACTAGCCCATGATAGCGGTAAACCACCCATGAAAAGTGACCTTGATTTTGTCCTTGAAAATTTCAGAAATATTTTAGATGAAAATTTTAAAATCTAACGGATATGAAAAACTCTTTCCTAAAAATTCGTAATAGTTCAATTGTGTATAGTAACTATTAATTGTTAAAAACAACGGAATTTTATCGAAGGAAAACATCTCCTTTTGTCGAATTTAGTAGATGAAAGGATGGGGATGTATTATGACTGATAAGCAAAAAGCAATTGATGCAATAACAAATTTTTTAAATGATACAGATAAAAGAACAATGCTAGTAAGAGGTTATGACAACGAAGCTAAGTTAAGAGTGACACTTTCTTGTTTGGAACATGTATTTGATAAGGGGATTATAAGAACGGGTTCTATGTCTGATATGCCCTACCATATTAATAGAGCGTTTAAAAAAGATTTGCTACCTAATTCAATTAAATCAACAGCTATTTATAAATTGGGTAAAATGAGTGTGAATTTTAGTAGTTATGCAACTCACACACAAAATAATCCAAGTGGCAATGAAGATACTTTTACTTTGTTTTATCCAGTCGAATCGGTACTTAAAAATTCAAAAAGATACAATAAGTTTTTGGATGAAATAAAGTGTACACAATCCAGAAAAATAATACTGATTACTACCAATGAATGGGGTATAGAAGAATGGGATATTGAAAATCATGTAGACGAAAACTTCTTCTATAGTGTTGAGAATGATAATCCTCAAATTATGAAAAACTTAAGGAATAACGGGGCCATATAAGTCTTATTTTTAGCAGATGATAAGGAGATGTTTTATGGACTGGATTGCAGATTACTATAAAAAGAATGACGATGATATTTCGGTAAGAACTTTAATGGACTATGCTAAATCAATTCGCCCAGTTAAGATATATAAATATCAACCGATTAATGATACAACATGTAAAACTCTATTAGAGCAGCAAATTTGGTTAAGTAAAAGATGTCTGCTAAATGACCCTTTTGAAAGCAATCCACTCAACCATGAAGAAAAGAATGTGCATAATATTTTATCGAAATATACTGAACCGTTAGAAGGGGCTATTAAGTCAGAATTCATTATGGAAGAGCATAGAATGCTTGATAGAATAATTGCAAATAAAATAGAGGGGTCCTATATACATGCCGTAATCGGTAGTTTCTCTACAACGAACAACAATTATGTATTGTGGGGAAATTATGCAGAAAAAAATAGCGGAATTTGTGTAGAGTATGATTTAAAGACAAGTTATTTATTTGAAGAAAAGAAAGAAAATGAAATTAATCCTCTAAATTACCTTTTTCCGGTAGAGTATAAAACCACTAGAAGTGATATTAGTGATATGATTGAAGCTGCTTCATTGAACCACAGTGGTTCTGAAAAAACAAGAGTGGCTGAATTGATTTCATTATTAGAGAAACATCCAGATTGGGCATATGAGGATGAATGGAGGATAATACTCCCTCCAAGTATTCATAAGGAACTAGATAAAAATGGTGTAAAAATATCCTTTATGAAACCAAGTGCAATATATTTAGGTTTAAACTTCAAGGAAGAATACTTACAACAAATAAAAGATTATGTAGAAAGACAAAAAATTCATTTATATCAGTCAGAAATAAACAATTCAAAAGATATATCATTTAAGTTTAAAAAAATAAATTGAATTTGTTCGTAGAGATATTTATTATCAACATAGTTTAGTGGAAGTCTAGATAATCGTTATGTTATTAAAAGTGGAGATAAATGGCATATTAAAAAGCATAATAACAATTCAATATTGCTCAATAAACGTTACCCACGTGGAGTAGCGTTTTTTTATTGCAAAATTTTATATGCATGGGCATTATGAGTTGCATTTTTGATTAACTAAAACAAAATAATTAAAAATTTACTATATTTGTATTTTACATGTTCGATACATGGTATATTAGTTATGATTAAAACGATTTAAGAGGTGTTACGAATGTCATTTTTAGAGCTTCAAGTACCAGTACAAGTAGCAATAATAACCGCTTCTATAGGAGCAATTACGTTGTTTTTAAATACTTTACTCGGGAAATTAAATCTAACTAGCCTAAAACAGAGAAGATATATTGATACCATCAGTAAAGAAAGAATTGAGTGGTTGAATAAAATTCGAGATAGCTTTGTTGAATACACAACACTTACTTCAGAACTAACAATGCTTGTAACCTTTTATGATTTAGGCAAAATGAAAGTTGATGATGAAAAAGGACAAGAGTATCTTGATAAGTTACTTCAATTGGAGGGAGTGAAACAAAAAATCTATTTGTTACTAAACCCAAAAGAGGTGTATGCAGCAAAGCTCAATTTACTCTCTGATGAAGGAACAAAATTACTGTTAAAATGTGTTAATAAACCTATAGCGGATAACGGTGATGAATTAAATAATCTAAATACTAATATAAATTTTATCCAACAAGTAATTTTAAAAGCTGAATGGAAACGAATTGTCATAGAAATAGAGCAGGGTAAAAAATTAGAATCAAAAGAAGTAAGTAAAATTTTTCAAGAAGTTGCTAAATATATTGATAAAGAACGAAATGAAAAACTCTTTTCTAAAACCTCATAACGTTCTATTATGTATAGTAATTATTATTTGTTAAAAATAACGGAATTTTATTAAAGGAAAACATTTCCTTTTGTCGAAATGAGTAGATGGAAGGAAGGTGATAAATTTGAATCAAGTAGAATTAATAACGAATGAGGATAAAAAAGAATTTCAACAAGAAGTAAACGAATTTTTAGGAAAACTTTCTAGTGACCAACTTATTGGTATCCAATATGCAACGACACCAACTGCGATTGCAACGCATTCTGAATACGGTGTTTACCCAAGTGTTGAATATTCAGCGTTAATTCATTATAAAAAGTAAGTCCCATTATGCGTAGTAACTGCTAGTCTAGTCGATTAGCAGTTTTTTATTGTCTAATAAAGAAGGGAAACATTTCCTTTTTGTCGAATAATGCTAAAAAAAGGAAGGGAGTTTGAATATGTTTTTTAATTTATTTAGAAGAAAAAATAAAGAAGAAGATACGGTGAATACGCAAGAGGATGTGAAGCAAATCCATGAAAATACTAAAACGAAAGTTATTTCTGAAATACCATTCGAGGAAAAGATAATTTATTTATTAGAAGGAAAAGAAGCAGCATTTCCTAGAGGTTTTGAGAAAGAAAAATATTTCACAGTAGCTAAAGAAGTTTATGAATCAAGTAACGCAAAAGATGTTATTGAAAAAATAAAGATAACAAGATTAACTGAAAACGTAGCTGGATACTGCATTCCCAAAGTATGCAATAATAAATTACTAATTACGATAGTAATCGAAGAATTTAAATTGGGAATTAATAGTCCAAGCAAAGTTGTACTTAAAGATGATAAATGTATTGAATTCAGAAATATATTAGCACATGAAATAATACATGCAGAAGATGAAAAGCGAATAATAGATGAATATGGTGAAAAAGAATATCTAGCTATTATTGACAATGAAATTGCAAAATTAGGGAAGACTATATTAACAGAGTATACTGCTTGTAGGAAGGCTGCTGAAAATTATGCATATTTTGATTCAACAGAGGATATAAAGAAAAAGGTGAATGGTATTGATGCATATTTAGGCTATAAAGAAATAAACGCAATACAATTCGAAAACCCAGGGGAAAAGGAACTTGAATATGCCAGGGACTTGAATTATGCAATTGCAACATGGTGTGCATTTGCAGATGTTTCAAATGAATATGAGAAAAAATTACATGTACCTACATATATAAAGAAACATAAAGAATATACAAAATATATTTTATCAGTAAGGAGCCTACTAAGAGCTAATTATGAAAAACAACCATTAAATGAAGAAAAATATCAAAAGTTAGGACAACAAATTATGAGCGAGTTAGCTACAATTTACTCTATGAATAATTAAGAAGAATAGTTCAATATTGTTCAATAAGTGTTACTCATATCGAGTAGCGTATTTTTATTGTAAATTTTTATATGTAATTGTGTGGAACACTATGAATTAAAGGCACTTAAAGACATAACGAGTTACATTTTTGAGTGTGCTGGTTACATATTTAGCTATGCCGGTTACAAATTTACCTTTGCTGGTTACATACATTTTTGCATGAAATATTAATTGTGAAATACATACTTAATTTAAGAAAAGGCTTATAAACTTTGATATATCAAGGTTTATGGAACTATGCACTTTATAAAATACTACATACTATTTCTTACAATAGATAATAAATAGATATGGGTTACATCGGTCACACTATTTTGATAGTTATGATAGATAATTTTTATTTTCTTTTAAAAATAAATTTTGTAATAAACCTTTTATGTGAAAAAGGTGTAACCAGTGTAACTGATGTAACTAGTTAGAAAAGGTAAGTAATGCACGTATAAGTCGATGTTATTTTATGACGTTTTTAGCAGGAAATCACTGGCTTTTGTCGAAGACTATTACTATAGGTAAATAACAACGAGGTGAGATTATGGGATTAAAAATGCCAAAAGCATATTCAGATAAACTGAAAAGAGATATTACTGTTGAAGAAGCTGTAAAAGAATCAATTAAAGAAGACATTTTTTGTACTAGTAAGGAGTGCCGTATTCCATTAACTTTGGTCGGTGCCTTTATGAGAAATTCTAGTCTAGTGAGTGCTCATTTTAAAAGAAGAGGAAGGGAAGAGCACAAAAATTGCGACTATAATACTCTCGGTCAAATTAATATAGCTGCGCGAGATTCAGAAGGCGCACTAGCTAGTATAAATGCTAAAAAGTATAGCTTAAGGCTGAATTTAATTTCAAAAGCAATAAAAAATAGTGATTCATCAAAAAAGAAAGAAAGCACAGATGTGGATATTGATAATACAAAACAACCAACCAAAAATTATATTTCTTCAGGGAAGATTTCAGCATATTTAGCAACCATGAAAAAAATAATGCAAATTAAATCTAAAATTGAAAATGAGAAGGAACTACGAAGTCTCATAGAAATTCAATTTAATGATAATAATATTAAGTGGTCAGACTTTTATTTTGAATTTGATGACTACGAGAAATGTTTCAGTAAACTTATGAATAATAAACTTGATTACCCTATTTGTATTGAGGGAGAGATTAAAAATTTTGAAAGAGCTACTGAGAATTTTTCATATCACACTATTAAGCTTAAACTTAAATTTCTTGGAGAAAACGAGGATGGTAAAAATAAATTCGCCTCTGTTTCTATATGGATAAGTGACGAAAATATTTTTGAAAAACTTAAAAAAGACTTTGAAAGTGGAAAGAACCATGTAGCATTTTGTTCAAATATGTGGGCCAGTAGAGTAGATAGGACAAGTGAGTTTTTAAATATAACTGGCAAAGTGTACAATATGAAGCAAATTTATATGTATTAAACAAAGGTGCTTCAAAGTATTGTAAGAGTTTAGTTATAGGTAATGGAATTTTACCTATTCAATTAGATAAAAAAACAAGTCTAAAATTTAAATTTTTTTATTTTTAAGCATTCTCATTTTGAGAGTGTTTTTTTATTTTATGTCAGGATGGTTAATTAAAGTGAATTGTAAGATAGGTATATTAAAAATGTTTTGTAAAGTGCGTAAAACTTTATAGACGTTACCTAAATGTTTTTTATATGATTTATTTATAAAATAAATATTTAGGAGGTTTGATGAAATGATAGATAATATAAATAAGTTTTTAGAGTACCTATATCCGTGTGATATTAAATATAAAGGTATGTTTTTGCTGTTTAACATAGATACAAAGATAAGTAAATTTATTGATGTACATGATAAAGATAATGTAGTGGAATATATTCAAGCAGAGGCGGCTAAGGGGTATACGGTTCAAATCAATTTAGCTTTGCAATTAGAAAAGGAAGCAAAACTAAAAAAGGTAGGAGAGGATAACACCAAGCATGAAATAGTAGCAGCACTCTATAAAAAGTACATCAATCAAGGGTATGGCTATCAAGCCGCACAAGCGGAACGAGCGTTGCGTAGTATTGAACAAAAGGAAAGAGAGTTAGGTATCAGCTTAAATAAGAAGAAAGCTGAATTACAAAATGGTTTAGTTTGCTATGATACCATGTGGCAAAAGTTAAATGAGTACAGTAATCACGATTTTCATGGTTATTTTAAAGAGGATATAGAGGTTCTTACCAAAATATATTAAAGCGTGTAAGAGGCACTTTAGAAACTATTAGCGAGGTATTCGGGCTATGGCTAGATGTTGATGTCAATATAGACGGACATCATAACAAGCTACACAATCAATATTTTGATAGCTTCCGACAAGCAACTGACTTTATGATGTCACTACCAATTAAGCCTACTATGATTGTAAATAGCGGAGGCGGACTACATGTGTACTACAAATTTAATGAGATATTAAGGCTTGAAACGATAGAAGAATGTGAGGAAATCAATTTGATTTATAGGTTGTTTAGCGAGTACGTCAATCAGGAGGCTAACAAGATAGGTAAGAAAATTGATAAATCCAATATTTTAAAAATGATGCGTGTGCCATTTACTTTCAACTTTAAAAATAAAGATAAACCGAAGCTAGTTACGATTGAATATTTTAAGGATGCCAATAAATTAAAATATGGGGATATAAAAGGATTTTTAAAGGAAGCGATTGAAAGGGAACAGCTAAAGATAGCTCATGGCAAGCAACAAAGCCTCTATTCATCTGATAAACAGGCTGATGGTGATTTAATTTATGAGCGCTGTAATTGGGTACGGCACAAGGTGGATAACCAGCATGAATGTAGTTATGAGGAATGGAATCTACTGCTGATGTTGTGTGCCAATATAAAGGATGGCTTTCATAAGGCACATGAGTGGAGTAGGGATGATGCTAGGTATAATTCACTTGAAGTCACAAGGAAATATGAAGAGCTTGCTGAAAAAGGATTTAAGCCATTTTTATGTGCCAAAGTAAATAGCAGTGGTTTATGTAAAGGCTGTGATTTATTTAATAAAGGTAAATCTCCTATTCGTTTAGGTTATAGTGATGAATAGAAAAGATGATGTATTTGTATGATTGATATGATTTTTAAAAATAAAATCCGAAATGTACAAGAATCGGTTGATGAGATTGATATATCTGTAATAAGATTGAGTAGTAGTGGAAATAAAATAAATGGAGTGATGATATTTTGAATTTAATAGAAAGAATGAAAGTGATGGAGATATTTATAGAAAGGATGGTGAGTAAAGGTATTGATAGTTTGAGTGAAGATGAAATTAAGAAATTGCTTGCAATGGAAGAAGAGTTAGCGTTATTGCAACAACAAGTAAATGGTCATACAGTAGATGAATTGGTTAGTGAAAGAGTAGACAATAGCTATAGAAAAGAATTTTTTATTAACTTAGAACATGTTAATGATGAATTAGAGAATGTTTTGGAGATAGGAGATATTTGTTTAAAAATAGATAAGGAAATAGCTGCTTTAAAACAATTAAAGTCTTCTGTAAATCTTGATGAAGATGAGCTATTAAATTATTATTTGCTAAGTTTGTTGTATGCGGTGGAGCGAGAGAGTGGCAATGCACATTATTTCGTGAAATATAAAAATAAAATGTTGAGAGAGTTGGATGTGAAAGCGAAGGACTTTGATGTAGTCTATCAATCTATCAGTAAATTATTAGCAGATTATTATAAAAATTTGAAGGATAGCAATATGGAAACAATCAACGCTGAAAAAAATCGGATGAAAAAATATTTGATTGATAATCGGTTAAATTATTGGCTTGTAGCGGAGGAACTGCTAAAAGAAGAGCATTATATGCGAGAGGGTAATGTGAATTACATCTATGATAAAGGTGTTTATGTGGATTATCACAAGATAATGAATAAGAAAATTAAAGATAAATTAGGCGTGTTATATAGTGATATTAAGAATAGTAGAGAAGTGCTAAATCAACTGGACATTGAATTAACACAATATGATGATACCGAAAAACACACAAATTATCAATATAAAAATCAGCTTGCTACAACAATTAATTTTGTGAATGGATTATATGATTTAAAAACGAATGAGCTAAAGTCTCATACACCTGCTTTTTTATCAAAAAATCAAATTCCATACAATTATAATGAGCAGTATGATGAGCAATCTATGGAAGTATTGATGAATATTTTAAAAACGATTGTGGAAGAGGAATCCATTCCTGTTTTATTAGAGTATATTGGAATGTCTATGACGGTGGGCATGTTGCATCAACAATTCGTCATTTTATACGGTGAAGGTGGTAATGGTAAAAGCACATTATTAAGTCTTATCACCAATTTACTAGGTGCTACGAATGTAAGCAATGTGAGCTTAGAGGATTTATCCAATGATAAAAGTTTTACACTTGGCTTGCTAGAAGGAAAGTTAGCGAATATTGGCGGTGAGCTAGGTAAGAACGGTGTCGTGGATATGAAAAATCTAAAGCTATTGACAGGCGAAGATAAAGTAAGGATGGAAAAGAAATTTAGGGATAGTGAATTTAAAAGCAGCTATGCAAAGTTGATTTTTTCTTGTAACTTTATTCCACCTTTTAATGAAAGCGGTGAGGCAATTAAAAGACGATTAAGAATTGTGAATTGCCCTTATAAAGTCGCTGAAAAAGCTGTTTATAATAGCGAGGAAATAGCAATGCATGTAGCAGATGAAAAGGTTATTCAATGTTTGATACATTTGAGTGTGAAGGCTTATAGCAATGTTATCAACAATACGAAGCAATTAACAGTTACGCCAACAATGGAAAGGCTCATTGGAGAATATCTTAATTCATTAAAAGTTGTAAAGAAATTTATCATGGAAAATGTCACGCTGCTGGATTATGAAATGCGTCAAGGGAAGCACGAATTGATGACGGAATTGACTTATATAAATCAGCAGAACGAAATGGAAGTATTGAAGCTATTAGAAAGCGATTATATGACGCTGGACGAGCTTTATGAACTATACTTTGAATGGTGTAAAAATAATAATTATAGAGCCAAAAATAAAGGGAATTTTGAAATAGACTTGTTTGTGGATATAGAAGGGTTTGAAGGGCGAATTGTGAAGAAGCCAATTAAGAAAAATGGTAAATCTAAGCGTGTACAACAATGCTTTGGTGTGATTAAAGGTGAATTGGAAGATTTTATAGAAAATAAAGTAGAGCAAGGTCATAGTGGAAATGTGGTCAATTTAAAGGATTTAATGGGATAAGCATGATTAAATATGGAGGAGCTATTTTATGAATAATGATAAAAATAAAGTGATTCAAGTGGATTTTGCTAAGAAAGGTCAAGAACAGGATGAGGGCATTTTTATAGAGGAATTGAATGAATGGCTCGGAGTTAATGGCAATGAGATTGATTTAGAAGGTTTTTCATGCGATTATGAGGGATTTATAGAGCATGATTTTCAGGTATCTTTAGCAGCGTATTATCAAAACGTAGCGGAGGAAAAAGGTGCATTAGAAAAAATTATCGAAAGAGAGGTAGGCGTAGTATGGCATTATATTAATAATGCCAATGGCTTGCTGAAAGTAACTGATTTTTACAATATTAAAGAAAAAATCAATGATAGATTTTTATTTGCGGGCATAGCACTTGATAGAGCCTTAGAGATAGATGGTTTTATTGTTTTAGTATTTAAAAAATGTGAAATAGATGTGGATGATTTTTCTGACGAGATTGAAGGTATTTGTACAGTGGAAGAAATGAAGGAATATTTTAATGCTGAAATTTTTAATGGATTAAGTGAAGAGCGGCAAAAATATTTAAGAAGCATCTTTGAAGATACAGAGGAATAGGAAAGGTGAATGGAATGATAACAAAATTCCATTCGCTTTTTTGTATGATACATATATTAATTATATACTTGAAATTTCTGTATTTTTTTGTGAAATGGCTAAAAAGCACAATATTGGTATATAATTAGGTGTTGAATAAATCTAAGAGGTGGTCAATATGAACTTATTATATTTATATTTGGAAAAATACAATGGAATTCAAAATCAACAATATAATTTTGCAGATAAATATTTATTTAACTTTGATAAGAATAACAAAATATTACATATTCAAAATAATGAAAAATACATTCCTGACTTTTTTAGTATGTCAGGTAATAATGTACTAAATATTAAAGCGATTGTTGGAGAAAACGGTGTTGGTAAATCCACTTTATTAGATTATATTATAAGACTGCATAATCATGGTTTAGTAGTTGATGAGGATTATCAAAAATATATATTAATATATACTAAAAATGAAACAATTTACATATTGATTAATAAAAATATGATGAATTCATTATATGTAAATAATCGAAAGATAGATATAGGACTAAATGAAATTATAAACATAGAAAATTTCGGGTTAATTAAAAATATTCATTTAACTACATATAGTTATTTAGATAAAAAATCACTAATTAAAAAGAAAAATTATTATATTGTTGAAAATAGCGACTTATATCATGATACTTCATTAATTTATTTTTCTAATCAATTTAATTTTAGTTGGATGAAGCAAGAGGCAGAGAATATGATTGATATCTCTTTAAACAATCGTATGTATTATAATGAAGCATTTCCAAATAATTTTCTAACATATGAAGGTCATCTTCAAAATCCTGACCAAAGATTTAAAATGAATCTATATCAAAAATTTGAAAATAAAGATATAAAAAATAAAATAGAGTTTATTTCAAATCTAGAAAATAGGGATTTCTTGGATGAATATTTAGAGTTACCGTCTCACATTTATATTGGTTTAGATTTTATGGATTCAAAATTGAGAACATCTATTTGGGGGCCAGAAGAAAAAGATTTGCTAAGATATGAAAGAAACGTAAACACGCAATTTATTACTGAAAATATTTTATATAAAAGAATAAGTGAAAATTCAACAGATATAAAAACAATTATAAAACAATCTATATTAATGAGAATAATTGATGGATATTTTAGGGATTTTGAAGAACTATTATTTTTTAAAAAATATATAAAACTTTTTAAAGTATTTGAGGAAAAATATATTGAATCGCATATGGATGAATATATTAATATTGGGGCAATGTTATCTCTATTTAATAATGCATTTAAAGAATTTGTTCCCGAGATGAAGATAGATAAATTTGATACTATTAAAATTGCTACTAATATAGAAAGGTTAACATATTCATATATCGATTTCATATCTTTTATATTAACTGACTTTTTTATGTATACAGACGATTTTTGTGAGTACCTAGAAGTATCCACTACAAGTTATAATGCTGTAGACAATGGCATTACCACTTCTAATACAAAAGCAGGAATTTTAAAATTAGAAACAACAATAGAGCATACCAGGTTCATGCAAAAATTCTTTGAAAACTACGAAAAAATATACACTTCAAACGAGTTTTTTACCTTTAAATGGAATAATCTTAGTCAAGGTGAAGAGAATTTATTTTCATTATTATCAGAATTATACACAGCAAGAGGCAAGTTAAAATGTAAAGACGTAATATTATTAATTGATGAAGGAGACTTGACATTACACCCAGAATGGCAAAGAAAATTTATTTTTTTATTATTAAATTTTATACAGAACCAGAACTGCTTTAATCAAAATAGATTTCAAATATTTCTGACGACACATTCCCCTTTATTAATATCAGATTTACCAAAAAATAATATTTTATTTTTATATAAAAATTCTAATGAAATAGGTATTGTGAATCAAGATATAGATATTGATAATACATTTGCTGCAAATATTCATAATATATATAGTCAGGGGCAATTTTTAAAGTCTACTACTGGAGAATTTGCTACAAAAAAAATTGAGTTAATATTAGATAGTATTAATTCTACTGGAGATTTAGAGTTTTTAGAAAATTTGTCAGAGATTCATAAAAAAACTGAACTAATAGGGGATGAGCTTATTCAGAATCAAATGTTTAGGCTCATTGGAGATAGACAAAGGCAATTGCAATATAAAAATAACTCATCTTCTGAAGCGACTTTAGAAAAACTTAGAGAAATACAAAAACAAATTGATATTCAAATTAGAATTATGGAGAAAAACAATGATATCAATAAAAAAGGATAGAAGATATATAGAATCTAAACATTTAGATAGTTTGTTTGAAAAAGTACAAGAAAGAATTTTAAATCAAAAGAAAATATATAAAGATGATTTAGCGTTTAGAAAATTTAATTTGATATTAAATTATTTAATATCGAATCTAGAGATTGTTTTAACTGGTAATCTTGATGATTTGAAAAATGTAATTATTGATATTGAAACAAATTATTATATTTCTGATTCAAAAGTTAAAGCGCTTATTAGAAAAAGAAAAAAAGAAGGTATAACAATTGCTTCAAAAAGATTACCAATGTTTATAAGGAATAATAAATTAGAAAAATATTTTACTCAAACTGTTATTGAGAATTACAGAAGAATTGCAGATTTCGAAAGAGATTTAAAAAATATAAACAAAAAAAATTGTTTGGTTTATATTTATAAAATAAAGCAAGAGAAAAAGAAAGAGACTATAACTTTCGCTGAAGCATTGAGTGAAATATTTGATTATAAGGATTTCTCGGAATATAAGGAAGAAAGGTTAAATTGTTGGGATGCTTACAAATATACAGAGATGTTAAACTTGGAAGTTTGTCCGTATTGTGATAGACAATTTATTCATACTATTATTAAAAAAAATAAAAAAACAAGGGCAGTTTTAGACCATTTTTATGCAAAATCGTTATATCCATATTTATCCATATCTATATTTAATTTAATTCCGTGTTGCTATACTTGCAATAGTAGTTTCAAAAAAGATATTGATTTGTTAAGTAATGAAGTTATTTATCCGTTTGAAGAACAATTTCACAATAATGTAGAGTTTAAAATAAATCATAAATCGTATTTAGGTATGATAGGATTAGGAATAGAATTTGATATAGATTTCATGATAACCACTAGCGACAAAGAATTAATGAGGAAAATAAACAATTCAATAGAAGTGTTTGGTTTAAGAGTTGTTTATTCTAGTCATAATATTTATGTTAAAAACTTACTGAGAAATATTTATATTAACAGTTCACAGAGAATAAAAGAAATAAGCTTAAGATATCCTAATTTATTCAGTTCTACTAAAGAAATTGAAGAAGCCTTATATTTAGGTTTAAGTAATGAAAAAAATATTGGAAAACATATATTATCTAAATTATCATTTGATATTATTAAAAATTATAAAAGTTAAATATAAAATGTGTTTGGAAACTTTGAAGAGGGAGTTAATGAGGTAGTTTAAATCATTATGAAAGGCAAACACTTAGACCCTGTTAGACATAAAGCTAATTTTTCGGATTTCGGGTTGGGTATATTTGGAATTGTGATACTGTTTCTTTAGTTAGGTACAATAACTTGTTGATGTGGATTTCTATAATGTATTAGTTTTAAGAGAACCGGTGGGGAGTTTTTAGACCTAAAAATAATCTAAGCAACGTGTGGAACATACTTTTGAGGTGGTCAAGAATCATACATATAAAGAAGTTAAAACGATGGCGAAGATTAAGAAAAGTAGGTTGATTGTAAAAAAAGCTTTATTCTATATTATTAAACCTTTATTAGAATGGGTAATAGATTCCCCGTATAAAAAACTGAAAATTTTAAAGAGAATGCTCGTAGATGTGGAAATGTTGGATTTTCTAAAATAATATAGAACTTAATCAATCATTCAGCATAGAGTGGAGTAGTAAAATTCCTTTTTGTTCCTGTTCAATAACCTTAATGGTAATATGGTGATTAATATAGAGTATTGGAGTGAAGTCAGATGGGAGATAAAAAGTATCAAGTCTTTATTAGCTCAACCTATACAGACTTAGTAAATGCTAGAGCGAAAATTAGTGAGCAAATTCTTACACTCTATCATTTCCCGATTGGAATGGAGATGTTTAGTGCTGGGGATGATGACCAATGGACAGTAATAACAAATACCATAGATAAGAGTGATTACTATGTTATTATACTTGGACATAGATATGGTTCATTAGCTGATGATGGATTTTCATATACCGAAAAAGAATATGATTATGCTAAGTCGAAGGGTATTCCTATAATGGCATTTATTAAAGACCGTAATGTGCCTACATCCCCTAATGAACGTGAAAATAATCAAAAGAGTATTAAAAAGCTAGAAAGATTTATAGAGAAAGTAACACAGAATAAAATGTGTGATTTTTGGAGTAATGAGGATGAGCTTACATCCAAAGTTACAGCAGCCTTATTTAAGGCATTTACATTGACTCCCCAAATTGGATGGATAAGAGCAAATACCATTGACACTACTAAAACATTAGAAGAACTTACTAAATTAAGTGCTGAGAATAGAGAACTAAAAGAGGAATTAGAATCACTCAAGAAAAAGTTGCAGCTTAGTATTCCTGAAATATTAGTTGAGATTAATAGAGATGATAAGGTGAATATCCCTTTTAACTACGAAATGAAAGTTAATAAGTTAAATTTATACTCAGTGATAGAAGAAAAAGATGTACCCGAGCATTTGCAACCATACATAACAAAAGAAAGTATTGATAAACATAATTTGTTAGTGGAGGAAAATAATGTTAAAATTGAGGATTACAATAGAGAATTAGAAAGTTATAAAAGGGCAAAAGATATGGGTACAGAGTATGAAATTACGCTTTGTAACGATGGAAAAGCAAAAGCTACAAATATTTTTGTTGATATGTATTTTCCGGAAGAAGTTAAAGTGATTGAGGGAGGGATTGATGATTTAACAAAACCCGAAATTCCTGAGTTACCTAAAGACCCGTTACAAGTAGCAGAGGAGAAATATTATGAGGAGCGTTTTAATTTCCCGTTAGCTGGTGTATCACATTTTTATTCAGATAAAGCTCTATTTGGAGGAGTAGGATTAAATAGAGGAATTTTAAACTGGAGTTCTTCGAATAGTTTAAATAATAATAAGAATAATCTTATTTCGTTTTCTGATAATGAATTGACAATCAAGTGTTCAAGTTTAATGCATACTAGGAAAAGAACCTTTAGTGAGAAGTTTTTAATTGTACCTAAAAGTGTTGGTGATTTTAAGATAGAAATGAATATAATATGTGAGGAGTATACAGAGGCTATTAATAAGGAAATAGGCATAAATGTATATAAAGAATCTTTAAAAGCTTAAGGAATTGAAAATTAAATTATTTGTATAAGGTCTTTGAATCAAGTTCGTAAATATGTAATACTCCTCCTATACCTTCATTGTTCTAAATTTAGCTATTGCTATGTTGAAGAAATTGGTTTCCTAAAAATCAACTGAATATGAATTGCAAAAATCTCTGTGGATGTTGCAGAGATTTTTTGTTTGTGCAAACTATTTATTTACTATATGGGGTACTATTAATGAATGTATGCTTTTTGTAATTAGCATACATGTAAAATCTTGATATAAAGCCATTTCATTATTGATACTCTAATGAATGTATGATAATGTGAAAATAACATAAATAGCATACATAAAAGAGGTGGTAAAATAATGGCTAATTTGAATGAAAAGAAAGGTATGTTGATTGATGTACAACCCATAAAAAGTAAACAAGAAATTAATGAATTAATCGAAGCATTAGGAATGTCACAAAATGGATTGCGTGACCAGCTATTATTTAAGTTGGGTGTTTCAACAGGACTTAGATGTGGTGACTTAGTGGAATTGAAAGTGGAACAAGTAAAAGGGAAAAGTTCATTTAAGATTCGTGAAGGTAAAACGAAAAAGGAAAGAACGGTTTATTTGAACAATCTTATGGCTGATATTGCAGATTACATTGAAACATTACCAGCCAATGTTATTTTTTTGTTCCCTAGTCGCAAAGGTGAAAGTCATATCACAACGACACAAGCGTATCGCATTATTGCTAAAGCTGGTGATATGATAGGCAACCATTCAATAGGAACACATACAATGCGTAAAACGTTTGGCTACACATACTATCAAGCAACTAAAGATGTAGCTACATTGATGGAGATATTCAACCATTCATCACAAAAGACAACATTGCGATATATTGGGATTACAGAGGAAACAATTGAAAACAGCATAAAAAGCATTTCATTCTTTTAGTAGGAGCCGTAGGAACATGTATAGTTGATACGTTTTTTCTTTTTTTAGTAATACAGAAGTGATTCTGAGAGGGATTTTAAATTGTAGCAGGGGGCTGGGTTACCGATATTTAGGTAGGGAGTGTTTTTGAACAGAGCGTCGCCTGCTACAGCTACACGAATTGAAGTTGGAAACGAAAGGAAAGTAGAGATGATTGATGAATAAGATTGATGATGAAAAATTTGTTTTGAATATTGTTAAATTATTTTTATATTATTTAATTTTCATTATGTTTTTTGGAGGAACTTTCCCTCTGATAAGTTATTCAGTAGGAGGTGATAGTGAATCTATTTTGAATTTTTATATTGTATGTTGGGGAGCAATAATTTTTTCTTTAGTGTTTACTATATTTTTAGGTTTGTTGCATAAAAGTATGACTTTAACGACTGTAGGATATCGTTTTTCAGTGATTTTAAATATTACTGCTCAGTTCGGAATAAGTTTTAGTAGTAGCTATTTATGGATTTTAGTATGTACAGTGATTATGGAAATTTTTAAGAAGATGGCTGTGTTTAATGGCTTATTAGAAGTTCGTTATACTTTAATTTTTTTGCTGATAGCGTTTATTGGAATGATAATTACTTCGGGGATATTATTTAGATATTCTTCTACTCTAAATAATTATTTTTTGGCTTTTTTTACAAGTGAATATTTGGTATTATCTAGTATTCAAATAAAAAAAATTTTATCTTCTGCATACGCAGAAAAAATTTATGGAATGATGACTATTTTTGTAACAATTGCGTGGCTTAATAATGATAATCTTTCAATGAAAAATTCAACTGAATATTTTGAAACTGTTTTTAATACAGATTTGGTTGTCCTTGCTTTCTCATTATCTGTGTATGTTAATTATGTAATTACTTTATTTTCTAAAAGGTGCGCTAATTAATATTATTTAACAACTAATTGATGTACAATAAGTTTAGTAAGGTCTTTGAACCAAGTTCGTAAATATGTATTACTCCCTAGTGGAGAAAAACGTAAAATAACCGCATGATGTTACATGAAAGGAGGGCTATATTAGCTCTCTTTTTTTGTTGCACTAAGAATGTAAAATCATTCATTTACATAATCTAGTAAAATACGCTCAAGTCATTTTTATCATAGAATGCTTCATGTAGGTGTGACCATGCTATAGGCAAATTTGTGTAGTGTGTATCTCAAAGAAGACGTACATAGATAATATGAAAAATTTTTGAGGTGGGTGAATTAGTGTTCAAACAGCGTAAATGGATTAGTAATGAAATACTTAATTGGGAAAGCTATAGTGAAAGTAGTACAGTCCTTGAAAAAGAGAAGGGTGAAAGAGCATTTCGAATTTGGGAGCATGCAAAGAACCTTATTGAGAACAATGAATCGGAGTTTCACTTAGCTGATGGGATAACCAATTTGAAAAGAGCTTTGAATCATCGATTAAAGTTAATTGAAGAAATTTATTGTTTTAAGTTTGTAGAAATAAATAATAAACCTAAGGGCTATATGGAGATACTAGAAATTTTTGGCGTTGTTAGACCGTTTTTAATGAAGCGTTTGTTAACAATTAGAAATGGTATAGAACATAATGACGAAAAACCACCCTCATATGAGCGATGTATAGAGTTATTAGATGTTGTATGGTACTTTTTAAAATCAACTGATTTAATGGTGCAATTTGCTGTAAATGATTTAGCATTTGAGCTTGAGGTGAAAGATGATAAATCGTATTATTTTGTCTTAAAATATGTAAAGCATGAACGGGATATATTTATAATTAACGGTAATATACCTGAAAAATTAATATATGATGAATTTACACCTGATACTATTGAAGTAGTTTTGGGCGAAATCGAAGGAATTAAGGATACAAGGCTTTCAATGGCATATGAAGAAAAAGTAATTGAACTTCCACGTAGTTCGATTCATGGAGAAATAATACTCAGTGATTTTGACAAGATAGGGATTATAAATAAATTTGTATTTTCGTATTGAATAAAATCATTATTTTAAGTGAACGAATGTAAGTAGGGCTGAGGGCTATCTTCTAATTTAAAACTTGCTAACTTATCTATAAGTAATGTATATTTACTATTTATAGAAGGTAAAAGTTTGGTTATATTTTAGTTATTTTCGTTTATTTTGGAGAACCCTTGATATTAGTGATTTCTTAGACAATAGTTAAAGTCTATTTTTTTGGTAGCTACCCAGGTACAATCCGTGGTGACTATGCAACAACTGTTTCTCACAACATCATTCACGGTTCTGATTCACTTGCTTCTGCTGAGCGTGAAATCGGCTTATTCTTCGGTGAAGATTTAGTTTAATTTTTTTCAGCACCAATTATGTCTCGGCATAATTGATTTAGTAAATAGATAAAGCAATCTCAATTCAATTTGAGATTGCTTTTTTTATGTTCTGAAAGGGCTTTATTAAAGCGACAAATAGAAACCTAGCACTTAAGAATAAAACCTATTAAAACAGTGGATAGAATTTTCTAGATACATATAGAATTGTTAAATACTTCTTAGTCATGTAAAATAAAAGATACAATATTCTGATAATTAGTGTTTTTGAATAGCTTAATTATCAAGAATATATTTCATAACATCTAAATACATTGGATGATAGGAAAAATGAGAATTCACAGTGCAAAGGGGTTTTAAAAATGAGAGAAGTGGTGATTGTTTCGGCTGTTCGTACAGCAGTTGGCAGGAGTAAAGGGGCATTAAGCAATGTTAGACCAGATGACTTAGCGGCAGATGTCTTGCATGAAGTAGTACAACGAGCAGGAATCAATAAGGATCAGGTAGAGGATGTTATTTTTGGCTGCGTGACGCAAACTGCTGAGCAGGGGGCGAATATAGCCCGTACTGCTTTATTAATGGCAGGCTTTCCGGAGAGTGTCCCAGGTGTGACAATTGATCGTCAATGTGGCTCCAGTCAGCAGGCTGTACATTTCGCAGCACAGGCTATTTTAGCAGGCGATATGGACATTGTTATTGCTGGTGGGGTTGAAAGCATGACGAGGGTTTCAATGGGTTCTAACATGAAGGGAGCCCATGCGGGTAAACGATTACTAGACAACCATTCAATTATACATCAAGGGTTATCAGCCGAGAAAATATCGGAAAAATGGAACTTGTCAAAGGAACAGCTAAATAACTATGCTTACAATAGTCATAGAAGAGCATTGGCTGCAATTGAGGCGGGCCGTTTTAAAGAGGAAATACTGCCTGTCCAAGTTACGCAAGAAGACGGCGCAGTTACAACGTTTTCTGTTGATGAGGGACCTCGGGCAGAAACGACAGTTGATAAATTAAATGGACTAAAAACCGTTTTCCGGGAAGATGGAGTGATAACAGCCGGTAATGCAAGTCAAATGAGTGACGGTGCCTCAGCTGTAGTTGTTATGTCTTTAGAAAAGGCACAGGAGCTTGGCATCCGACCGCTTGCTAAAATTGTTACAAGAGTTGTCGTTGGCTCAGATCCAACATTAATGCTAACTGGTCCAATTGAGGCAACTAGACAAGCGCTAGAACGTTCAGGTCTTACGATTGAGGAAATAGATACGTATGAAGTAAATGAGGCTTTTGCGCCAGTACCACTTGTTTGGTTGCATGAAATTGGAGCAGATCCAAATAAATTAAATCCAGATGGAGGTGCAATTGCTTTAGGGCATCCATTAGGAGCGACGGGTACAAAACTGTTAACAACGATGCTGTATAGAATGGAACGAGAAAATTTACGTTATGGCTTACTTGCCATTTGTGAAGGTATGGGAATGGCGAATGCTACTATTATTGAAAAAATGTAAAAGGGGTTGTGTTTAATGAATGAAGTAATAGCTGTTGTAACTGGGGGAGCATCTGGTTTAGGAGAGGCGACTGTTCGTAAAATCGTTGCAGAGGGTGGCAAAGCAGTAATTTTTGATCTTAATGACAAGCGAGGACATGCACTAGTAGAGGAGTTAGGGGAGAATGTCCAATATGCACGTGTCGATGTCACAAAAGAAGCTGATGTAGCGGCAGGGCTTGAGCAAGCAGTAGCAAGATTTGGTTCCATTAACGTTACAGTGAATTGTGCTGGAATTGCTGATGCAAGTAAGGTAATTTCAAAACGTGGTGTACATGCTCTTGATTTGTTTGAAAAAGTGATTTCTGTCAATTTAATTGGTACTTTCAATGTTATTCGCCTAGCAACTGAGAAGATGCAACATAATGAGCCAAACGAGGATGGTCAGCGTGGCGTTATTATTAATACAGCATCTGTGGCAGCGTTTGATGGACAAATAGGACAAGCAGCATATAGCGCGTCAAAGGGTGGTGTGGCAGCCATGACATTACCGATTGCCAGGGAGCTTGCTGAAATTGGTGTACGTGTCATGACCATTGCTCCAGGTTTAGTAGAAACACCAATGTTTGCATCGTTACCAGAGCCAGCAAGAACAGCTCTTGCCCAAATGACTCCATTCCCTAAACGACTTGGGAAGCCATCAGAATACGCACTATTAGTCGAAAGTATTATCAAAAATGGTTTATTAAATGGTGAAGTAATCCGCTTGGACGGAGCGATTCGTATGCAGCCGAAATAGGAGGTAACTCGAAGGTGCTCGCCCACAACTAAATAAGCTAGACTGTACACAGAGCTTAGTGAATGAGCAAAGGCATTTTCCCTTGATTACGCCTTTGTGAGGCTCTGAAGTGAAAAGGTACTTGTCTGCGGATAGCGAGAGGAAAAATTAACTTGTCTTATATGTAATTATTGGTAGCAGAAGTCAGCCTTGGACGATTCAAAAATTATATGAACAAAGGGGAGCGTTGTTATGCATATGATGGATACACCTTTATTATTAACAAGTTTTTTAGATCGAGCAGAACGATTTTTCCATGCGAAAAAAATATATTCGCGGACAAGCCCTATAACAATTCATGAGTTTACTTATAAAGATTATGTAAAACGAACTCGTAAATTAGCAGATGCCCTTACAAAGCTTGGAATGGAGCGAGGCATGAAGGTAGGTACTTTCGCTTGGAATCACCACCGCCATTTAGAAGCATATTTTGCAGTCCCATGCGCAGGTGCTGTGTTGCATATGATTAATATTCGATTAGCACCTGAGCATATTGCTTATGTCATTAATCATGCAGAAGATGAAATATTATTAATTGATGATAACTTAGTTCCGCTTATTGCACCAATTGTCTCACAGCTTAAATCAGTAAAGCATTTTATCGTAATGGGAGATGCTGTTGTACTAGAAGACTTCCCATTACCGAATGCTCTGTCTTATGAGGCATTACTCGAAGAAGCGAATGATGATTTTAGATTCCCAGATGATTTAGATGAAAATACACCTGCTGGCATGTGCTACACAAGTGCAACTACAGGAATGCCAAAGGGTGTAGTATACACTCATCGTAGTATAGTTCTCCATAGTATAGCGGCAGGACTGTCCGATAGTATTGCTATAAGCGAGGCAGATGTTATACTACCTGTCGTACCAATGTTCCATGCGAATGCGTGGGGCTTCCCGTTTGCTGGTGTATTATTTGGTGCTACACAGGTGTTACCTGGACCAATGTTTACACCGCAGCTGCTTCTTGATTTATTTGAAACATATAAGGTAACTTTGACTGCAGGCGTACCGACAATTTGGCTTGGAGTACTACAGGAGCAACGCAAAAATCCACGTGATTTGTCTTCATTACGTTTGATTGTATGTGGTGGTTCGGCATCACCGCTCGGCCTAGTTCGCGGCTTTGAAGAGGAGCTTAAAATTCCTTACATGACGGGCTACGGTATGACCGAGACGTCGCCACTTGTTAGCGTATCGACATATTTAACACATATGCATGATTATACAATGGATGAAAAAATGGATGTTCGTACTACGCAGGGTATAACAGTGCCACTCATTGAAACACGCGTAGTCAATGAAAATGGTGAAGTACCTTGGGATGGCAAAACAATGGGTGAATTGACAATTAGAGGCCCGTGGATTGCAGCAGAGTATTATAACGATGAACGAACAAAGGAAGCCTTTAAAGATGGCTGGCTCTACACGGGTGACATTGCTGTAGTGACTGTAGATGGTTATATTAAAATTACAGATCGTACAAAAGATTTAATTAAAAGCGGTGGAGAATGGATTTCTTCAGTAGAGCTTGAAAATGCTTTGATGTCACATCCTAAAGTGTTTGAGGCTGCTGTTATAGCGGTTCCCCATGTAAAATGGATTGAACGACCTCTAGCATGTGTTGTACCAAAACCTGAATTTAAGGATTCGATTACAAAATCAGAGCTACTAGAAGAGTTACGATCGCAATTCCATAAAACGTGGATTCCAGATGACGTTGTATTTTT
This sequence comes from Lysinibacillus sp. NPDC094177, assembly GCF_050279145.1. Taxonomy (NCBI): domain Bacteria; kingdom Bacillati; phylum Bacillota; class Bacilli; order Caryophanales; family Bacillaceae; genus Lysinibacillus; species Lysinibacillus sp. NPDC094177. The sequence continues at coordinate 325,158 of NZ_JBNNTW010000004.1, read as the reverse complement.
AAATGAGATACCGAAAACCTCTGTAGGGAAATTTATGAAGGTAAAATTGCGAGAAGAGTTAAAAGATTATCAAGTAGAGGTTTAGGAGACTAAGACTTGAAGGTGGTAACAAACTGCCTTCATTTTTTATGTTAAAAAGTATTGTTTGTAAGAAAAACGTATATAAATCGGAGGTGGGGCTCTCAGGTCAAATACATGGAAAGGGTCCCATAGAGTGGGATGTACAGCCAAGTACATATTTGGTGAAGAACCAAATATATCAATGAGAATATTTTAACTATATGGATAAAAGTATAATAAGAAAAATGAAACCATTTATTCCATTTTACCGTATAATCATTATGAGAGGATGTGGACGTATTGTCAATTGCGATGGTTGCAATTATTGGAGGAGTAATTATTTCTTTAGCAGGTATTTTTACAGATACACATACAAAAAAACAAAAAATTAAATTAAAGGCTATAGAGAAGGAAGTAGAGCTAGAGAAGCTAAGATTAGAAACGTATACGATGGAAACAGAAAAATTACGTCTAGAATTAGAGCAATCTAAAGTATTATTATTAGAGGAAAAACAAAACTCAACTAAGTAACTTGGATTGCATGTGAAAGACTATTTCAGGAATGGCACTTTTCCGCTATAATGGAAATACGACGCTAGAGGGGAAGAAGACCGCATGTCTGATTATGAACAGTTTATAGAAGGTATTAAGCGCAAAACAGGAATAGATTTAGCGCTATATAAAGAAGCGCAAATGAAAAGACGATTAACATCTCTGTATGAGAAAAAGGGATATCGTAATTTTGTGGACTTTCTAAAGGTACTTGAACAAGATCGTGATTTAATGAATGAGTTTTTAGATCGCATGACGATCAATGTTTCCGAATTTTATCGCAATGGGAAGCGGTGGGAAGTATTACAGAAAAAAATATTTCCAAAATTACTGCAATCTAATAAACGTTTAAAAATTTGGAGTGCTGCTTGTTCAACGGGCGAAGAACCTTATTCTTTAGTCATGGTATTATCGCAATTAGTGCCATTATCTCAAATTCAAATCATCGCTACTGATCTAGATGAGAATGTCATTCAAAAGGCGAAATTAGGTGTCTATCCAGAGAGGTCATTAGCAGAAGTACCAAATGATGTTAAAGCAAAGTATTTTGAGCAAGAAGGTTCCTTCTATAGAGTCAAAGATGAGATTAAACGTTGTGTGACTTTTAAGAAGCATAATTTACTTAATGATCATTACGATTCTAATTACGATTTAATTGTTTGCCGCAATGTTATGATTTATTTTACTGAAGAAGCAAAGGATCAGATTTATACGGATTTTAGTAAAGCATTGCGCAAGGATGGGGTTTTATTTGTTGGTTCAACAGAGCAAATCTTTAATCCATCTCGTTATGAGTTTGAAGTCGAGGATACATTCTTTTATAGACGAAAATAGTTAATAATACGAGAAAAGCATTCGTACAGTACACAACATGAATGTCATGTACATATTTTAAAGGCTTTAGATATAGATAAATCGTACGCTTTTCGCTTGTTATAAGCAAAAGCGTATTTTTTATTAGTTATTTCACAACACAGGGAAAGCGCTAAGTTGGATAGGGAAATAAACTGCCCCCTGATAGCGAACAATGATAATTAGTGGAGATGAAGAAACTATCTTTTTTAAATAAATGGTTCAGAATATTCAAATTTAACAAAGTGCTCTGGATTAACTTTAAAGGTACTTAAAAAATGATAGAAGTCGCTGGGACAATTCGGAATTTACTAAAAATTAAAACGAGTCTTAAACGACATTTGCAAAAGGACTGTTTTTTTAAAGAATTTATGTTATAGTGAAAAATACATACTTTAGCGAGTTGAAGGGAGAAAGTGTTTATGCGTTACTTAACAGCGGGAGAGTCACATGGCCCCCAATTAACTACAATTATTGAGGGCTTACCATCGCTCTTACCAATTACAGCAGAAAAAATTAACCACGATTTAAAACGTCGCCAAGGAGGACATGGACGCGGTCGCCGTATGCAAATCGAAACGGATACAGTGGAAATAGTCTCTGGTGTTCGTCATGGACAAACACTTGGTTCTCCCGTAGCTCTCGTAGTCACAAATGATGACTGGAAGCATTGGACAAAAATTATGGGAGCAGAACCATTGGCAGAAGATGTGAATCCCGAAGAAATCAAACGTCAAATTTCACGTCCACGTCCAGGTCATGCAGATTTAGTAGGTGGTATGAAATACGGACACCGTGATTTACGTAATGTCTTAGAGCGTTCCTCTGCACGTGAGACAACTGTTCGTGTAGCAGTAGGTTCTGTTGCAAAAGCGCTTTTAAATGAATTAGGCATTTCCATAGTGTCACATGTAACAGAAATCATTGGTATTAAGGCAGACACTTCCATAGTTGAAGGAAAATCGGTAGATGAAATTCGCACCATTGTTGAAGCTGATCCTTGCTATTGCGTTGACCCAGAGGCTTCTGCAAAAATGGTGGCGGCAATTGATGAAGCGAAAAAAGCGGGTGACTCAATTGGTGGTGTTGTTGAAGTCATCGTTGAAGGAATGCCAGCTGGTGTCGGTTCATATGTTCATTATGATCGTAAGCTGGATTCGAAATTAGCAGCTGCAATGCTATCTATCAATGCATTTAAAGGTGTTGAATTTGGAATAGGGTTTGAAATGGCACGCCGTAAAGGCTCTGAAGTACATGATGAAATCATTTGGTCAGAGGAAGAAGGGTATACACGTGCAACAAATCGACTTGGTGGTTTAGAAGGTGGAATGTCTACTGGAATGCCGATTGTCGTACGTGGTGTAATGAAACCAATCCCTACATTATATAAACCGTTACAAAGTGTTGATATTGAATCTAAAGAGCCATTTAAAGCTAGTGTAGAGCGCTCGGATAGCTGTGCAGTACCAGCAGCATCAGTCGTTGCTGAACACGTTATTGCCTGGGAAATAGCGAATGCAATATTGGAACAATTCCATAGCGATCAATTACCTCAACTAAAAGCTCAAATCGACGAACACCGTCGTTATACAAAGGGGTTCTAATTTATGCGAGTACCAGTAGCGACAAATTCACATCAATATGAAGTTGTTCTTGGTCATAATTTTTTAGCAGAAGCAGTAAAAGCATTTGATGATAAGCTTCAAAAAGCTGATAAGCTCATTGTGTTTACGGATGCTAATGTGTGGGCAGCGCAAGGAGATTATTTCAAGGCTAATTTCCCTTATCATTTTGAGGTTTTTATCTTACCAGGTGGTGAAGCATGTAAAACCTTCGAACAATATAATGCAGCACAAACATTTTTACTGGAACAAAAATGCTCACGTAAATCATTTATTTTTGCATTTGGTGGGGGTGCTGTAGGTGATTTAACAGGCTTTGTTGCAGCCACTTATATGCGTGGGGTGCCATTTATTCAAATCCCAACGACGATTTTAGCACATGACTCAGCAGTAGGCGGTAAAACAGCTATTAACCATCCACTAGGTAAGAATATGATTGGTGCGTTTTATCAACCAGAGGGAGTTATTTACGATACTATATTTATCGAAAGCTTACCTGAGCGCGAGGTGCGTTCAGGAACGGCAGAAGTGATCAAGCATGCGATGATTTCTAATGCAGTGTGGTTAGAGGAATTAATGGCTGCAGAGACAGTTATTCATTTCAGTACAGAAGAATTAGCGAAGCAGCTTAGAAAAGGAATTGAAGTGAAAGCGCAAATTGTAGCTGAGGACGAAACCGAGCAATCCGTTCGAAAATTTTTAAACTTAGGTCATACTTATGGGCATGCTATAGAAGCGGCCGCTGGTTATGGAAAAGTAGCACATGGTGAGGCTGTAATGATTGGACTTGTATACTGCTTATTATTAAGTGAACGATACGGTGAATTAGATCGTAACTTCACTACAGCATTTTTGCAATTTGCAGTAAAGAATGGCTATCCATTTGAAGCTGTGAAAGAGTATTCCTTTGAACAGTTAACAGAGTATTTAATGAAAGATAAAAAAGCGGAGTATGGTATTTTACAATTTGTGTTGTTAGATAAAATTGGCAAACCTTTCATGCAACCAATTGATTTAGCGGAGTGCAGAGAAGTAGATGCCGAATTCCGACAGCTATTAGCGGAGGTGCTTGTATGATTCGTGGACTTAGAGGAGCAATTACAATTGAATCTGACAAGCCAGAGCTTGTGTGGGATGAAACAGCAAGATTAGTGAGTGAAGTAGTAGCAGCAAATAATGTGGAAGTAGATGATATTGCTTCCATACTAATATCCACAACACCGGATATTACGTCAGCTTTTCCGGCACGTGCTGTACGATTAATGGATGGGTGGCAATATGTACCTGTCATGTGTACACATGAAATGGATGTGCCGAATGCATTGCCACTTTGTATTCGTGTATTAATACATGCGAATGTGGAAGTGGCACAAAAGGATGTAAAACACTTGTATCTTAATGATGCAGTGAAATTAAGACCAGATTTAGCCCAAGCTAAATAATTAGAGGAGATGTTTAAGATGAAATGGAAACAGCAATTGGACGGTATGCAAGCATACAAGCCTGGTAAACCAATTGAAGAAGTACAACGTGAATATGGCTTACAAGAAGTTGTAAAATTAGCATCTAATGAAAACCCATTTGGGTGCTCACCTAAGGTAACTGCTTATTTACAAAATAATTCAGTAAATCATGCTATCTATCCAGACGGCTATGCGCAAAATTTACGTACGGCTGTTGCAGATCATCTAGGTGTCAAAGAAACACAGCTTCTTTTTGGGAACGGCTCCGACGATATCATTGCAATTATTACTCGTGCGTTGTTGTATCCAGGTGTAAACACAGTCATGGCAGACCCATCCTTCTCTCAATACTGGCACAATGCTGAAATTGAAGGCGCAGAGGTACGTAGAGTCCCTTGTATCGAAGGTGCACATGATCTAGATACAATGGTGGCGGCAATTGATGATAACACATCTATTGTTTGGGTTTGTAGTCCAAATAATCCAACAGGTGTTATAATACCTGATGTTGAATTGCGTGCATTTTTAGCTAAGGTACCGAGTGACGTGCTAGTAGTATTAGATGAAGCGTATATCGAATACGTAACGCATCCTGGTCATAAAGATACTCTACCTTTAATTAACGAGTTTCCAAATGTACTATTAATGCGTACATTCTCAAAAGCATATGGTCTTGCTTCTTTCCGAGTTGGCTATGCAATTGGGCAACCAGACGTAATTGCTAAGCTTGATCCAGTAAGAGCGCCATTTAATAATACAATTTTAAGTCAAGCAGTTGCGGCAATTGCTTTGAGTGATCAAGATTATATAACAGCTTGCCGTGAAGCAAATGAAAAAGGTAAAAAACAATATATTGAATTCTGTGAAAAACATAATTTGAAATACTTCCCTTCTGATACGAACTTTATTTTCTTTAATACAAATACTGATAGTGATGTTGTTTTCAATGAGCTAATGAAACGAGGCTTTATAATCCGTAGTGGAAATGCGTTAGGATTACCTGGGTTTATCCGCGTGACGATCGGAACTGAGGCTCAAAATGAAGCATTGTTAGATCACCTTGAAAACGTCCTAAAAGAGCAAGGTGTTTTTGCATGACGACGCGCAAAGTGCTCGTTATTGGGCTTGGCCTAATTGGTGGCTCGATTGCCTTGGCATTACAAAAGGCACCAGAAACAAAAATTATTGGCTATGATATGGATGGGAAAACACGTGAACATGCGAAAACGTTAAATATTGTTCATGATATTGCGACAGATCCAAAAGAAGTTGCGGCCGACGTAGATGTTATCATTTTTGGAACGCCCGTCAACGCTACACTTGAATGGATGGAACAATTAAAAACATGGCCGTTAAAAAATAAAGTAATCGTAACAGATACAGGTAGTACTAAAAAGATGATTATGCAAAAGGCTGGGGAACTACGTGAGTTAGGCATTACCTTTATTGGAGGACATCCAATGGCAGGCTCACATAAAAGTGGTATTTTAGCTGCAAAGGCTCACCTATTTGAAAATGCGTATTATATGCTTACACCGCTTGCCGGTGAAGAAATTGTCAATATGGCACAGCTTGAAAGTTTATTAAAATTTACACATGCAAAAGTTGTAAGTGTATCTGCTCGTGAGCATGATCATATGACAGCCGTAGTTAGTCACTTTCCGCATGTAGTTGCTGCTTCTCTAGTGCATCAGTTGGGCGGAGAAAATGGGGAATACCCGATGACGCGCTCACTTGCTGCAGGGGGCTTCCGTGATGTAACACGTATTGCATCGTCCAATCCGATTTTATGGCGAGATATTACATTACAAAATCGACATGAGCTTATTGCACAGCTAGACGGCTGGGAAAAGGAAATGAGTCGTGTAAAGGAGCTGCTTTTAAATGGTAGCTCAGATGACATTGAAACATACTTTGCGGTTGCCAAAGAGCTAAGAGATGAATTACCGATTAGTGCAGGAGCAATGTTCACATCATTTGACTTATATGTTGATGTTCCGGACTATCCGGGGGTTATTTCTGAGGTGACAGGCTTACTTGCAGACGAAGCGATTAGTATTACGAATTTACGTATCGTAGAGTCGCGAGAAGACGTTTTCGGGATTCTTGTTATTAGCTTACAAAGCGAAAGCGACCGTGAACGTGCAGCAGCGTGTATACAAAAACGTGCTAATTATGAAACCTATATTTCATAGGCGGCCTAGGAAATCTTGATAGGAAATGCTTGTTTAAAAGAAAGCGTCGGAATTACGGCGCTTTCTATCTTCATATTGGAGGGAAGAAAACGATGAGTGAAAAAATATTACAATATAATAAACCTTCCTTACAAGGGACTTTATCGATTCCTGGTGACAAATCTGTTTCTCACCGTTCGGTTATGTTTGGAGCTATTGCAACGGGTAAAACGACAGTTGACGGCTTTTTATTAGGTGAGGATTGCTTGAGTACAATTGATTGCTTCCGCAAGCTCGGTGTGAAAATTGACGTAGAAGGAACAAATGTATCTATCGACAGCCCAGGTATAGAGGGGTGGCAAGAGCCTACAGAGGTACTATACACAGGAAACTCTGGCACGACGACACGCTTAATGCTAGGGATTCTAGCTGGATCTAAAGTACATTCAGTAATGACAGGGGATGCGTCAATTGGAAAGCGACCGATGCGCCGTGTTATTGATCCGTTACGTCAGATGGGTGCTCACATTACCGGAAGGGCAGATGGGCAATATACGCCATTAGCCATTCAAGGTACAGCATTACAAGCTATTGATTACCACATGCCTGTTGCTAGTGCACAGGTGAAGTCAGCTGTATTACTGGCAGGCTTACGTGCTGAAGGTACGACAATTGTGCGAGAAATTGAAGTATCTCGAGATCATACTGAGAGAATGCTTCGTCAATTTGGTGCACAGGTTGATGAAGTGGATGGTGTTATTTCATTAAAAGGAGGGCAAACATTAACAGGGACGCATGTTTCTGTACCAGGTGATATTTCATCTGCTGCCTTTTTCTTAGTAGCTGGAGCTATCTGTGAGGATAGTAAAATTACGCTAGAAAACGTCGGAATTAATCCAACACGAGATGGTATCATCGAAGTGCTTCATAATATGGGCGCATCGATAACAGTTATGCCGAATGAAGATAGCCAATCAGAGCCGACAGCAACAATTACAATTGAAACATCAACATTAGAAGGAACTACAATTGAGGGAGATATTATTCCTCGTCTTATCGATGAAATCCCGATCCTTGCTTTGTTAGCAACGCAGGCAAACGGCAAAACTATTATTAAGGATGCCGAGGAGTTAAAAGTGAAGGAAACAGACCGGATAACGGCGGTAGTGGATGAATTGAAAAAATTAGGTGCTCAAATTGAAGCGACTGAGGATGGAATGATTATTGAAGGACCAACTCCATTACGTGGTGCTAGCCTTCAAACCTATGGTGACCATCGTATAGGAATGATGGGTGCTGTAGCAGCACTAATAACAGATGGTACTGTAACGTTAGATGACGCAGAATGTATTGCGGTTTCTTACCCATCGTTCTTCGAACATATTGAGGAAGTAATGTAAAAGCTTATCTTCATTCAGTAAATGTTTTTGTAGCGACAGCAACAACCGTGTTTTATCTGTGCGAAAGC
>NZ_JBNNTW010000004.1:34548-316869 GCF_050279145.1 Lysinibacillus sp. NPDC094177 | reverse complement strand
GCGAAGCGACAGCAACAACATGGTTTTATCTGTGCGAAAGCGAAGCGACAGCAACAACATGGTTTTATCTGTGCGAAAGCGAAGCGACAGCAACAACATGGTTTTATCTGTGCGAAAGCGAAGCGACAGCAACAAAAACAACAACAACATACGACAGAGTGACCAACATCAATTAAGCTAATGCAAATTGCTGCTAAACTCTCCAAATCATTTGGGGAGTTTTTTCTTGTTTCGAAAGAAAATGTTTTGTAGCATAAAGGTATTAATGAAAGAATAGGTGAATGACTGTGAACAATGCGATGACTGAAATGATGCAAGCACTTGAACAAGGGGACTTAGCATTAATTGAACAGCTACTTGAATCATTTTTAACAAAGGAGTTACCTGAGGAAATTTATACGCTAGCTGAAATCTTTATGCAGTATGGGTATATGAAAGAAGCTGACCGTGTACTGGAGCATTTACAATTTTTATTCCCAGAAGAGGCACAGTTGAAAATTGATCGTGCAAACGTCTTAATGGAATTAGGCGCTGAAGATGAAGCGTTAGATTTTTTATTAGAAATAGAGGAGACATCTCCAGAATACCCTCAAGCATTATTAGTATTAGCTGATTATTATCAAATGCAGGGTTTATTTGAAGTAGCAGAAATGCGTATCAATGAGGCGCTATCTATATTACCAGAGGAGCCATTATTACAATTTGCTAAAGCGGAGCTATTATTTGAAACTGGCCGTTTTTTAGAGGCTGCGAGACTATATGAAGAATTGTATGAACAACAAGTTGAATTTGCTGGAGTAAGTCTTGTTGAACGACTTGCTGAAGTGTATCGTGCAGGAGCTGCCTATGAAGCGGCCTTAGATTACTTTTTAAAAGCTCTTGATGATGAAGTGAAGCCAGATGTTTTATTTGGTGCAGCGTATTCAGCCTTTCAATCACAAAAATACGAAATGGCGATTAAACAATTAGAGGAATTAAAAGAATTGGACCCTGATTATTTCTCTGCTTATTTATTGCTTGCTGAAAGCTATGCAATGACAGAGGACAATAAAAAAGCATACGCTGCCATTCTGGAAGGATTAAAGCGTGACGAATACGATAAGTCCTTATTCTTATTCGCTGGAAAAATGGCTTTAAAAACTGGTTTGCCAGCTGAGGGCGAGCAGCATCTACGTGAAGCCATTGCTTTAGATCCTGAATACATGGAAGCGGTATTAGCATTGATCTCTGTGTTGGAACAGCAAGAGCGTCATGAGGATGTAATAGAATTATTTGAAACGTTACAAAAAAATGATTTTGAATGGAGCACCTTATACCCATTTGCTGCGGTTGCATATGAAAATTTAGAATTGTACGACCGTGCATACGAATTTTACCATTTGGCATATAATGATTTTAAGGAAGACGCAGCATTTTTAGAAAAATATGTTTACTTCTTATTAGAGGAAGGAAAGCGTTTAGAAGCTAAAGAAGTACTCGGTCAATTAATAACTATTCAGCCGGGTGAACTAGAGTGGCAAGAGAAGTTAGAAACCTTAGAATTTGAGTAAAGGAGGGAGTGGGTATGACTGCTTCTGTATCAGTTGTCGATAAAAAAGCATTTGTTAGATGGTTTTTAAAAAATTATCAATTGAAACGTCGTGAGTGTGTATGGATTTTGAATTACTTATTAAGCAACGATGAGTTATTAAAACGAATTCGATTTGTTGAAGAAGCTCACTATTGCCCTAGAGCAATGGTAATGTCAACAGTTGACTCAACAGGCGTGCCATTTCGTTTTTACAAAGGCAATGTAATGACAGCGGATGCTGAGAAATCTTTCCATGATTTACGCTTACATGAACATGAAGATATGTATATACAATTGAATTTTCCAAATGTACCTCCAAGCGCACAATACTTAGCAGTTCTTGAAGAAAACCCTTATATGCCGGAAGCACTGATTGTCAGTGAAAAAGATCGTTTACTGGCAGAAGAGCTGCTTTCCAACAGCTTACTCGTATTCCAGGAAGAAAAATTACTCGCACAAATTGATGAAGCCCTCGATCAAGGAGATGAAGAGCGCTTTTATGAATTGTCTAATTTGTTACAAGCTTTAAAGGAAACGGCTAATTTACATTAGTTATATGTAAAAATTGAATGTCCTTTATCTACCTCAATATGATAACATATCAAGTGAATGATTGTTTTCACTTTTTATTGGCTATCCTATTGAAGAGTGGAGAAGGGCATTTTTATTTTTGAACAAAGAGGAGGTTTGCGAAATGTATTTTAATACAAGCGATGTGACATCGTTTATGACACAGAAGGAATTTATCGATACAGCAATCGTTCCACTCGTATCCATCGATTTAACTCCTGAAAAAATGAAACAGAGTGGTACAGAGGCGGATTTTTTGTTGTCGCTCACATCTTTTATCGAACAACAATTTAAAGGCCGTCTATTACTAATGCCTCCATTCTCGTATAGTACAACATTAAAAAACGAAGATATGCCGAAGCAATTAGATGCACAATTACATAATGCTGGTTTTAAGCATGTGTTCTTCATTACTTGTGACCATTTTTGGACAAATATTGGAGATGAAGTAAATGTTATTTGGCTACCAGCGATTCCGTTAGAAAGTATGGATAAAGGCGTGAAGAACTCCATTCTCGAAGATCAATTGCGACAAGTGATTCCGATGCTTTCGACCAAATGGGCACAAATTTAACAATTTGTTTCAATAAATGTTCACATTCTCCATCTTTCCACAGAAATGCTATATTGACCAAGCTATGGACTTGATATATCATAGATATGTCCTAGTATTACTATTTGTAAAAGTATGTCCGTTGGACTGACCTTTAAGTTAGAGGGGGGAAAAAAATGAGTAATAATCGAGTTTCACGTCGTCAATTCCTAAGCTATACACTAACTGGTGTAGGTGGCTTTATGGCGGCAGGTATGCTGATGCCAATGCTTCGTTTTGCAATAGACCCAGTACTACAAAAACATGGTGGTGGGAACTTTATAAAAACAGAGCATAAAATCGCTGATATTACTGACAAACCTGTTAAAGTTGACTTAAAATTTGAACAAGTTGATGCATGGTACAAATCAGAAGTAACAAACGTAGCATGGGTTTTCAAACAAGGCGATCAAATCGTTGCATTATCTCCTGTTTGTAAGCATTTAGGATGTATGGTGAACTGGGGAGAAAATTCAGAATACCCAGATCAATTCTTCTGTCCTTGTCATGGTGGACGTTACGAGAAGAATGGTAAAAACATACCAGGAACACCACCAACAGGTCCGTTGGATGAATATGAAGTTAAAGAAGAAGCTGGTTACTTATTGCTTGGTCCAACTAAAGCAAATACTCTAGTTTAGTAAGGGGGTACAAAAAAGTGCTAAATAAAATTTATGATTGGGTCGATGAACGCTTAGATATTACACCAATTTGGCGTGATATTGCCGACCACGAAGTGCCAGAGCACGTGAACCCTGCACATCATTTTTCAGCATTCGTTTACTGTTTCGGTGGATTAACTTTCTTCATCACGGTAATACAAATACTATCAGGTATGTTCTTAACAATGTACTATGTACCAGACGTAGTGAATGCTTGGAAATCAGTTTATTATTTACAAAACGAAGTAGCATTTGGTGAAATCGTACGCGGTATGCACCACTGGGGAGCTTCATTAGTAATCGTAATGATGTTCTTACATACTCTTCGTGTATTCTTTACAGGTTCTTATAAGAAACCTCGTGAATTAAACTGGATGGTTGGTGTAGGTATTTTTGGTGTAATGATGGGTCTTGGTTTTACAGGATACTTATTACCTTGGGATATGAAAGCATTATTCGCTACAAAAGTAGGTATCGAAATTGCTGCATCTGTACCGTTTATCGGTGAATGGATTAAAATCTTATTAGCGGGTGACTCAACTATTCTTGGTGCTCAAACGTTAACACGATTCTTTGCGATTCATGTATTCTTCTTACCTGCAGTATTGTTTGGGTTACTTGCAGCACACTTTATCATGATTCGTCGTCAAGGAATTTCAGGGCCGTTGTAATAGTTCTTGACGGTTCGATGATTTTTTAAAGGAGGGGACATAATGCATCGCGGAAAAGGAATGAAATTTGTTGGTGATTCTCGTATTAAAGCGAATCACAGAATGCCGAACGTTCCAAAGGATTATTCCGAATATCCAGGTAAGACGGAAGCTTTCTGGCCGAACTTCTTACTAAAAGAATGGATGGTTGGTGCTGTATTTTTAATTGCTTATTTAATTTTAACAGTTGCACATCCATCACCACTTGAAGGACCAGCTGATCCGACAAGAGCATACGTGCCATTACCGGACTGGTACTTCTTATTCATGTATCAATTATTAAAATATTCATATGCTTCTGGTCCATATAATGTTATTGGAGCAATTGTAATTCCAGGTCTTGCATTTGGAGCGCTATTATTAATGCCATTTTTAGATAAAGGTCCAGAACGTCGTCCATCTAAACGTCCGTTACCAACAGCGTTTATGTTATTGACTCTGGCAGCTATGTTTTACTTAACATGGGAAGCTGTTGCTAACCATGACTGGGAAGCTCAAAAAGCAATGGGCGCAATTGAAAAAGAAGTTAAAGTTACTATTGATGAATCACTACCAGGTTATAAAATTTGGAATGGTGAAGCAGGTGACTCAGCTAAAACTTGTATCGGCTGTCATGCGGCTGACTTAAAAGGTGGCCCAGCTGCTCCAAAATTACTTGGTAATACACTAACAGCTGAAGAAGTTGAAGATATTATGCATAATGGTCGTGGCAAAATGCCACCTAAACAATTCAATGGTACAGCTGAAGAATCAAAGCAATTAGCTGAATTTATTGCGAGCTTAAAAGAAGATAAATAAGTATAGTTTACAAGAGTCAGGAAACTGGCTCTTTTTTTCTTCTAGCATAATAATGTGACTGTTACAACGTCAAAAAAGTTCCCGCTAAAAATATATTTGCTTCTATAATATTTATTAAGATATACATACAATTTAAGATATTCGAAAGTGGCGGGGAATTCACCGGAATTTTTGTAGTACTAACCGTGTGTTATACCCTAACATTTGATGTGGTCTATTTTTAAGAGGAATGTTAATAAAGAGCTCATCAACAAATGTTAGTTTAGGATGACATTGGCTGAAACGTAAGCTATATATCAGTTGATTCCGTTCCGACTGGACGCCCCAGGAAAGCGCCCAGTCGGAACGGAAATCAACCCCACGTTATGGTTATGAGCAAAAAAATATTGCTTCATAAATAGAAAGAATGTGGCAAATTAAAGACTATTTTATACATAATAACAGTTAAAAAAGGCATCTTAGTAAAGACAGAAGATAAAGGAGTTTTAATTATGCAAATTACACGTGCAAACATCTGGTATCTCCTTACGCATAAATCATTTTTAATACTTTTACTTATTATCAATCTATTAGGAACTATTTACGGATATTATTGGTATGGAGGGCAGCTTGCCATCACGAAGCCAATTTTTTATATTTTTGTGCCAGATAGCCCGACAGCCAGCTTATTCTTTTGCTTTGTATTGTTAGCATGGATTATGGGGAAAAAATGGCCACTAATGGAAGTGCTAGCACTTATAACACTAGTGAAATATGGAATCTGGGCTGACGTTATGAATATTTGGACGCTGATTGAAACTGGATCTATTGGTTGGCAAGGCTGGATGCTTGTGGGCTCGCATTTTGCGATGGCTGTCCAAGCAATTCTATATCTCGGTAAATATGTATTTTCATATTGGCATGTTGCCGTAGCAGCCGTATGGACATTGCATAATGATGTGATTGATTATGTATTTGGCCAAATGCCTATGTATCGAGATTTAGCAGATTATACAAGCTATATTGGCTATTTTACTTTTTGGTTATCAATTGCATCTATTTTTTTAGCCATCTTTTCAATTAGGTGGCGCAAATATTTGCCGAATTAGGTAATTGATTATAGAATTATAGTATCGAGGTAGAAAGGGGTTAGAAAATTGTCGACAAGTATGTATATTGTTTATTTTGCAATAATAATGCTACTGCCACTCTACGCACAGATGAAAGTAAAGGGCACGTATAATAAATTTGCAAATGAACGTACAATGAAGGGACAAACAGGTGCAGAGGTAGCGCGTGCGATTTTAGATGCGAACGGCTTATATGATGTACGAGTTGTTCCAACGCAAGGTGTGTTGTCTGATCATTATAATCCGGCGACAAAAACAGTTGCTTTATCGGAAAGTAATTTCTACGAGGCGAGTATTGCTGGTGCGGCAGTTGCTGCTCATGAGGTTGGCCATGCTATCCAGCATAAAGAAGCTTATTCAATGCTGACATTACGTAGTAAGCTAGTACCAGTTGCAAGTATTTCATCTAATATGTCTTGGATATTTGTAATGATTGGTATTTTTGCAAGTAGTTCGAATATGTTACTTTTAGGTATTGTATTATTGGCAGCAGGTGTGCTTTTCCAATTAGTAACGTTACCAGTAGAGTTCGATGCTTCAAAGCGTGCGTTAGTGCAAATGAATTCTTTAGGAATTATTACAAATGAAGAAGAGCGTCCAGCACGAAAAGTATTAAGTGCTGCAGCATTAACATATGTTGCCGCAGCAGCAGTTGCTGTATTAGAGTTACTACGTTTAGTATTAATCTTTACAAATATGAGAAATGACGACTAATGAAAAAACTTGTTGTAGTGATATTTCACTATAGCAAGTTTTTTAATCCTTAAACTATGTTTTTACTGAAATGCTCACCTCCAACAAACTTTTTATTTGAGGAGAGTAATCAGATTATAAGCATTTTATTGATGATTTTTGTGCGAAAGAGCAGTGTAAACGTAGCGGCAGCAGCACGATGTTGGTCACGAAGGCGTTAATCACAGGATGTGATGCTCTTAGCCTTCGTTCCCTACATGCTTGCTCCAGTGTCTTATCTGTGTCACTGATTCCCAAGGAGTCGCCCAGCTCTACTCCAATCAACTTGTATACAAGGAATATGTCTTAGCAAATGTCATCCATAACTTTTGGTGATGAGCCATTTAATTTTTAATGAATCGGTTGTTTTTGGTCATCAAGCGTGAAGCCTTCACCTGCAACATCTCGTACTTCTATTATAGATACGAAAGCGTGTGGATCTACTTCATGAATAATAGATTTTAAGCGTACAACCTCATTGCTGCCAATAACACAATAAATAACTTCTTTTTGTTGCTTAGTAAAATGGCCATGACCTTCAAGTATAGTGATGCCGCGTTCCATTCGTAATGCAATCATCTCAGCAATGGCGCTCGATTTTTCAGATATAATAAGTGCTCCGCGTGCTGCATATGCTCCTTCTTGAACAAAATCAATAACACGTGCGCCAACAAATACCGCAACAAGGGTATACATCATAGAGCGTTCATCTAAAAACGTTAGCCATGATAAGATAATGACAATTGCGTCAAAGATAAACATCGTTTTACCCATACTCCAGCCGAAATATTTATGCCCAAGGCGAGCTAAAATATCTACACCACCAGTTGTACCACCGAAGCGAAAGACGATACCGAGCCCTAGTCCAACAAAAACCCCAGCAAAAAGAGCTACAAGTAACATATCGTCCTCTAAATGAATAGTAAATTGATATTTTTGGAAAACTTTAAGGAAAACTGAAACAGATAAAGTTCCAACAAGCGTATAAATAAATGATTTTTTCCCGAGTAAACGATAACCAATAATAAACATAGGGATATTTAATAGTAAATTCATTAAGGCAGGGTCCCAGCCTAGTGTAAAATATAGTATGAGTGTAATCCCACTTAATCCACCTTCACCAAGCTGATTTTGCATGTTGAAGTGAACGAAGCCGAAGCTAAAAATTGCAGCTCCGAGCATTATTGCAATGATATTACGGATTTTGATCTGTTTTAGCATATGACCTCCTGAAGTCCCAAACATATGAAGTAATACTATCTATTATCTGACATTTTATTGTTTTTGACAACAACGGTGTAAATTTTATACGATGGTAAGTAGGAGTGTGATTTTAATGACTGAACAAATGACAATGCAAGCTTTACAGCAGCGTGTGGATGATTATATAGGACAATTTAAGGAAGGCTACTTCCCGCCATTCGAGTTACTGGCACGTTTAACCGAGGAGCTTGGTGAATTGTCTCGCGAGGTGCAGGACGTTTATGGGCAAAAGAAGAAAAAGAGTACAGAGGAAGTAAACAGTATTGAAGAAGAATTAGGTGACTTTTTCTTTGTTTTAGTGTGCTTTGCAAATGCTCAGGGCATTAAATTAGATGAAGCACTTTTACAGGTTATACATAAATTTGAAACAAGAGATAAAGGTCGCTGGACTAGAAAGGATGAAGAATAATGTCAATTCGTGTAGCTATAGCAGGACCTAGGGGAAAAATGGGGGCTGAGGCTGTACATACCGTCATGAAGCATGACAAGATGGAATTAGTAGCTGTACTAGATTATAAGGAAGTAGGAAAAACATTAGCTGATTTGGAAATGTTTCCAGCAAGTTATACGGCTCCAATCTTTACAGATATGTCTGAGCTTGTAGAGGCAACTGCACCAGACGTATTAGTGGATTTAACAAGCCCGCATTCAGTATACAAACATACTAAAGAGGCCTTGACTTTAAATGTACGACCTGTAATTGGTACAACGGGCTTTACAGATGCACAACTTGTGGAATTATCAGCAATTGCAAAAGAAAAAGAGCTCGGCTGTATTATTGCTCCAAACTTTGCGATAGGGGCAATCCTGATGATGAAATTTGCTAAGGAAGCAGCAAAATATTTACCGGATGTTGAAATTATTGAAATGCACCACGATCAAAAACTAGATGCTCCATCTGGAACAGCTGTTAAAACGGCACAATTGATTCAAGAGGTGAGAGCACAAAAAATGCAAGGACATCCAGAAGAAAAAGAAACACTTGAGGGTGCAAGAGGGGCAGAATTTGATGGCATGCGTGTTCACTCTGTTCGTTTACCAGGTTTAGTGGCACACCAGCAAGTTTTATTTGGTGGAGATGGGCAGCTATTAACAATTCGTCATGATTCTTTAAATCGTAATTCTTTTATGTCAGGAGTAGCATTCTGCGTAGAAGAGGTTATGAAAATGGATCAACTTGTATATGGTTTAGAAAACATCATCTAAAGATTGGGATGGAAGCTTAATGAAAATCGCATTAATTGCACATGATCGCAAAAAAGATAATTTAGTACAGTTTGCTATTGCTTACCGAGATATTTTAAATGAACATATGTTGTTTGCTACAGGTACAACAGGACAGCGTGTTATTGAAGCTACAGGCTTAGAGGTAACACGTTTTCGTTCAGGACCACTCGGTGGCGACCAACAAATTGGCGCAATGATTGCCAATAATGATATGGACATGATCATTTTTTTCCGTGATCCTTTAACAGCACAACCACATGAGCCGGATGTTTCTGCACTTATTCGTCTTTGTGATGTTTACCAAGTGCCACTGGCCACAAATATGGGAACTGCAGAAATACTACTGAAAGGCCTACAAGAAGGCTTTGTGGATTGGAGACTGATTCAAGAAAGACGAAATTAAAAAAGACGTGATTTAGAAAGGATGATAATCGAATGAAAAAGCTAAAAATTGGCATTACCTGTTATCCAACCGTTGGAGGCTCTGGTGTTATTGCAACAGAATTAGGAAAAATGCTTGCAGAGAGAGGACACGAAATTCATTTCATCACCTCAAGCGTACCATTTCGATTGAATAAAATTTATCCAACCGTCTTTTTCCATGAAGTAGAAGTTAACAATTATTCAGTATTTCAATATTCGCCATATGATATAGCATTAGCGAGTAAAATGGCGGACGTGATTAAGGATGAAGAACTAGATGTGCTTCATGTGCATTATGCAATCCCACATGCTGTATGTGCTGTTTTAGCACGTGAAATGAGTGGTCGTGACATTGGAATTGTCACAACGTTACATGGTACAGATATTTCGGTGCTTGGGCAGGATTCTACTCTTTCACAGGCAATTAAGTATGGCATTGACAAATCTGATATCGTTACGACAGTGTCAGAGGCATTAAAGCAACAAACCTATGAGCTTATTGATACAGTAAAGCCGATTAACACGATTTACAACTTTGTTGATGAACGTGAATATTTCCCGCGTAATCCAGGAAATTTAAAGGAACAATTTGGCATTCAAGAAGATGAAAAAGTTATTATTCACGTATCTAACTTCCGTAAAATTAAAAATCTCCCGCATATTATAGACGCTTTTATGAAGATTCGTGCAAATATGAAGGCAAAGCTGTTACTTGTAGGAGATGGCCCAGAAAAGCATCGTGTAATGGATCAAGTAAAAGAAAGTCCTTATATGAAGGATGTTCTATTTTTAGGCAAACAAGAAAATTTGGCTGAATTGTATGCGATAAGTGACCTAAAATTATTACTATCACAGCAGGAATCATTCGGGCTAGTTTTACTTGAAGCAATGGCTTGTGGTGTACCTTGTATTGGATCAGCTGTAGGCGGTATTCCAGAAGTCATTGAACATGGTGTAGATGGCTATATAGTGGAATTAGGTGATACGGACGCAGTAGCAGAATATGCCGTGGATCTATTAAATGATGAAGAGAAATTGCAACGCTTCCGCGAAGCAGCTATTCGTGCTGTTGATGAAAAATTCCATTCATCTAAAATTGTAGAACAATATGAAAAATTGTATGAAAAGGTTGCTGAAAGAAATCATGCAAAACAATAAAGAATGGCAAGCAGCCTATTCAGTTATTGAACAACTAGAAAAAGCAGGCTTTGAAGCAGTAATCGTCGGTGGTGCGGTACGAGATGCCATACTCGGCCGTCCTGCTCACGATGTAGATGTTGCAACAAATGCCATGCCAGACGAAGTAAAGTCTGTCTTTAATCATACTGTTGATATAGGGATTCAGCATGGGACGGTACTTGTTATCGTGCCAGCTGGATCGGTGGAAGTAACGACATATCGCACAGATGGAGAATATACGGATCACCGTAGACCCGAGGAAGTGCAATTTGTACGTTCGTTAAAAGAAGATTTACAGCGCCGAGACTTTACGATGAATGCCATAGCGATGCGACGTGATGGGTCTTTTGTTGATTTTTACGGAGGACGCCAAGATATTGAGGCTGGTGTTATTCGAGCTGTTGGTGACGCACAGAAACGCTTTTCAGAAGATGCATTACGAATGCTACGAGCTGTGCGTTTTTCTGCACAGCTTGGTTTTCTAATTGAATCAGAAACCTTGAAAGCAATGCAGGACAAGGCTGATAATATTTCTTGGATTGCGAAGGAGCGCATAAAGGCAGAGCTCGATAAGCTATGGGTAGGGAAAGATGTTTTTAACGGTATAAGAAAACTTGAGGAAAGTAGCTTAGTGAATTATTTGAATGGTACTTTTCAAGCTGATGACTGGTATGAATTTAAAACGCAGGACAAGCTATTAGGCTGGGCATATTTTGCTGTGTTGCAGGGGGATCATTGGAGAGAAGTGCTAGGATGCTATCGTTTATCGAATAAGGAGATGGCATTTGTAAAAGCTGTATTAGCAGCTTTTACAGCTTTCCAAAATGGCTGGACAAACATGGATTACTTTTTGCATACACAACAGGAACTCGAGGCAGCTTGTTATTTTGCGGAGCTGAGACAGCTTGACGTTCAAATGCCACAGCAAAGTATTCATGAAATACAGTCAAAACTTCCCATAAAACATAAACAGGAGCTTATTGTAAACGGTACGGACTTATTAAAATGGTCTGGAAAAAAGGGTGGGCCATGGGTAAAAGAAGCGTTGCAGGCGATGCTTGAAGCAATTGTGAATGGCGAGCTTGAAAATGAACGACAACAGATTAAGAATTGGATAGAACACGATTATTTTAAAAAAGAATGACGATTTTTAAACAAGGAGCCGGTCTCAAAAAATAAATGAGACGGCTCCTTATTAATTTGGTTCTATAATATTTTTTGCTTAATCACCAAAGGTTTTGGGTGACAATTGTTAAAACGCAACATGAGTATAAGTTAATTAGGAAGGCTTGGCGGTCAAATCACAGCATCACAGATGAGACCCTGGAGCGCGAGTGAAGTGGATAGAGGAACGAAGGCTAAAAGCATTCACGTCCTGTGATAACGCCTTTATGACCAACATCCTGTTGTTGCCGCTGCCGCTTCGCTTTCGCTCAAAAAACATTTGCCACTGCTGCCGCTTCGCTTTCGCTCAAAAAACATTTGCCACTGCTGCCCCAAGGAAAGCACCTAGCCGGGATGGAAATCAACCCTACGTTATGAGGGTAATCCAACGATCCGAAGCAAAATAGTTAAAAATAACGAATAACTAGTAGCTAAAAGATATTTGATGATAGATTGTGGTCAATTGTCATAATTTACAGTATGATAAATACAATTGAATCAATATTTTGCAAGCAAATAAAAAAATTTATAGCAGAGTTTAATAAAGGATTGATTAGCATGAGTATTTCTATGAAGGATGAAATTTTAAAAAGAATATTAGCTGCTAATGGTGAAGCGGTTTCAGGTCAGGAGCTAGCAGATTCCCTTGGAGTATCACGTACAGCTATATGGAAACATATGCAGTCGCTACAGGAGGAAGGCTATGCATTTGAAACTGTAAAGAAAAAGGGCTATGTACTGACTGGTGTGCCAAATAGCTTAAGTCCAACACAAGTTGAACTATTTTTAAATACGGAACGTTTTGGACGTGAAATTCATTATTTTGATGTTGTAGATTCAACACAAACAATTGCCCATAAGCTTGCACAGGAAGGCGCTCCACATGGCACTATTATTATCGGGGAGGAGCAAACAGCCGGTCGTGGTCGAATGGCCCGTCCATGGGAATCTGCAAATGGCACAGGTATTTGGATGACCATTATTGTGAGACCGGATGTTACTCCTCAGCAAGCTTCATCGTATACGCTTGTCGCAGCAGTTGCAGTCACGATGGCTATTAAAACATTATATAAACATATCGAACCGGCCATTAAATGGCCAAATGATTTGCTCATTAACGGTAAAAAATGTACAGGAATATTAACAGAAATGCAGGCTGAGGCAGACCGTGTACAAGCACTGCTAGTAGGCATAGGTATAAATGCAAATCAAGTCGAATCGGATTTCTCCCCAGAAATTGCAGATATTGCTACATCTTTACGTTTAGAAGCGGGTGAGGAGATTAATCGTGCGGCTCTTGTCGCATCTATTTTACAATATTTAGAACAATTCACGGAATTATACGTGAATGAGGGCTTTACTAGCATTAAAAAGCTCTGGGAACAAATGTCATGTACTATTGGACAACGTATTGAAGTAACAACTTTACGCGAGCGCTTTGAAGGCATTGCCAGTGGGATTACGGATGAAGGTGTACTACAGCTAACACAGGATGATGGAACAGTCCGAACAATTTATGCTGGAGATATAAAAATTTTATAACTAAAAGGCTGCAAGAATCATATGAAACTTGCAGCTTTTTTGTGTGTTCAATGTAATTTAGATTCTCTATTTGCGAAGTAAGTGTTTCTAGTGGCGCAAAAGAGTGCACAACCGGTGAATAACTGCTTCTATCATCTAAAATGGGAGATGCTCACTTTATTTCAACGTTAACTGTAAGTCACCATATGAAAGTGTTGCTTTTAGCTGGTTATCACCTTTATATTCTTGTGATACTTTGCTGTTTTGATCCTTCTTATCAACTGTAAGATCCCCGAAGTCAGTTTGTAATTCATAGCCAAGCTCACTTCTTTTATTTTGTAAGTGAAGTGTAGCATCCCCAAAGTTAGACGTAATAGTGGATTGACCATTTAATGTTCCATCGATATTAATATCACCATGTTCACTTTCGGCAACGAAGCCATTACTTGAAAATTGTTGTAGCTTCATATCACCAAAGGATTGTGTAATCTCTGTTTTATCACCAGTAGTGTCTTTAAAAATAATATCTCCAAAATCTTCGATTAGATTTAACTCCTGATAATTCAGACCACGAATGGTTGTATCCCCAAAATTACTATCAAGGACAACGGTTTTCAATTTTACATCTGAAGGAACAAAGATTTTGATGGAAGGAGTTCTGAAGTTACCAAATCCGAATTCTAAGCCATTCTTCTTCCTACCCTTTGTTTCAACAGTTAATGTATTATCTTTAATACTGTACGTCACATCATCATCATTAACAACATTTGTATCTAATGCATAATGATCACTAGTAACAATTTCAACATCTCCATAGTGATTGATAACATTGAGGTTAGTGAAATCATCTAGTTTATAGGAATTGTTTACTAGCTTATTATTCTCTGGTAATTGGATGCCTTCATCATTTAACACGAAACTCCATTTCCCACCAGAGAAATAACCAACTAGAGCTAACAGTATACCAAAAGCAATCATAGTAATGGCAATATGGGTATGTCGAGACGTCATTAGTATCCCTCCTTCCGTTTCTTCGTTATTTTATGAAATAGTCTACCTAATGCTTCAACACAAACAACAACGATTTTTTTGATCAAACGACCAACAATCGGGAAAATCAGGATGCCCAGACCTGTTACAATAAAGCCAATACCCATAAAGAGTAACGCTGTCTGCCAGTCTTGAGTTAAAATGAAGAAGCCTGAAATAAGTGCAACGATTCCAGCGAAAAAGATACTACATACAGTTGCTATAATCGCAATGATAACGCTGAATATAACTGCTCCAAATGAAAAAATAAGTGCTATTGCAACTACGAGTAACGGTAATGAAAGTGGGGCAGATACTATTGCTAGTATGATAAGCCAAATCGCAGAAACATTCTTCTTAGTCGAAGTTGAGGTTGCTTCTAAATCCTTTAATGCATAGTCAGCCATTATTTGTGATGCAACATGAGAAGGAGAGCCTAGCTGTTGAATGACATGCTGTTCGTTTTCCTCTCCTGCTTCATCGAAATATTCCTCATAATAGGCAAGCGCAGCATCAATCTCATGCGCTGGAAGACGTTGTAATTTCCCCCGTAGCTTTTTCAAATAGCTTGCTCTATTCATCATATTTCCCTCCTAAAAGTACACAGTCAACTTTTTCCTTATATTTTTGCCATTCTTTTAATAGCTCCAGTAATCGTACTCGACCTTGCTCAGTAATTTGGTAATAGCGTCTATTTCTACCTTGGTAGGGCTGATCGTAGGTTGTTAAGCAATTTGCTTTTTGTAAACGACGCAATACTGGATACAGCGTAGATTCTGATATATCCATCACGGTTTGTACTTGCTGTGTTAATGAGTAGCCGTATGCATCCTCTTTATCGACGATTGCGAGTACACAAGCGTCAAGTAAAGCTGAGCCAAGCTGAAATGTCATCTTTTCTCACCTCGCAATGTAATACCTATACAGAGATTTATATTATATGTCGTATAGTATGTTGGAAGTATATTACATATATTATCGATTGTCAAATTTTATTAAAAATATTTGTAAGGAAATAAAGTGATAGTAGTGTCATTTTTTATTTACAATAAAAGGTATATTGACTACGATAAAAATGACGATAGTGTCATTTTAAGTGTATGGAGGTAGAGATAATGCCAAAGGTAAGCCATGAATATGTGCAGGAAAAGAAAAACAGTATTTTAGAAGCAGCCATAGCAGTATGTAAGGTAAAGCCGCTCTATGACATTACGATGAGAGATATAATTAAAGCGTCAGGGGTAAGTCAAGGTGGTATTTATCGTTATTATTCAGACTTGGATGAAATACTCATTGAGGTTATTAATCAAGTAAATGTAAATGCAGACTATAAACATATTATCGATGATATTACGGATACGAGTAATTCTCCCACAAAAACAATCATTAAATTATTTAATTTTCTTGGAGCGTACATGAAGGAAAACGTATCAACAGTTGGCAAAATCCAATTTGAGCTTACGATTTTATTTGCTAACAATTCAGATAGAGAAAAGAAAATATTATCGAATATTTATGAGAATGAAAGTGGGCAATATTTTATGCAACAAATTTTTCATTCAATCCATAAGGGTATTTCTTCAGGATGTTTTCAGCCAGAGATTTCGGTCGTGGATCTATCTACTTTTATAATGACGTCCATTGATGGCATTGTGAGAGACGTTGTCTTGCAAAAATGTTACGGGGTGTTCTCAAATGATCAAGTGCAGTTTGATGAGGTTCGTTTGATGAATACACTTTGCAAATCCGTATTATTACTATTGGGTACGAAAGAAGGAGAGGATTAAAGTTGGGAATAGAGGTAAGAAGATTTCTATTTTATACCTTTGCTACGTCTTGGATAATATGGGGCAGTTTAGCCTTATTTACACAGCTGAATTTGCTGAAGTTTGGCAATGCAATATATATGCTGTTGTTTGTTCTCGGCGGAATTACTCCTGCAATTTGTGAGATTTGGTTGAAAAAGAAATATTCGACTAAAGAAGAGTTCAAATCATTTATCCATAATGTAAAAAATCCTAAGCATCCTGTATCTTGGTATATTCTTGTAATCGGATGGGCATTTGCGGCTTTTTTTTTACCAACGCTATGGGGCGGAGCAACTATGGAGAATCCAATATATCTGGCGTTACTTGAATTGCCAATCATGATTATTGGAGGAGGGGTTGAAGAAATCGGCTGGCGTGGTTTTTTACAGCCTTCATTACAAAAAAGATGGTCTCCCTTCACGAGCACAATGATTGTGGGCGTTATTTGGGCAGTCTGGCATCTGCCATTATGGTTTGTCATTGGATCAAATCAAATGAACATGAACTTTCTATGGTTTTCCCTAATAACTTTAGCGTTATCCTTTTTATTGACGATCATTTACTTATCCACTAAAAGTATTTTTCTCTGTATTATTTTCCACGCTTTCACCAATTCATTTTGGGATGTTTTTGTACCAGTTACAAATGTATCTTCTGGTTTTTTCACATTATTATTTGCTCTGTTACTATTTACATTGTTTGAAGTTTATCGAAAATCAAACTTTCAAAAACGAATGGTTTGAATTTAGTAATAGTTATGGATCTTAGTTATTAGAAAATAATATTTGAAGATTACATGTGGAATCTGTTATAGTATGTGCGAAGGGCAGTATCCTTGTGAACGGCACCTTCAAAATGTAAGACCTATTTACCTTCTTTCAGCAGGTGTTCAAAACACCCGCTGAAAGAAGGTAAAGCCTCCGGCGGATGTCACGGAATCGGAAAGGAGTTCTTTGTGCAAGCACAAAGCCGATTCCGGACGCAATTATGCCGGGGCATAATTGATAATAAATATCTGCCTTGATCATTTAATGACAGGGACGGAAGAAAACAAACGTTCAAAAATGTAACTTGATCAATGGAATGGGCAATTCTCTTAAAGAGATTACAATTCCTTTATTTAAGTTATGGCCTCTATTCAAGAATAAGAGGTGATTTTTGATAACGAACGAAACACTACCCTTCTGTCCATTTTAGGAACAGAGGGGTTTTTCTGTTTTCTTCCCTTAAAAAAGGAGGACTACATGGTGAAAAAGACTTCAGATTTTGTAAAGATGAAGGCAGCAGGTGAGAAAATCGTTATGCTCACTGCATACGATTATCCTGCTGCAAAATTTGCCGAGGAAGCAGGCGTTGATATGATTCTAGTGGGAGATTCACTAGGTATGGTAGTACTAGGCTATGATTCTACAATGCCAGTAACAGTAGCCGATATGGTTCATCATGCAAAAGCAGTGCGTCGCGGGGCAAAGAATACATTTGTTGTTGTGGATATGCCATTTGGTTCGTACCACGGCGATGTACACGAGACGTTGAAAACTGCAGTTTCCATGATGCAAGAAACAGGAGCAGATGCACTTAAGTTAGAGGGTGCAGGAGATGTTCTACCGGTAATTCGTAAATTAACGTCAGCTGGTATTCCGGTGGTAGCTCATTTAGGTTTATTGCCTCAATCAGCTGGAGTACTTGGTGGCTACAAGGTTCAGGGAAAAACAGCTGAACAGGCAACAAAACTTATTGAAGATGCAAAAAAATGTCAAGAGGCTGGAGCATGTGCGGTCGTTTTAGAATGTATTCCTCATCAGCTAACAGAGATGGTTTCTGCTAATCTTATCATTCCAACGATTGGCATTGGAGCTGGAGTAGAGGCTGATGGACAAGTATTGGTTTATCATGACATGTTAAGTTACGGTTCACATCATGTACCGAAATTTGTGGAACAGTTTGCTAATATGGGCCAAGAAGCAAGCAGTGGAATTGCTAGTTACGTAGAAGCGGTAAAGGCAGGCACATTCCCTGCGCCGAAGCATTTCTTCACGATGAAAGAGGAAGCATTGGACCAGCTATATGGGGGCGTAAAGTAATGAAAATCGTAACTACAATCCAAGCACTAACCGTAGAAATCCAAGCAGCTAAACAAGCTCAAAAAACAATTGGACTCGTTCCAACAATGGGCTATTTACATGAGGGCCATTTAACGCTAGCAAAAACAGCTCGTGCTGAAAATGATTTAGTCGTTATGAGTATATTTGTAAACCCGACGCAATTTGGGCCAAACGAAGACTTTGAAAGCTATCCGCGTGATTTGCCACGCGATACAGCTTTGGCAGAGTCTGCTGGTGTAGATATTGTTTTTGCACCAAGTGTTGAAGAAATGTATCCGCATGACGGTGGTATTCGTATTCATGCAGGTGAACAGGCAACAATTCTTTGTGGGGCGAGCCGTCCAGGACATTTTGATGGTGTTTTACAGGTCGTATCTAAATTATTTCACCTAGCACAGCCTACACGAGCTTATTTCGGACAAAAAGATGCACAGCAGGTTGCTATTATTGCTACGATGGTACGCGATTTTAATTTCCCGTTGGACATGCGAGTAGTACCCATTGTACGGGAGGAGGACGGCTTAGCGAAATCCTCTCGTAATGTGTATTTAAGTGAAGCGGAGCGTCTTGAGGCACCAGCGATTAATGAAGCGCTACAGCTTGCTCGTGATAGCTTTTTAGCGAATGGTGAGGTAGCGAATGCACTTGCTAAAGCAAAGGGATACATTGCAGCACGTACACATGGCCGCATAGACTATATTGAGCTATTAGCGTATCCAGATTTAACACCAGCAACTGCTGAAACTAAGCAAGTGCTTTTAGCAGTAGCCGTCTATATTGGTAAAACTCGTTTAATTGATAATTGTATCTTTAATGTGAAAGAAGGATTGTAAAATGTTACGAATGATGATGAACAGTAAAATCCACCGTGCTACAGTGACACAAGCAGATTTAAACTATGTTGGATCTATTACGATTGATGAGGATATTTTAGATGCGGTAGGGATGCTACCAAACGAAAAGGTACACATCGTCAATAACAACAATGGAGCACGCTTTGAAACTTATATTATTGCGGGGGAACGTGGATCAGGCGTTATTTGTGTGAACGGTGCAGCAGCACGTCTAGTACAACGTGGAGATATTGTGATTATTATTTCTTATGTGTATGTAGCAAATGAAGAGGCAAAAGATCATAAGCCAACAGTAGCCATTATGGGCGAGGGCAATACAATTAATGAAATGATATCGTATGAGCCAGAAGCAACAGTGATGTAATTGGCTGAGACATAAGTATATATTTAACGTAAAATTAAAAAATTTCACATCAGAAAAGCGCGAGTAATCAACGTTTCTAAAAATTGATTGCTCGCGCTTTTTAAAGTTATGACTTTTTGGTGGAACGAGATAAACCAAGGGCAATCGCTGATAAACCTTCAACAATCGCTGATAAAATAGCGAAATCGCTGATAACCCCCAAAGAATCGCTGATAAAGTAACGAAATCGCTGATAAACCTCCAAAGATCGCTGATAAAAGTAATAAACTCACCAATAAAACTCTGAAAAAAGATTTCTAAAATTGATTGCTCCCGCTTTTTAAAGTTACGACTAGTTTTGTCCCGGTCTCTTCTTTTTGTGTACTATCTAAAAGGGCAGAGGGATGCCGCTGAGCCAAATATGTGATAAAATTCATCTATCTAATGTGAACTGTGAGTTGAGATGTATGATGGAAAGTCAAAAGTATGCAATTGTTGATTTAGAGACGACTGGTCATTCACCGGCAAATGGGGACCGAATGATTCAAATAGCAATTGTAATTATGGAAGATTGGAAAATTGAGCGTACCTTTACGAAGTTTATTTATCCAGGTAAAGCTATTCCAACTTTCATTCAGGATTTAACGCATATTACGGATGAGGATGTAAAGGATGCCTTGCCGTTTGAGGCACATGCCGACTACATATATGAACTGCTTGCTGATTGTGTATTTGTCGCGCATAATGCGGATTTTGACTTATCTTTTTTACAAGCAGAGTTCAAGCGCGCGGGCTTACCGAAATGGCAGGGTAAAAAGATGGACACGGTTGAGCTTGCCAAAATATTGTTCCCGATGTCGCTAAGCTTTAAGCTAGGTGATTTAGCGGCAGATTTAAATATAGAGCTAACAAATGCACACCGAGCAGATGACGATGCGCGTGCAACAGCTGAGCTTTTTATACGTTGTTGGAAGGAGTTACTCAGTCTCCCTCAGCTAACCCTTGAACAAATGCATAAACGTTCATTCAGATTGAAATCAAATTTATCTCAGCTTTTCTTCGAGGCTCTTCAAATTAAACGACAGCACGTAACTGCTAATGAAAATGTCTCCTACTACCGCAATTTGGCTATTTGTGATGGAAGGAAAAAGCATACAAATAATACGGAGATTGTATCATATCCACAAACAGCAGCTGATAAAACAACTTTAATGACAAAGGCCATGTTGAATTTTGAGCAACGACCAGCGCAATTCGAGATGATGGACACTATTTGGCAAGCACTAAATGACAAAAGAGAGTGCGTTATAGAGGCCTCAACAGGGATTGGTAAAACAGCGGGCTATCTACTTCCTGCGATTTTGTATGCTCGATCAGTCGATAAAAAAATTGCGATTAGCACATATACATCACATTTACAGGAGCAGCTTGTTGAGGAAGAGTTACCAAAGATTGAAAAAATCCTTGGCACTAAAGTAAATATTGCTGTTCTAAAGGGCATGCAGCATTATATTGACGTTGCACGCTTTGAGCAATGTATGGCTTATGCTGATGAATCTTATGATGATACCTTTACAATTTTACAAATTCTTGTCTGGCTGACCAAAACAGAAACAGGTGTGTTAAGTGAACTCAATGTATCTGGTGGTGGACAACTATTTTTAGAGAAAATCCGGAAAATTCCTGATGAAAAACCTTCAAAGGGCGTTGATTTCTATGAACAAGCGTTAAAAAATAGTGAGTTTGCCGATTGTATTGTAACCAATCATTCTATGGTACTCAGTGATTTAGTCCGTCAAACTCCGATTTTTACAGAAATTGATGGATGGATCATTGACGAAGCACATCAATTTATACAGTCTGCCATGCAACAGGACGAAATTGTCTTCTCCTATACGCAGTGGAAGTACATTTTTGGTCAAGTAGGAACGATGGAGGAAACTGCTTTATTCCAGCAATTTAGTCAGGCGGCTAAGAAAAAACAACGTGTTCCTATGCAAAGTTTGCAACGATTAGATGCACAATTTATACGCCTGCAACGAACATTCGATGAAACTATTCAACGAGCTGTTCAAAAAATGCAGCAACAAATCAAAGGTAAACAAGCTAGTAGCAAATGCACTTTGTTTTTAGAAGATGTATCGCTAGCAAAAGAACCGCTTTTACAAGTGAGTAAGCTCACACAGCAGTGGCTTGATCTTGCGTCAGAAGTAGGGCAAGTCTTTGAAAATAATATTGAGCAATTAGATAAAAATGAGCTCTATATTTTATCGGAATGGCATTATTGGATCCGTGAATTAAAGGTAAAAATCGCGGAATGGGAGGAAATTTTTCTATCCCCACAGGTTGATAATTCGGTGTGGTTAGAATTCGATTTACGGAGCGTTCCAGGAAGCTTACATGTCTTTAAAAAGCCGGTTAATGTCACACCTATCATTGAAAAAGTACTTGCACCGCTTCGTAAACAGGCAAGTATTGTGTGGACTTCAGGTACTTTAACTGTGCCAGGTAATGAGCGTTTTGTGACGCGTCAACTCGGTATTTCTGATAGTGTGCAAGTAATAAAGCTACAAGCGCCACCATCCTATTATGCAGGGGCGAAGGCATTTATTGTCACAGATATGCCTGATATTCAACATGTGTCACAGGATGAATATATTGAAGCGGTCGCCCACGCCATTACACGTACAGTCCGAATGACAGAGGGACGTTGTTTTGTCCTATTTACCTCACAGGATATGCTTCGAAAAACTGTGGACCTTATTCAAGATAGTGAACTCCTTGATGACTATATGCTCTTCGCACAAGGTGTAACGGGTGGTAGCCGTATGCGTATTCTGAAATCATTCCAAAAGTTTAGCCACTCCGTCCTCTTTGGTACAAATAGCTTTTGGGAAGGTGTGGACGTTCCAGGTGACGCACTTGCATCGGTTATTGTTGTGCGCCTGCCGTTCTCCTCGCCAGAAGAACCTGTATTTAAGGCGAGAGCAAAACATATTACCGCACAAGGTCGTAATTCCTTCAATGAGTTATCGCTACCAGAAGCCATCATGCGTTTTAAACAAGGCTTTGGTCGTTTAATCCGTTCATCACAGGATAAAGGAGCCTTCATTGTTTTGGACCGCCGCATTTCAACAAAGTCGTACGGTAAGGAGTTTATCAAGGCTTTACCACCGATTGATGTAAAGAAATTGCAGCTACCGGAGTTGTTAAAGGAACTTAATAATTGGCATAAATAGATGGAATCCCTTTTAGTAGTTAGCTAAAAGGGATTTTTTTTAGAAATGGTGGGAAATAAGAGAGTGTTGAGAGTGCGAAATTGAGTGAAATGTAGTGCGTCCAGGTAAAAAAAGTAAGAACCGTGATCAAATAATCAATAAGGATAAGGGTCCCCACTGATAACAGTTTTACTTTATATAAAATCTATATATTTAAAGAGATTGACAATTGAGAATATTGATGATTATCATCTATCAAAAACGCCACACGGTTTCGACCATGTTCTTTTGCTTGGTATAAAGCTTTGTCGCATCTTGATAATAAAGTATTTAAGGTATCACCACTCACATAGCTAGTGACCCCAAAGCTACTCGTTTTTCGATTAACAACAGGAAATTGATGATTTTCTAGTTGCTGTCGAAGCTTTTCAGAAAGCTGTACAGCATCTTCAAGTGTAGTTTGAGGACAAATTACTAAAAACTCCTCGCCACCCCATCTTCCAATGGTGTCTTGTTCCCGAATCATGTTCTTTAGTAGCTCTGCAACGTTTATTAATACCATATCGCCTACTTGATGACCGAACTCGTCATTTACTGCTTTAAAATAATCAATATCCAGTAAAATGATGGAGAGAGGTACGTCTTGGTTTTGGGCGAGTTCAAATGCCTTTTCTAATACATGATCTAACCTAACTCGATTTGGGATTTGGGTGAGTCGGTCTGTATTTGCTAATTTTTCAAGCTCAAACTTCGCTTTTTCAAGCTCTTGTGTGCGTTCAGTTACTTTATGTTCAAGGGTTTCATTTAGCATTTGTTGCATTTCTTGATGCTCTTTTTTAATAATATTGATTTTATCGCCTAATGCTAAAGATAAAAATATGGATTCAAAAATGGCACCGATAGCAGGAACATCCTCGAAAATACGTGGATGGAATGGAATCACTTTTAAAAAGGCTAATGCCTGAACAATTACGGAACCGAGCAGAACAGTCCAACCTATTAAGTAAAATCTAGCCATTTTTTGACCTTTTAACAATACAAACAAACCAGAAAGCCAGAGAAACACAAAGACAGCTACAGCAAAAATAGTTGTAAAATTATTAACTATGGAGACATCAGAAATTATAAACACGGACATTAATGAAAGGAACGTTATGACTAAAAGTAACTTCCCCAACTTATATAGACTGGGCATATATTTTTTTAATTCAAGAAATTCTAAGCAAAATAAAAGCATAAACAAAAGTAAAAAATTAGCACTTATAACTAAGGATTTAATAAAAACCCATGAAGGTAATAGTTTACCTACTAATTCAATATCTAAAGAATTCAATGTTGCTTGATAAAGCATAAAACTGAACATATATAAAACATAATATAAATAAGCCTTTTCCTTTAATGAAAAGTATAAAAAGAGATTATAGATTAAAAGTGCAGATAAAAAGCCATAAAAGATTCCTGTTAAATATTTATAGTCGATGATGCTATTAATAAAACTATCCGTTGTATAAAGATAGGAGATTATGCTTAAAGGCAAAACCCCATCTAATTTTATATAAATTTCTTTTACAGATGGGTCTTTTATTTGAAATAAATTAGATCGGTAATGAATGTTTTGCTCGTCGATATTTGAGATTCCTCTCTTTTGCACACTATAGGAGCCATCTTCTTTCACCAGAAACATCTCGATATTATCCAGTTTATCAGTTACCTCAATCCAGTAATTTTGCTTTTCTGTTAATAGCTCATTAATTGATAATTTTAACCAAATTGTATCTTTTGTTTGCCAAAAAAATAAATAATCGTGATCACTAGCAACAAAGGACTTGTCATATGTACCAGATAATAAATCTTCTATTGTAATACTTTTAGAAGTATCACGAAATATATCATAATGCTGTCCCAATATAATAGGTGCTGTTCGCTCAGCAGCAAAGCTTGTTGAACTAAATGGTGCCATGAACAAAAATAAAAGTGCGATAATAAAATAAAATAACATGCTGTTTTTAATAGTTATATTTTTCATTATGTCTTTTTCCCTCCTTTCCCCCAGTTACTAGTAAGTTGAATAAGATGTGCCAACAATAAAGTTTTATGTAAATATATCATACTGTATTCTATTTTAGTGATATTTTAGTAGATACTGATAAACTACTTCAATAAATGTCATTGATCATAAAAGCAAGATTGTGGACGAGTTGAATAGATATTTCCCGTAAACTAATGAACAATTAGAAGGGCTCCTTATTGTCAATATAGCCGGTGTCCATGCAACAATGGAGCGACAAGATATTCGCAAGAAATAGCTTTCCCCCCTTGCAGACACTTTTCGGTACTGCTTAAGAAGCCTGTTACCCATTGTTCATACAATATAACGTTAATTAAACGAATTTTATATTTATTAAATTATTTCATAATACATTGAATATTGAAGTGATACATATTATATTATTCACGAATATGAAATCAGGGGGAATGATGAATATTGGAATGGAAATAAAGAAATTGAGAACTGAAAAGGAATTACTTTGAAAGAGGTAAGTGAAAAAAGCGATCTATCTGATGGATTTCTGTTCTCAATTAGAAGGGGGGCTTAAAACCATAGCAGTTGATTCACTTGAATAACTAGTTGATATTTTGGAAGTACATTTAACACATTTTATTGATTAGCCACATTAAAGGAAAGATATAGTTTTAAGAAGTTATGAACAAGAGATAATGGATTCAGTAGAAGGTAGTTTTGTTAAAAGAAGAGTTCATTCATTTATGTTTTAGAGGGGATATTAACAGTTTACATAAATGGAAAGAGTCATGAAGTGTATCCTGATGACAGTGTTCATATGGACTCAAATATTGCCTACAATTGGGCTAATTATACAAACAAAAAGATTAAGCTCATTGTGTTAATACGCCTAATTTTCTATAATAGTGGGTTTAATACTATACCGAAATGACCGACATCGTGTCGGCCTTCACGTTGTGGCTGTCGCTTCGCTTTCGCACAGACAAGAACGTGTTGTGGCTGTCGCTTCGCTTTCGCACAAAAAACATCTGCAGGCCTAAGCACAATTTAAAATCCGGACGCAATTACGCCAAGGCGTGATTGATAATTACAAAGTTTACAGCTGTAATAATTAGTATAATACTAGCTGCATGGTAGTATGATCGTGAAAGTAAGGAATTTTGTCTTAAAGAAAACGGAGGTATTGTTAATGAATATCAAGGATAGGGTCGAAAAGTTAAGACAGCTAATGAAAGAAAATCAAATGGATGCTTATATCATTCCTAGTTTTGATGCACATCAGAGTGAATATGTAGCGGAACATTGGAAATGTAGGCAATGGATATCAGGATTTACAGGGTCTGCAGGTACTGTAGTTATTACATTAGATGATGCTGGATTATGGACAGATGGTAGATACTATATTCAAGCTGAAAAGCAGCTTGAGGGCTCAGGAATCAGATTATTTAGAATGATGGATCCAGGAGTTCCATTTTATACAGAATGGCTAGCAGATGTTCTTAAAGAAGGTAGCATTGTGGGCTTTGATGGAAATGTTTTTTCAATTAAACTGGTTAAAAAGATGGAAAAAGATCTAGAGGCAAAGAGAATCGTATTAAATATGAATCAAGATTTAATTGGTGGTCTTTGGGAAGATAGACCAGATGTTCCTAAAGGACCGATTTTTACTCATGACGTAAAATATGCAGGCAAGTCACGAGTAGAAAAATTAAATGAAGTAAGAGAAGAAATGAAAATTAAAGGAGCAAATTATTATATTTTCACTGCCCTTGATGACATTGCCTGGCTATTGAATATAAGAGGGGCCGATGTGCCTAACAATCCAGTTGCAATAGCTAATGTAATCGTAGCAGAACATAAATGTTATTTATTTATTGATTCTTGCAAGGTTCCCTCTTTGGTTAAATTAGAACTGGAGACTGAAGGAATCGAGCTAAAAGCGAATCATGAAATACAAACATTCTTGGGGAATCTTTCAAGTGGAGATGCCATTATTTTAGATTCGAATAAAACAAATATCACATTATATAATGCCATTAACAGTAATACAAAGAAAATTGAAAGTCCTGACATCACAACTAATTTAAAAGCCATTAAAAATGAAGTTGAGATAAAAAATTTAAAATGGTGTGAAATAAAAGATGGTTTAGCCATGGTGAAATTTATAAAATGGCTAAAAAACTTTGTAGATAAAGAAGAAATTACAGAGATTACTGCAGAAGAAAAATTAGAAGATTTCAGAATGGGGCAGGAAGGATATTTTGGACCTAGCTTTGATACGATAGCAGGTTATAAAGAACATGCTGCGATGATGCATTATAAAGCCAATAAAGAAACGCAATATACTCTTAAGAATGAAGGTCTTTTTTTAATTGATTCAGGCGGACAGTATTATGATGGAACAACAGATATTACACGAACGATTGTTTTAGGAAAACTTACCGATGATCAAAAAAGAGATTTTACTTTGGTGTTAAAAGGATTTATTGCATTAAGCTCAGTGAAATATTTATATGGAGCAACAGGTTCTAACTTAGATGTTTTAGCAAGACAACCCATTTGGCAGTATGGTTTGGACTATAAATGCGGGACAGGACATGGAGTAGGTTTTTTCTTGAATGTTCATGAAGGACCACAAAGCATAAGAAATAATAATAATGATGTCATATTAGAAAAAGGTATGATTATTACGAATGAACCGGGAATATATCTTGAAGGTAAATATGGAATTAGAATTGAAAATATGATGTTAGTAGTTGAAGACGAGAAAACAGAGTTTGGTCAATTTATGAAGTTTGAAGCAATCACGTATTGCCCTATTGATTTAGACGGTATTGATAAAGATATGTTAACAGAGAGTGAAAAGCAATGGTTAAACAATTATCATCAAGAGGTATACACAAAGCTATCTCCTTATTTAAATGAAGAAGAGAGAGTATGGCTAAGGGAAGAAACTAGAGAAATATAAATAGGTATTGCCGGATAGTAATATTTATAGTTACCCGACAGAAGACTCCCACTTCAAGGAATGAGAAGGGTGTAGCCCATGCTCATGCTGGAAAAGTTATGGCTACTGCGGTGCTGGCGCAACCGGAATTAATTGAACAAGCAAAGCAAGAGCTTAAAGAACGTTTAGGAAATGAGATTTATCAAAATTCAATTCCTCAAGGTGTTAAACCTTCATACATCCGCAAATACTTATCTAACGTAATCGAATAATTGAAAAAGAGGCGTCAAGACAACAAATTGTCATCGACGCTTCTTTTGTTTTTATAACGAAGAGGAGACATTGACATCATCTATTAAAAATTCAACACAGTTTCTGCCTCGTTCTTTTGCTTGATATAACGCTTTATCACATCTTGATAATAATGTATTTCGTGTATCACCATCTACATAGCTAGTTACCCCAAAGCTACTAGTTTTTCGCTGCACAATAGGGAATTGATGATTTTCTAATTGTTGACGAAGCTTTTCAGAAAGCTTAATAGCACCATCTAGTTTAGTTTGTGGGCAAATAACTAAAAATTCCTCGCCACCCCATCTACCAACTGTATCTTGCTCTCGAATCGTATTTTGCAATATTTCTGCTACATTCATTAAAACTAAGTCGCCTACCTGATGGCCGAACTCATCATTGACTTCTTTAAAAAAATCAATATCTAATAGAATAATAGCGAATGGAGCCTCATGATGTTGGGCTTGTTCAACAGCTACTTCTAACACATCGTCTAACTTTACACGATTTGGAATTTGAGTAAGGCGATCTGTATTTGCTAATTTTTCAAGCTCAAGTTTTGCTCTTTCTAGCTCTTGTGTTCGTTCTTTTACTTTATGTTCGAGCGTTTCATTGAGCGTTTGTTGCATTTCCTGATGCTCTTTTTTTATGATATTGATTTTATCGCCTAATGCTAATGATAAAAATATTGATTCAAAAATAGCACCAATTGCAGGAATATCCTCAAATATAACTGGATGGAATGGAATAATACTTAAAAAAGCCAATGCTTGTACTATGATGGAACCAAGCACAACAGTCCAACCTACCATATAAAATCTAGCCATTTTCTGACCTTTTAACAACACAAATATTCCTGATAACCAAAGAAAAATAAAGACAACTACAGCAAGAATGATTGTTAAATTATTTGCAATCGCAACATCAGGGACAATGAATGAAGCAATTAAAGAAAGTAAAGTGATTAATAATAGAAAATTCCCGATTTTGTAGAAGCGGGGTAAGTATTTTTTAAATTCAAGAAACTCTTTGCTAAATAGAATCATACATATAATCAAGATATTTCCACTTATCGCTGCGGATTTTAGAAAAAACCATTTAGGCAAATGTTGACCTACTAATTCAATATCTAAAGAATTCAAAGTAGCTTGATAGAGAATAAAACTAAACATATACAAAACATAGTAAAAGTAAGCCTTATCTTTCAACGAAAAAAATAAAAATAAATTGTAAATTAAAAGTGCAGACAAGAACCCATAAAAAATCCCTGTTAAATATTTGTAGTCAATAATCTTATTGATAAAGCTATCCGTTGTGAAAAGATAAGAAATTGAATTTAATGGTAATTCACCATCTAATTTTATATAAATTTCTTTGACGGATGGGTCATGGAATTGAAATAAATTAGAACGATAATGAATGTTTTGTTCGTCAATATTTGAAATCCCTCTTTTTTGAACACGATAGGAGCCATCTTCTTTGACTAAAAACATTTCAATGCTATCTAGCTTGTCTGTTACCTCTAACCAGTAAGATTCCTGTTTATCCTTTAATAATTCTTCGGTATCTAATCGTATCATTCGTGTGCCAAAAGAATAGATAATCGTCTTTACTAGCGACAAATGAATTGTCATATGTACCACTTAATAAGTCATCTATCGTAATTTTTTTTGAAGAGTCACGAAAAATATCATAATGCTTTCCTAATATAGTAGGTTCTGATAGTTCCGCAGCATGACAGGGTATGCTGAATTGTGTAAAAGTAACTATAAGTACGATAAAAAAATAAAATAACAGGTTGGTTTTCATAATTTTATTTTTCATCAATCATTCTTTCTCCTATCCCTTTCCTTCAGTCACTGGTAAGTATGTTGATGAAAGGTTAAATAAAGTGCTATAAAAATAGAGTATTATGTAAATATATCACACTTTACCTATGTTTGGGATTTTTTACTATTACTAAATAATTGATTAAAAAAATTACAATAATTTTTAACAAATGAAGAGAATAAGGTTTATGATGATGAGCCGTAAAAAGCGGTTTATTATTTATCATTCACTAACATTTCCTTTGTTTGTAGAAATAGCTTAGCCAAGTATTCATTTTGTATAAATAAGCGGTTATTGCTAAAAATAAGACCGTCAAAATGGGTGATTTAATTACAATAAGTATTTGTAATTTTACCACTTGTTATGACAGGTTTTTTGCAATTTCGACGCTTTTCATACATGTGAAGTGTATAACTGGCTTCGTATCTACAAATAAAAGGAGGTGTAAATATGAGCGTAGTTTATAGAATCGCTTTAGTGTTAGTAATCATTGGAGCAATCAACTGGGGACTTATAGGATTCTTTAGATTTGATTTAGTTGCCTATTTGTTTGGTGGACAAACAGCAGTATTGTCACGATGGATTTATGCATTAGTTGGATTAGCAGGACTAATATCCTTACCGATACTTGTTATGCGATTTGATGAGGATGAAGAATTTGATCCTCTTACTCGCATAGACAGAAATCCAAGCTATGGTATGGAAGTTGGTGATGAAGCTGATTTTACTGCATTAAAAACAACTAATGTGCTAAAAGAAGAAAAAAAGGATTCACAAAGCAAAAATAAAAATAAAAATAAAAATAAAAAATAATCTTAAGTTTATCGATAGTACCTCAAAAAAACTGGTGACCATTTAGTGAGGGCACTGAAACTTACGCTTTTATAATAGCGAGCCTTTTTCAGATAAAAATAAGGCACTTCTTGTTCAATTTTGAACAGGAAGTGCCTTATTTCTGTCTCTATTCCTTATTTATTTTCGTTTAGTAACTTTAATATCCGTTTCAAATTGACAGCGAATATCGTTGTAGCACCTTGAATTTCCATGCCAAATAGACCCGTAGTCGATGCCGTATCGTACCCGTATCCGTTTTTTAATTCACTATTCTTCGCTTCTACTTTGTAGCGATTTGCGGCTAAGGTTTCTTGATTTGAAATCATCGGGGCACCACCTGCACATTAATTCTTTTATTATAAAGGAAAGAGGGACTAAAATAATAGTATGATACATTGCGTTGTTTGGAGAAGCATCGCTCGACTACTGCGGGAAAGCGAGACAGTCGAGACCCCGCACGAAGCGAAGGAGGAGGCTCGGCGCTCGCCCGCGGAAAGCGAGCGTAATGCTTCGGAAAACAACAGTAGAGTCACAGTGCCAAATGAAAAAAGCGAGGTATTCAACGATTTAATCTTTGAATACCTCGCAATGTGAGAAGATATGGACTTTTTCAGTGCCCTCCCATTTGGTTCGTCAGTTTTTTGGTTTATGGCTAGGAGAAAAGGAAAAAATCCGCAAAGATATACAGGATTGGAACCCAGATAACGAAGCGGATTTTTACTAGAAGTTCTTATATTAGTCTGTCGCATTAGCCGTTATTACTTGGAATGGCGAAGGATTAAATTCATTGATTGTTCAAGCAAATTGTTGT
The DNA here is from genome assembly GCF_050279145.1 of Lysinibacillus sp. NPDC094177. Taxonomy (NCBI): domain Bacteria; kingdom Bacillati; phylum Bacillota; class Bacilli; order Caryophanales; family Bacillaceae; genus Lysinibacillus; species Lysinibacillus sp. NPDC094177. The sequence goes on along the minus strand of NZ_JBNNTW010000004.1, from coordinate 285,256 downwards.
GGCTTTAGTGAAGGAACTTACTTGGTTTGGCCCAAACATATGTCTATCATCGAATTTTGAACGTTTCCAGCCTAATAATCATGATAGCCGACGAGAATTGAAATTGGTACATTAACACCAACTATACCGACTTGAATTTCGGAGCGGAAATCTTCTGAAGATAAACAGTTTATTGGTGTGTCAATATATCTTCAATCAAAAATGCGATATAGAGATTTGTTTTTGTAAATGGGTTATTTAAGTCCATATCTAATAGCATTTCTATTTTTTTTATTTTATATAGGACCGTGTTACGATGAATAAATTGACGTTCACTAATCCGACCAGTACTACCATTTTCCTCGAGAAAAATGCGTAAAAATTGTACATAATCTGTGTTATTCATTTCATCATAGCGATAGAGCTGACCTAAGATGTCTTGACTATATGATTTGATTAATGTTTGATTTTGCACGGCCATAATAATTTTATAGGCACCAATTTCTTTATATTTGTATAGGAAACGGTTGTTATGAAGCTTTGCTAATTGGATTACTGTTAATGACTCATCATAGCTTTTGCGAACATTTTCAAGTTCTTTGTGATAATTTCCTTTACCAATGATAATATCCAAGTAACCATTTTTTTGCGTAATTTTATCGTATATTTCTTCAACGATTTTTGAGAAGGGAGTATTTGGTGTATTGATTTGTGTTTTGTCGATTAAAAAGATGAGGTGATTTTTATGTTTTAGTTTTAAAAAACGTTTATATCTATTTTGAAATGCAAATTGGATCATGACCTCATAACGGTCAATACTAGACTGTGGACCTTTGGTAGTGCATGAAATGATAGCTAGCTCTCTACCTTGTGGAAAACCAAGCAGTGCTAATTGATCTTTAATATAGTTGGTGTTTTGTTTGTATTGAAAAAGCAAGTTGTAAAGAACCTTTTCTTCGATAGATAGCTCTCGATGGTTGTTGGAAATAAATTGAAAAGTCGTTTTTAATAAATCTGCTATTCGATAACTCCAAGGCATTTGAAAAATAGGGAAATCATGTTTATTGGCAAAAGAGATTACTGATTCTGGTATATCTGGAATGTATGGGCCGGTATTAATAATGAAACCTGCTACCTTTTTAGAGAATGCTAGTTTTACAAGCTGCTCTAAGGAATCTCCTTGTGAAGATAAATTAATACCTGTAGTAACGACTAATTCATTAGGTCTACAAAACATAATTAAATCGATGCTTTCTACTACGTTAATCCCTGTAACTCTTCGATACGTTCCGCTATGTCCAGCTATTAATGTTAGCATTGGGAATTGAACTCCCTCTACAATTTTGCGAATCGTCCCCATTTTTCCCCCCCCTTATTATGAACATAACTTACCATATATCATGTGCAGATGCACATATTTTTTTAGTTTTATATCTATATATCATAATTTTTAACTCTTATAGAATGTGTATTAACTACTGTGAAAGAGAGGACTTGCATATGTATAAGTGTAATAGTAGACGATTGCAAGAGTTAATTGAACAATTTAGTCAATTTGGAGCTACTGAAAATGGTGGTGTAACCCGTTTGTCTCTTTCGAATGAGGATGTATTAGCAAGAAACTATTTTTGTGAGTGTTGTGAAGAATTAGGAATGGACATTAAAGTCGATGATATGGGCAATATTTATGCCATTTTACCTGGAAAAAAAGATGTTCCTCCAATTATTATGGGGTCACATTTAGATTCCGTTGAAAAGGGTGGCAAATTTGATGGTGTATTAGGCGTTTTAACGGCCATAGAGGCAATTCGAACGTTAAAAGAAAACGAGATTGAACTAGATATACCGTTAATGATTGTTAACTTTACGAATGAAGAAGGTGCTCGTTTTGACCCAGCAATGATGAGCTCTGGTGTCATCTCAGCAAAATTTGAAAAAGAAAAAATGCTGCAATCTGTCGACAAAGATGGTACCAGTTTCAAAGAAGCGCTGCAAGCAAGTGGATATGAGGGAGATCAAGAAAATCGATTAAAAGAAGCTCTTGCTTATATAGAGTTGCATATCGAGCAAGGACCTGTTCTAGAGGCAAAGCAACTGGAAATAGGCGTTGTTGAAGGTGTATTAGGCATGGTTTGCTATGAAATTACGGTTACAGGGCAGTCCAATCATGCTGGAACGACACCGATGACAATGCGCCAAGATCCGATGTTAGTAACTTCAAAAATCATTACGAATTTACATGAAGAACTCGGAAAAATTGATGAACAATTAGTGTTTACCTTTGGTCGAATGAATGTATCTCCAAATATTCATACCGTTATACCGAACAAAGTGACTTTTACGATAGATTCACGTCATCAAAGTCCAGAGATCATGCAAAAGGTTGAGGACATACTGAATAATCTTCCTACAGAGGATATGGGCTGTAGCATTAAGCCCATTAAGCTATGGGGTAGAGATACAGTCTATTTTGATACACATATTTGTAATGAAGTGGAAAGGGCTTGTCAAAGCTTCGGCTATACTACACATCGGATGTTTAGTGGGGCAGGGCATGATGCGCAATATATAGCAAGCATTGTTCCATCAGCGATGATTTTCGTGCCAAGTATTAATGGTAAGAGTCATTGTGAGGAAGAGGAAACAACATTTGAGGATTGTGCGAAAGGAGCAGATGTATTACTTGAAACAGTGTTGACGCTGCAAACAAAGTTCAGTATGGGGGAGACCTACACGTTACATTAAGGTGGGTTCTATGTATGGTCTTTCCTAACATTGTCATGATTGAATATTCTCCAATATTTTATGAAGGGTGAGGGCAGAATGAAAAAAATCATTAAAGGTGGACGAGTAGCAACAGCGGCAGATGTTTTTGAGGCAGATATTTTAATTGAAAACGGAAAAATTGTTCAAATAGGCAAAGATTTATCCGACGTGGGCGCAGAAATTATTGATGCTACTGGTAAGATCGTGATGCCAGGTGGAATTGATCCGCATACTCATTTAGATATGCCATTTAACAATACTGTGACAGATGATGATTGGAAATCTGGTACTATTGCAGCGGCTTTCGGTGGAACAACTACTATTTTGGACTTTTGTTTAACGGCTGGTGAGGAAAAACTTTCAGCTGCAGTTGAAAAGTGGCATGACAAGGCGAAGGGGAAATCAGCTATCGACTATGGATTCCACTTAATGATTGGTGATTTAACCCCTGAAACAGAAGCCGAATTGCCGAAAATCTTAGAGCAGGAGGGTATTACTTCTGTAAAGGTATTTATGGCTTATGCAAAAGAATTTCAAGCAACAGATCGCACCCTTTTTAAAGCTTTTAAAATAGCGAAAGACCTCGGTGCAGTTGTTATGGTGCACTGTGAAAATGGTTCTGTTATAGATGAGCTTGTAGAAGAGGCTCGACGTGCAGGTCATAAGGAGCCGATTTATCATGCGCTCACTCGTCCAGCTGAATTAGAAGGCGAGGCGACAAAACGTGCGATTGAGTTAGCTCATATTGCTGGTGCTACCCTTTATGTTGTGCATGTAACTTGTAAAGAGGCAGTAGATGAGATCATTGCTGCGCGTGAAAAAGGCTATGACGTCTATGGCGAAACATGTCCACCATATTTAACTTTGGACCAATCTGCTTTAGCACAACCAGGTTTTGAGGGCGCAAAATATGTTTGGTCCCCACCACTTCGTCCAAAATACCATCAGGCTCATTTATGGAATGCTCTAAAAGCAAAACAACTACAAACAATCGGCTCTGACCAGTGCTCGTTTAGTTTTAAGGGTAAAAAGCAGTTAGGAATTAATGATTTTTCTAAAATTCCTAACGGTGGGCCATTTATTGAAGATCGCTTCAGTATTTTATATTCAGAAGGTGTAGCAAAAGGGAAAATTTCTATTAATGAGTTTGTCGATATGATTTCCACGAGTGCTGCAAAAGTATTTGGTCTATTCCCACAAAAAGGAACGATTGCAATCGGTTCTGATGCGGATATCGTTATTTTTGATCCAGAGGTAAAACGAGAAATTTCGGCAAAAACGCATCATATGAACGTGGATTATAACCCATATGAGGGATGGGAAGTAACAGGTGAACCAGTAAGTGTACTAGTACGTGGAGAATATGTCATTAAAAATAAAGAGTTTGTTGGTGTACTAGGTAGCGGGCAATATATAAAACGTGCATTAAAAACAACTGCTGCAGAAGCACTAAACATTTAGTTTGATGACCGATTGCTTTGAATGGAGAGCAGAGCAATCGGTCTCGTAATATTTTCATTTAGCTACAAAAGACTATCTACCTCTATAGATGGTGAGACGAATGTTGAATGTGATTCTTTTTCAATGGTTCTAACATCAATTACGCCAAGGTGTAATTGATAAGAAGGAAAAAATGAACACAAGAGGGGGATGTGGAAATGGCTCCGAATCAAGAAAATACAATGTCCCAACAGTTAAACCGTAATTTTATGGAGTTGACTAGCAGGATGACAAAGAATGAAGCAATTGAGGAATCTAATCGTTGCCTTTATTGCTATGATGCACCGTGTATTAAAGCCTGTCCAACGAGTATTCAAATCCCAAATTTCATAAAAAAAATTGCTTCTGGTAATATGAAGGGCTCTGCTACGACTATATTAGAAGCAAATCCAATTGGTGCAAGCTGTGCAAGGGTTTGTCCAACGGAGGAACTATGTGAAGGGGCGTGTGTGTTAAATTCCTCAACAAAGCCAATTAAAATCGGAGAGCTACAGCGCTATGCAACAGATTGGGCAATGGAAACGAATGCTCAGCTATTTAAGCAAGGACAAAGCAACGGACAGAAGGTAGCTATTATTGGTTCAGGTCCCGCTGGTTTATCAGCTGCTCGTGAACTAAGTCGATTTGGTTATCAGGTTACTATTTATGAAGCTGAATCGAAAGCTGGTGGCTTAGGGAGCTATGGTATTGTGTCGTTCCGTTTACCAAATGCTGTCGTTGATTGGGAAATTGAACAAATCGAAAAGCTAGGTGTGGAAATCAAAACAAACACAACTGTCGGTGTTGATATTTCTGCTGATGAAATCTTAGAGCAATATGACAGTGTTATTTTAGCAGTCGGTATGGGAGCTGTGCCGAATCTGGGTATTGAGGGAGAAGATTTAGCCGGTGTTCATGATGCGATAGAGTTTGTCAGAAAGACAAAAATGGGACCGCTTACAAAACTTATTGTTGGGAAGAGAGTTGCTGTCATCGGTGCAGGAAATACCGCGATTGACGGTGCTACATGTGCAGTGCGATTAGGTGCCGACAATGTTCAAATTCTTTATAGACGAACACAAAAGGAAATGACTGCGTACAAATTTGAATATGAATTTGCCAAGCAGGATAGTGTGGAGTTTAAGTGGCTAACAGCACCGAAAAAAATTATTGGCAATGAGTTAGGTGAGGTCGTAGGCATTGAATGTGTGAAAATGAAGCTCGGTGAAGCGGGTGCTGATGGTCGACAAAGACCTGAGGAGATTGAAGGGTCCAATTTTATTATCGAAGTAGATGCTGTTATTAAGGCAATTGGGCAAACACGTTTTGTGTCATTGATTGAAGCTTTTGGCTTACAGCATACAAATGGTGTTGTCGATATTGATGAAACGACAATGCAAACTTCGAATGACAAAGTATTTGCATGTGGAGATGTCGTCTTTGGAAATGGTCAGGGCGAGGCGATGGTTGTAACAGCTGTACAGCAAGGAAAAGACGCAGCATACAAGATCCATGAACGTTTAACTTCTTTCAGCAAAGTGTCTTTTGTACCGAAAGCGTAGCGACAGGTACAGATGAGTTGCAGAAGTCTCCCACCTCTATAGGTGGTGAGGTGAATGCAAGTTTAAGTTACTTTCAGTAGGTGACCCAATATCCGCTGAAATAGAGGAACTAAGTCTAAGAACGCCACGTCCTGTGGCAACGACTTAGTGACCAACTTCTTGTTGGCCCAAAGCCTTCGGCGGATGTCACAGAATCGGAAAGGACTGCTTAGGGGATGTTAGCCTAAAAACATCGTATCCATGCGATAACGGCTAACTGACCTGCATCGGTGCTGTGTTGCTGTCGCTTCGCTTTCGCACAGACAAAGACACGTTGCTGCCGCTTCGCTTTCGCGCAAAAAACATCTGCAGGCCCAAGCGCAAAGCCGATTCTGGACGCAATTATGCCGAGGCATAATTGATAAAACCAAGTGAGATTGCATAAGGGAGGAACTAAGATGGCAGACTTACGTATTGACTTAGCGGGCATCAAATCGCCGAATCCATTTTGGCTTGCGTCAGCACCACCAACGAATTCAGGCTATCAAGTACAACGTGCATTTGAAGCGGGGTGGGGTGGAGCTGTATGGAAAACATTAGGGGATCCAATTTTAAATGTTTCTTCACGCTTTGCAGCTGTTAGTTATAACGGACAAAGAGTAGCAGGTTTCAATAATATTGAATTGATTACGGATCGTCCGTTAGAGGTAAATTTAAAAGAAATTTATGAAACAAAAAAAAGGTTTCCACATCACGCAATCATCGCTTCCTTAATGGTGGAGCCAAAGCAAGAAAAATGGCATGAGATTGTTAAACGAGTAGAAGATGTGGGGGTTGATGGTCTTGAGCTTAACTTTGGTTGTCCACATGGGATGGCAGAACGAGGAATGGGCTCTGCCTCTGGTCAAGTACCTGAATTGGTGGAAAAGCAAACGTACTGGGTGAAAGAGGCAGCGAAAACACCAGTAATTGTGAAGCTAACGCCAAACATTACTGACATTACGGTAACGGCAGAAGCGGCTACAAGAGGTGGAGCAGATGCCGTTAGTATGATTAATACGATTAACAGCTTAGCAGGTGTTGACTTAGATACTTGGAATACAGTGCCTCATGTAGCAGGAAAGGGTGCACATGGTGGCTATTGTGGTCCTGCTGTTAAACCAATTGCACTCAATATGGTTGCAGAGTGTGCTCGTAATCCATTAATCAATGTTCCGATTTCTGGCATTGGTGGTATTTCTAACTGGCAAGATGCTGCTGAGTTTATATTAATGGGAGCTACGGGCGTGCAAGTTTGTACAGCGGCGATGCACCATGGCTTTAGCATTGTTGAAGATATGATTGATGGACTCAATAATTATTTAGACGATAAAGGCATTGCCTCTGTTATGGATTTAGTAGGTCGCTCAGTTTCCAGATATTCTAATTGGGGTGACTTGGATTTAAATTATAAAATCGTGGCTGAAATTAATAACGATGTTTGCATTAACTGTAACAAGTGCCATATTGCATGTGAAGATACATCGCATCAATGTATCGATTTATATACAGAAGATGGTCGTCCAATGCTGAAAGTTCGGGAGGAGGACTGTGTAGGTTGTAATTTATGCTCAATCGTCTGTCCTGTAGATGGTGCTATTACAATGGTTGAACGCAAATCTACAGTTCCACCAATGACTTGGAATGAACGTCAATCTCTGATTAGTAGTCTATCAAAGTAAATAAAACTTTCAAATAAACTGAAATTCCACCCTCCTTCAGCACTTTTGTTGAAGGAAGGAATAACCCCATGTAAGTTGTCACGAAAATTGGAAAAAAAGGAGAGATTATATGGAACGTGAAGGGAATTATTTAAAATCCCCAGATTTACTTCCAGTGACACATCAACAAAGAAATATTGGAACATTTGGTTTTGCGCTAATTTGGATAGGAATGGCAATTGTATTAGCTGCTTTTGCAATCGGTGGCTCAGCAATCATTAACTTACCATTGCCAATGGTGATTTTAGCAACGTTGATTGGCTCTTGTCTAATTGGTGTATTGATGACGTTAATTGGTGATATAGGCATTGAACATGGGTTATCATTCCCAGTCTATATGCGTGCTCCGTTCGGGACATTTGGCACACATATTCCGTCACTTGTCCGTGGAGTAACGGCTGCATGTTGGTTCGGTCTAAACACTTATTTTGGAGCACTAGCTATAAACGGCATTTTGAATTTACTTTTTAATTTTGATAATTGGTTTATCTGTTTCCTGATCTTTGCAGCACTTCAGTTATTTAATACATCCCTAGGTATTAAATCTATTGAACGCTTTGCAGATTTGGCAGCACCAGTTATTATTTTAATTTCTTGCTGGATGTATTATACACTCGCAGATACTGCAGTAGCTCAAGGGAAAAATATTTGGACGTGGGTAGAATCGCCAACAACAGGATTCACAGCCTTCACTGCATTTATGGTAGTGATTATGGCGAATATGGGATTTTGGTCGACACTAGCAGCCGACATGCCTTCACTTTCACGCTTCTTTAAAGCACCCAAAAATGAACGCAACTGGTTCAAACGCAATAAAACACAGTTAATTGGCTCATTAATTGTTATGCCGATTACAAACACTTTCATTGTGACAATTGGTGCTGTATGCTATATGGCTGTTTCCTCTGCTGATCCTATAAATGCATTGCAGCAAAGTGCAAGTGGCTTTATTTTAGGAATTTTACTGTTAATGATTGTATTAGCACAATGGTCAACTAATACCTCTGCAAATGTTATCCCAGCGGCAACGATTTTCTCCAATATTGGTGGTCCAAAAGTACCGTTTTGGGTTGGGGTTGTTATCGCAGGAATAATTGGTATTCTAGCACAACCATGGAGTTTATTTGATGTATTAGTAAATGCACTTTTAATTATCGGGGGAATTTTAACAGCAATCGTTGGAATATTATTTGCTGATTATTATTTAATCCGTAAACGTCGCGTGCATGTAAAAGGACTTTATGAATTAGAGGGTCAATTTAAATATTGGAATGGCTTTAACATTGCTGGTTTAATCGCTTGGGTTATCGGCGGTGCAGTGGCAAATATTTTCTCCACTTATTCTTCATTAGTAGGGTTCTTTGTAGGGGCACTCGTATATTATGTATTAGCGAAGTATTGGTGGTTCAAAAAATACCCTCAAGCTGAGCTAGAGGATCCTAGCGATACAAAATATTTAGGTATTACAGCTGGTCACAATTTGGATGAACTATTTGGACAGCAACAAGCGCCTGTTCCAACTGTTGTTCCAGATGAGAATGATGTCGTTGAACAACCAGATCCGCTGTTGGATATAAAAGGTGCTGAATAATATTAAGAACCTAACAGAATATCATGAGGTTGATTAACGGAAAGGTGAGGTGATTGCATGTCAGAACATCAACAAAGCACTGAGGAAATAAAAAAAGTGGATCATTATTTAGATAGTGGCTTTAAAATCCAATATGTTTATGAAAATTTAAGTGGGATGTTTGTAGAATTCACGCGTCAAGAAGAGGTTATTCTGTTGCAAATTCTAACAGCCGATGCACGCAAATACTTCTCTGCAAAGCTCCAAGAACAGACGTTATTGCAGTAACAAAGTAAACTCTATTCCATTCGATGGAATAGAGTTTTTTTTATGTAATAAAATTGGTTTTTACTTTAAGGGGATTCGTAAACGGCTAAAGCAAGATAAAAATTGTTGCTACGACAGCTAATTCAATTGTAATAACAGCCGAAGAGGTGGATAGAAACGCTGAAGTGGTGGATAGAACACCAAAATTCTCAGAAACCTTGTCTTAATGTCATAATTATGTTTTTCCTAAAAATACAATTGTGTTTTTCAGAAGAATTTATTATTATTATAAAATAATTCATCGTAGAAGAACTTCAGAGAAAGAGGCGGAATTTGAGTGGCAAATAAAGAATTAAAAAGGGGATTAGAGGCACGTCATATCCAAATGATTGCTCTTGGTGGTACTATTGGCGTGGGCTTGTTTATGGGTTCTGCTAGCGCCATTCAGTGGACAGGGCCTTCCGTACTCCTTGCATATGGTATAGCAGGTATATTTATTTTTTTCATTATGCGAGCAATGGGAGAGATGCTTTACGAGGAGCCAAGTACAGGTTCCTTTGCAACATTTGGCTATAAATATATACACCCATTAGCTGGTTATTTAACTGCGTGGAGTAATTGGTTTCAGTGGGTTATTGTTGGGATGTCAGAGATTATAGCAGTAGGAACATATATGCAATACTGGTATCCAGATTTACCAGCATGGATTCCAGGTTTAGTTGCAATGGTGATTTTAGGTGTTGCCAACTTTATTTCTGTTAAAACTTTTGGAGAATTTGAGTTTTGGTTTGCCATGATTAAAATTGTGACGATTATTTTAATGATTGTTGCAGGCTTTGGTCTTATTTTCTTTGGCATTGGTAATGGAGGTGTGGCAATTGGATTATCGAACCTTTGGAATCATGGAGGCTTCTTTACAGGTGGTTGGACTGGCTTCTTCTTTGCGTTATCATTAGTAGTTGCAGCCTATCAAGGCGTTGAGCTCATTGGGATTACAGCAGGAGAAGCAAAAAATCCTCAAAAAACTATTACGAATGCGATTCAAAGCATTATTTGGCGTATTTTAATATTTTATATCGGTGCAATTTTTGTCATTGTAACAGTTTATCCGTGGGATGAATTAGGCACGATTGGTAGCCCATTTGTTGCAACTTTTGCAAAGGTTGGAATTACCGCAGCAGCAGGAATTATTAATTTTGTTGTCATTACAGCGGCAATGTCAGGCTGTAATAGTGGCATTTATAGTGCGGGACGTATGCTGTATACGCTTGCCATGAATGGACAAGCACCTAAATTTTTTGCGAAGCTTTCTAGTAATGGTGTTCCGATATTCGGTACAATAGGCGTGCTAATTGGTTTGGTCATTGGCGTTATTCTAAGCTATCTTGCGCCAAAAAATTTATTTGTATATGTATACAGTGCAAGTGTATTACCAGGGATGATTCCGTGGTTTATAATTTTAATAAGTCAAATACGATTTAGAAAAATAAAAGGTGAACAACTATCAAAGCATCCATTCAAAATGCCCTTTGCACCATTTACAAACTATATAACGATTGCCTTTTTAGTAATGGTGCTTATCGGTATGTGGTTTAATGATGATACACGAGTTTCTCTAATTGTCGGAATTATATTCTTAGCGCTTGTTACAATGAGCTACTATGTGTTTGGTATTGGAAAAAATCGTCCAGTTAAAAATCAATAATATTAAAGGATGTGTCTCTACATTTTTGTGAGATACATCCTTTTTTGTTCTCTACTATTCTTTTCGCATAATAAAGCTTAAATGTCTACCAGCCTGTTTATCTTGGCGATAGGAAAAGCCATCTGGGTTAAGGAATGTACAAGTAGCATCAATGAATATTTGCTCGGATGGAATACCAGCAAGCTCGCATTGTTTTTTCACGGTTTGTTGATTATCAATATGATATTTATTCGTTTCAGAATTAAAATACATAAGATCCTCAGCATACCCTAGATTGTGGAATTTTTCGTAGACATCTACATCCACCTCAAACTTTTCTTGACTTAGTGCCATACCAATTTGTACGTGGAAATCTTGTGGGTTGCATTGCTCATGCTCCATTAAATGTTGGAGCAGCTTTAATGTCACTTCCTTAATGGTCCCTTGCCAGCCTGAATGAACCACGCCAATAAGGCCAGTCACTTCATTATAAAGAATGACAGGTACACAATCTGCAGTAAAGCTACATAAAAGTAAATTGGGCTCTAATGTATATAGTGCATCCGTATTCGAAATGGCAGTGTCCATCTGCACAGCGCCACGTCCTTTATCAGCAAGCGTGACTTTATGGAAGTTAGCACTATGTGTTTGTTGAGTGCAAATAAAATCATTCAAGTCACAGTGCAAAGTAGTTGCTAATTTTTTTCGATTGTTTATCACATCTGCTTCATTTACACATGTATGCAGTGCCATATTGTTATGTTCTAGCTCGATGTCATCCTTTAAGGTAGTTCCTGCGATAAATCGGTCGTTATCAAAATAAATTTTATTTTTCATATCATCACCTCGTCTTACTATATATGATTGGTTAATGAATGTATAGGCGCATACGCTTTTGATCTTTTTACATTAAATTTCATACCCCTCTATTGAACTTTTAGACATAAAAAATAGATTTCTTCACATATAGTATCGAAGAATCATTAAAAGTGGGAAGGAGTGTGAATAGATGACGCAAGAACTTTTTCTACTAATTTGCCAATTAGGCACAGGGCTTTTTTGGATTATTACATACATACTAATCATTAAAAAAGGTTTTCAAGATAAGAAATATGGCATGCCTATGGTTGCAATTTGCGCAAATATTTCATGGGAATATATTTTCGCCTTTATGTATCCGCAAAGTGAACTGCAAAGAATCCTTACTTTAATTTGGTTTATTTTAGATATCTTCATTATGCTGCAATTTTTGCTTTATGGTTATAAGGAGTATAAAAAAATAATTCCGATAAAAATATTTTATTCATCTTTTTTCATAACACTCGGAGTAAGCTTTTTCACGATTTTAGCGATGATGCATGAATTCGATGATATGGCTGGCACATATGCAGCATTTTCACAAAATTTGGTGATGTCAGGGCTATTTATCGCCTTATTCATACAAAGAGGGAACTTAAGCGGCCAATCAATGGGCATAGCGGTTTGTAAAATGGTTGGTACTGCATTTGCTGCAGTAGGCTTCTATATGTATTTTCGAACACCTTTGATTACCATTATCTCGCTTGCAATTCTTATCTATGATTGGATCTATATTGTATTGATTTATAGGGCATATGAAAAATATGCTAAATAATCTGCACGCTTTTTGTGATGGGAGTCATGTTTTTGAAAGGGGCTTACAATCGCAAAAAGTCTTGCGGATTTTTTTGTCTTTTAACAAAAATTATATGGATTGGTTGTAGTAACTAAAATTTTGCATACAGAAACTATAGTAATATATGCTAATTACAATAGTGTTGCAATTATATTACAAAGCTAAACAGAAAGAATAGCGCCATATATGTAATTGTATAGCACTCTTTATCTTATGTCATACAATTGTAAAAATCCTTCCAAATATTTAGTGATGAATAATATTCTGAAACTATTTACGATAAAAATAGAGCAAATCAGGAAGGATTGAATTACATGTTTAATAAAGTAAAAAAAGCAGTACTTGCTTCAGTATTATCCGCATCATTATTAATTCCAGTCGCTGCCATGGCTGCCGACTCATATACAGTAGTATCAGGTGATTCTCTTTGGAAAATTGCTGTGAAAACTCAAACAGGTACACAGGAGCTAATTGATGCAAATCCTCAGCTAGCGAATCCAAATCAAATATCTCCAGGCCAAAAAATCAATATCCCTACTAAAGAACAAGCGGGTATCGAACAAGAGGTTGTTAAACTAGTTAATGCAGAACGTGCTAAAGCCGGTTTACCAGCTTTAAAAGAAGATTGGGAACTTTCACGAGTGGCAAAATATAAATCTCAGGACATGCATGACAAAAAATACTTTGATCACACAAGCCCAACTTACGGTACACCATTTACAATGATGAAAAACTTTGGCATTACTTATAAATCTGCAGGCGAAAATATTGCAATGGGCCAACGTTCAGCAGAGGAAGTTGTCAAAGCGTGGATGAACAGTGAAGGGCATCGAGCAAATATTCTGAACAAAAATTACACATATATTGGTGTAGGGTATGTGAAGGATGGCAACTACTGGACACAAATGTTTATTCAAAAATAACAATAATGAACTGCCCCGAACTCAGCTTTACTGGGGGAAGGGAAGCCTATTCTTGAACATAGAAAGATAGAAAAAATGATAAAAGGCATTGAGAATGAACGTTCTCAATGCCTTTTATTTACAGTCTTAGAGTGTCCTGAATCTGTGATGGAATGATTACTAAAATTTGTCTTGAAAGCGGCAAATTCTTTTAGTCCCTGATATTGAATTTGAAAGTTATTGGACCGGCCTTCCGAACGAAACGGAGGAAATTATTCAGTTGTATCATGAACACGGGACTTGTGAACAATTCCATAGTAAATTAAAAACAGACCTAGACTTAGAACGTTTCCCTTCTGGAAAATTTGACACAAATGATTTGATCTTGCATCTCGGATGTTTAGCTTACAATCTCCTTCGAATCATTGGGCAAGAAAGTCTAAAATCGGGCGATGCGCCATTGAAAAGAAAAGTCTTCCGTCGACGAGTAAAAACAGTGATCCAGAACTTGATCACACTCGCATCAAAAATGGTTAAGCATTCCCGTAGAATTTACTTAAAGTTTGGAAACTATAGTCCTTGGTTTACGACTTTTTAAACATCTGTATCTTTCATTTTCAACGTAATTCAAGGCAACAAAATACGTTGTAGAGCCTGCGAAAAAATTCCAATCGAGCAGGTTTTTTTGGTGATCCCAAAAATTTGTTTATTTAGTTCAAAAAAGTGCTAAAGAGACAATAAACAGGATTTCTAGAAATCACTGAAAGAAATCAATTTTTGTCACGGATTCAGGGTTTATTTTATGTTAATGAGGATGTAAGGGAATTTTTATTTACAAAAGGATACTATTTCTATGGCAAGAATCTCTTTCATAGAACCATGTTCTCGTATCAATAGAACACGCGTTAATAAACATCACCTTTCGATAGACAGAAGAAGCTATTATTTTTACATGCGATTAAAGATAAACACTTAACATATTTTTTGATAGTTTTTTGAGAGTGGTTTTATATAAAATGAAAATAAGAGGTGAATGGGGAATGTGGAGGCAAGTTGCTGGCTGGCTATCAATCGTATGTGTTTTGATTGTCATGCTTTATATGAATTTTAGTGATCAAGACACAAGATTAGTAAATGAACATGCAAATAATGGAGTGCTAGATTTAACAACGCTACATGATCTAGATAAGCTAGTAGCTCTTTCTGGGGAGTGGAAATTCACACCGAATGTATTTATCGATCCGAAGGAGTTTAAACAAGATGCAGCTAATCAAATTGTTCCTGGGCCTTGGGATGCTGATGCACAATATGGCTCTTATCAGCTGTTGATTAAAATACCTGAGCATTTTTCGGAGGTCGGTTTTCGCGTTCGAAATATATGGTCAGCTCATACGATCTACATCAATGGTGAGAAATTATCTGAGGTTGGCCACATAGGAACAACGAAGGCAGAAACCAATCCGCATAATCCTTCTTATGAGTTTTATATAAAGCCTAAATCGAAGCAACTTCTAATGACGATTCATGTTGCTAATTTTTATAACGCAAGAGGCGGCATCATATTTCCAATCGACTTTGGCGATGCATTTGTGATGAAGCAGGATGTTGAAGACGATTTTCAAATTGAATGGACCGGTACTTTTTTACTGCTTATCTTTAGCATGTTTCATTTAACCATTTACTTGCTAAGAAAAAAGGATGTTGCCTTTTTCTATAGCGGTGTATATTTTTTTAGTTTAGCCCTCGTCGTTATGACAAGAGGAGAAAGGATCTTATATCGTAAATTTCCGAATCTATCCTTTGATTTTTATTTTCGTTTGCAAGATTCGATCACTTTTTTTAGTTCCTTGCTTTTGATATTATTTATTATTCGAACGATGCCAACGTTTATGAAAAAGAAGCAACTAATTGTATTGTTTTCACCTGTTGTCTTGTATGCTGTGGGCATTTTGCTATTGCCTGCTAGAACTTTATCAAGTTTGCAATATGTGTTTTTCTTTTACATGAACATACTATTGGTTGGATTAATTGTTCGTTTTATTGTATTAATCTATCAAAAAAAATGGCTAATTCCTAAGAATGAAATTTTGATTTTGGGTATTATGTTGATGTTTTTATTGATGTTTTTATTGAGTGGGTCAATCGATCAATTGTTTTTCTCCGGGCGTAATATTTTTAATCGTTTTGGGCTATTGGGATTTGCAATCTCGATGAATGTGTTTTTAGGAATTCGGCTTATTAATCGCACAGAAGATGCTGAAAAGTTATCGGATCGTTTGGAAAAGGCCAATTTGTCGAAGGATGCATTTTTAGATGTGACAACCGAGGAGTTGAAAAATCCACTCTATCAGGCAATTAATTTAACGAAATCTGTTCAGCTAGAAAAAGGTCACACACAGCTTTATATTATAGAGCAGCTGCTTGAGAGGCTACTCTATCTTGTGAATGACTTACAGGATTTCACGCGGATTCGATTTCAAGATTATGCATTTGATTTGCAGTCAACGAATGCTAGTATGATTGTCCGACACGTAGCACAATTAATGGACTTTTCGTTTTCAAGAAAACAGATTGAGTTTGAAGAGTGTATTCCGGAGACGCTTCATGTTTTAGCAGATGAAAAGCGTTTGGCGCAAGTGTTTTATCGTATTTTGGAAGAATCGTCATACTATGCTACGAATGGTCGAATTGTAGTGAACGCAACCCATGTTCAGCATGAGGTGATTTTAACATTTAAAGCAATTGGAGATCGGACGCAATTTCCTAAAAAGGAATCAAAAGAAATAGGTCTATTAATGGGAAAAGAGTTAATCGAGCGAATGAATGGTCAGTTGCATATTCATTATCATAAAGAAGGTGTTGATTTTATAGTGAGGCTGCCTTTTGAAGAGTATAAAAGCTATCTTTTTGCAGAGCATGCAGCTGTGATCAATACGAATGAGTGGATTGCTTCTAGTATTGACGAACAAAATGATCTGATCGTATTAATCGTAGAAGACGAACCAATTCATGCAGAGGTATATGCGTCGATGCTTTCAGATTTATATAAAGTCATGATTGTCTACACAGCTCAAGAAGCATTAATGAAAATTGAACAAGAGCCAAATATTTCACTTGTAATTATAGATGAAGTTATGCCGGGAATAGATGGCATTGAATTAACAAAGCAAATTCGTCAAAAAGCTTCATTAATGGAGCTTCCGATTATTATGACGACATCGAATGACTATCCGAAGAATTTAGAAGTGATTTTTTCATCAGGTGCAAATGATTATTTAATCAAGCCTGTTACGAAAGAAGCTGTATTGGCTCGTTTGAGCGCTGTAGAGCAAACGAAACGTGCCATGATGCAAGCGGTTGAACATGAAATGGCCTTTTTGCAGGCACAAATTAAGCCGCATTTTTTATACAATGCGCTTAGTAGTATTATTTCTTTTTGCTACACAGACGGGGAGCGAGCGGCTTATTTGCTTTCAATGTTAAGCTCGTATTTACGTTATATATTTGAATCGGGTAAAGAAGGACATCATTCCACTTTGCAAAAAGAATTGGACATTATTGAAGCATATGTAGAGGTTGAAAAAGCTCGCTTTGGTGACAGATTGTCTTTTTTATATGAAATAGATGATTCGATCAATCCGAATGAAATAGAGATTCCAAGTTTACTAATCCAACCGCTTGTTGAAAATGCAATTCGTCATGGGATTTTTGAGAAGGAAGGCAAGGGACATGTGCAATTAACCATTTCAAAGCAAGGTCAAAACCTTTTCATAAACGTAGTAGATGATGGCATTGGGATGTCAGACGAACAATGCAGGATATTGTTGGAAGAAAGAACGTCAAGTAATGGAATTGGATTTACAAATGTGCTTCGCCGTGTTCGTGAATTTTCAAAAGGCAATCTAACGATCCATTCAACATTAGGTGAAGGTACTTATATTGCTGTTACTTTTCCGATTAAGGAGAATTGATATGTGGAGGATTATGATTGTTGAGGATGAGCAGCCAATATTGGAATTACATACAATGTTGCTGGAAAAATACGGACCATTTGAAGTGGTAGCTGCTTTCCAATCACCAATAGAAGCGTTAAATGAGATACCAAAATTAGAAGTAGATGTGCTGCTATTAGATATAGAGATGCCACGAATGACTGGGATAGAGCTAGCTCAGCAGCTTGTCAATACAGGAATTGATGTGCCAATTATCTTTTCAACTGCATACGCACAATACGCTGTTGAGGCCTTTCGTGTTCAGGCGCTTGACTATATTCTGAAACCGATGATGCCGAATGCGGTGAAGCAAATGGATGAGCGGCTCCAAAAATATTATGGGTTACAGCCACGGAAAGCAAAAGTAGAGAAACTATGTGTTCAACTATATGGGGATGTGTATTGTAAGAAAGGGGATCATGCCATAAAGTGGCCAACTCGTGTGACAGAGGAGCTATTTTATTATTTTCTTCTTCATGAAGGCAATGTGTGTAGAAAATGGAGTGTGATCGATGATATTTGGCCAAATAGTGAGGAAAAACGGGCTCTGTCCAATTTGTACAATACGATTTATCGCATGCGGCAATTATTTACCGAACTTGATTTGCCGATCGTAATTGAAAGGGTAAATGATGGCTATGAGATGAAAACAAATGATTGCATCATGTTAGAGAAAAATGATAACAGAGACGCAATGCTTCTTGAATCAAAAGGGTATTTATGGGCTTATGGGTTTGATAGCAAGTGGGACCCCCCACCTCAAAACTAAGGAAAAGTCTGAGAAGTATAGGGGGGGGGGATAACTGCCTAATCTAGCTGCAGGCGTTAGGGGCTCGAGTCATAAGTCAAAGTCAAGTTGAGGCAAAGAGCGCCTCATCATGCCTTCGCCTTATGCTCGTCGCCCCTGATCGAACGCCTTTCGCTTTTTGTAGTAAAAACCCGATTGGTTCAACTAACAATCAGCGGGGGATGAACGAAAGCCCCCACTGATTGAAGTTTCACTTTATGTCACGATATGATGTCGTGGCATTTTTTTTATGGGAAAAGAAGAATTTTCTTTGAACTTAACAATTATTTTTTGAAATGTAATAGCGAGTTGCTTGGGTATGCATTTGTTTGAGAGAAATTTGAGAGAAGCACATGGTATGTTCAATGTAGGTACTTCAAATTATGTAATTGAGTAGAAAGTCCTTAGCTAAAATCATAATTGAGAAAAGGGGTGTGAAAACAAAATGAATAGAAAGAGAAGAAAGATTGTTACGATAAGCCTTATTTTGGCCATTATATTAAGCTGGTTTCCAAGCACGAATATCATTTATGCAACAAATTCACTACCTAATGGGATACAGACTTTTAGTGGTTATACTTTTTTTAATAAAGTAGGAACGAGTCCTGACGGTTTTTTTCAAATTACTTCTAATAGGGAAACGTTACAAGCAGATAAAGATGGAGCTTATATTTATAATATTAATGATAATAAAAATGAAGTTGAAACATATTTTGAAATTAAAGTTGGACCTAAGGTTGGTAGTTTTAGTTTAAAAGACTTAAATATAGGAGAGTTTGCCGATAATAGTGTAAAAGGTGGATATTTTAAAGATATAACAATAAAGGGCTATGTTGAGGGTAAAGAAGTTTTCTCAACAATTCCTTATACGGAAAATAATCCGGATATGATTGTTGAGAAATTTCCTATTGATTATACTCCAGCTAACGGTAAGTCTATTGATTCCTTTAGAATTTATTTTACTAAGGCAGCAGGTTCTTCATTCGGAGGCTTTAATCTAGTTAATTTCACCATTGGAGATGCATCTACGTCTATTCCTGTAGTTCCGACGTATCAAGTGAAATTTGATGCTGACGGAGGAAGTACGGTAGCGGATCAAACGATTAAACATGGTGAAAAAGCAACGAAGCCAGTCGATCCAACAAAGGAAGGCAATACGTTTGCAGGTTGGTATACAGATAGCGAGTATAAAACCGCCTTTGACTTTAATACTAATATAATCGAAGATACAACATTACACGCTAAATGGTTACCTGCTGAAGCGGGTGTAACTGTAGCCATCGGTAATGCGAAAGCAAGTAAGGGTCAAACAGTTGAAGTGCCTGTATCGATTAATAAGCCATCGACAGGGATTGGGGCTTATGGAATGAGGATTGATTTTGACCCTTCTGTTTTTGAGGTCATGGAAGTTGTTTCAACTTATCCTGGTTTTGTCTCAAATATATTAAATGATAGTGGATATTTAAAGGTAATTTGGTTAGATGAGACGGGGGGAGATAATCCTATATCATCTGCAGCAGACTTATTTAAGGTGAAATTAAAAGTAAAAAGTGATGCCCCTTTAGGAGATAGCTCTTTAACGATTGATAAAACAGATAAAGAAAAGCTTAATTTTTGTGATGTAGATGCTAACGATATTTTAGCAGATGCAGTAAACGGAAAAGTAACAATTGTAAATAGCTATAATGTAAACTTTGATGTAAAGGGTGGAAGTTCAGTAGATAGCCAAACAGTAATTGAAAATGGAAAAGCCATAAAACCAGCCACTCCATCAAAGGAAGGTTATACATTTGATGATTGGTATATGACGAACACATTTCAAGTTATATTTGATTTTAACAACACAAAAATCACAAAAGATACAACCATTTATGCAAAATGGAGTCCAATTCAGTATACAGTCAGCTTTGATTCAGGTGGAGGAAGTACGGTAGCGGGACAAACGTTTAACCATGGTGAGAAAGCAACGAAACCAGCCGATCCAACCAAAGCAGGTTCTACATTTGCAGGCTGGTATACGACTAATACTTTCGAAACACCATTTGATTTTGAAAACACAGCGATCACAAAAGAGACAACTGTATATGCGAAATGGACTCCGGTTCAATATACCGTTAGTTTCAATTCAGGCGGAGGAAGTGCGGTAGCGGATCAAACGATCAACCATGGAGAAAAGGTATCAAAGCCAGCAGAGCCATCGAAAGCAGGTTATGCTTTAGATGGCTGGTATGTAGATAACACACTATTTGATTTTGCCAACACAACCATAACGCAAAATACTACTATTCTTGCAAAATGGATAGCGAACAAATGCAAGATCAACTTTGACTCAAATGGTGGCACGAATGTCCCGGACGTAACAACAAATTACAACACAACCATTGAAGCACCAACTGCCCCAACGAAGGAAGGCTACACGTTTGAAGGGTGGTATAAAGAGTCAGAGTTAACGAATGCATGGAATTTCACAACAGACAAAGTAAAAGACATTACAACACTGTATGCTAAATGGAATCCGAAGCAGTACACGGTGAGCTTTGAAGTGTATGGAGGAAGTGCGGTAACGTCCCAAACGATTAACCATGGAGAAAAGGTATCAAAGCCAGTAGCTCCTACAAAAGAAGACCATACATTTTTTAACTGGTATTTAGAAAATACATTCAACACATTGTACGATTATGAAAACACAACGATTATAAAAAATACCACTATTTTTGCAAAATGGACACCAAACGAATACAAAGTAAGCTTCGATTCAAAAGGTGGCAGTAGTGTAGCGGAACAAAATGTTAAATACAACGAAACAGCAAAATTACCAACGCCCCCAACAAAAGAGGGTTACACCTTTGTTGGCTGGTACGCTGATCCATCAGATAACACCGCATATGATTTTGAGCGTATCATTAAGTCTAATGTAACGCTTTATGCGAAGTGGGTTGAAAAGGAATACAATGTTACTTTTGACGTAAATGACGGAAGTACGATCAATAGTGAAAAAGTGAAGTATGGAAATAAGGTGACGAAGCCAACTAATCCGACCAAAGCAGGCTACAAATTCGCTGGTTGGTACACAGATCGCGAGTTTCAGAACCTTTTCGACTTTAATTCAAATATTAACGCGGATACAACATTGTATGCAAAATGGATACCAAATAAATATAAAGTGTCCTTTAATGTTGACGGTGGAAGTGATGTAGAATCCCAAACGATCAACCATGGAGAAAAGGTAGCAAAACCAGTAGCTCCAACAAAAGAGGGTTATACATTAGATGGCTGGTATGTAAATAACACACTATTTAATTTTGCGGACACTGCTATCACGCAAGATACTACTATTCTTGCAAAATGGAAACCGAACAAAAACAAGATAAGCTTTGACTCAAATGGTGGCGCAGATGTTCCAGACGTAATAACGAATTACGATACAATCATCGAAGCACCAAATGCCCCAACGAAAGAAGGCTACACGTTTGGAGGTTGGTATAAAGAGTCGGGATTAACGAATGCATGGAATTTCACAACAGACAAAGTAAAAGCCAGTACCACACTGTATGCGAAATGGACTTCGAAGCAGTACACATTGAGCTTTGACGTTGATGGTGGAAGTGCGATCAATAGTGAGAAAGTAAAACATGGAAATAAGGTGACAAAGCCAACTAATCCAACAAAATCGGGTTATACTTTTGCAGGCTGGTATACAGACAACAAATTCGAAACACCATTCGATTTTGAAAAAGGTATTACATCCGATTCGACAATTTATGCAAAGTGGACAAAAAATATCGATCCAACGCCAGGGCCTGGTCCAGCACCAGACCCGACACCTGGCCCAACAACGGAACAAATTGTTATCGATGTAGTAGATGATACGAATCCGAATGAGTTACTTGTTCGAACACCGATCACTCGTACAAAGGAAACGGACGGTACGGTGAAGGATTCAGTTATCTTCAATGCTGAAAAAGCAGCAGAATCCGTTTCTAAATTAGAAAATCAAGAAACGAAAATAGCAAGAATTATTATTCCAGATGAAAAAGATCAAGTGTCAGAAACAAAAATCGAAGTACCGAAACAAGCAATCAACGCTCTAAAACAAGGCGAAACGAATTTATCGATTAGCACAGTGAATGGAACCATTTTTATCCCAACTTCTTCGCTTACAACATTCACAGATGATTTATATTTCCGTATCGTTCCTGTGAAGAAAAAAGAAGAACAATCTGCTATTGAAACAAGGGCGAAGCAGGAAGAGAAAGTGAAGGAAGTTGTTAAGGACAAGACAGCTACGATTGAAGTGCTAGGTCGACCGATGACCATTGAAACAAATATGCAAAGTCGACCGGTGACCTTGACTTTCCCGCTTCCATCAAACCTAACTCAAGACCAAAAAGACAATTTAGCGATTTTCATCGAACATAGCGATGGAACGAAGGAAGTCGTTCGTGGCAAGATTGTTGAATTCAAAAAAGGACAACTTGGCATTCAATTTAATGTTGATAAGTTCTCCACTTTCACCACCTTGTATATGGAAGGTGCCAACGAATACTTTGGGAATCAAGAAGCAAAACATACGGCATATATTCACGGCTTCACCGACGGAACTTTTCGTCCAAATGCCGATGTGACTAGAGCCCAAATGGCGGCGATGCTTGCGCGAAATTTAAGCACTGGAACTGTACCAGAAGCATCAATGAGTTATAACGATACGAATACATCATGGGCCAAGAATGACATCGAATTTGCACGTCAAGCAGGTATTATGCTTGGATATAATGACATACAATTCGGTCCGAACGATTCAATTACTCGTGCGCAAATGGCAGTAATAACCGCAAGATGGATTGAAAAACAATGTGCAAACGACCAAACAAAATCATTTTGTCAGCCAAATCAGCAGCATACTGCCTATAAAGATGTAATTAATAAACATTGGGCGGCAAAAGAAATTGAACGCATTAGCGGCACTAAGATCATGGTAGGATTCAAAGATGGCACCTTTAAACCCGATGCCAAGTTAACGAGAGCTCAAGCCGTGAAAGTGTTGAATCGTCTATTCCAGCGTGGTCCGCTTGAAGATACGGCAACGTCAACATTTAAAGATGTACAAACAAGCCATTGGGCATTCAAGGAAATTGAAGAAGCAGCCGCTACGCATGCATTTGAAATGAGAAATGGAATAGAATACAAGAAGAATTAATCCATCTGCCGAACACGACATCGAATCGTGTTCGGTTTTTTGATCATATCAAAATTTAAAAGTATCAGGTCACTAAAATTAATTGAATGGGTGCCAGGGACAGTTTTTCGAGGTAAAAACGGCAGAGGAATTCGTGCAAAATATCCAATGCGATATTGGTGTTACCTAAACGATTATGACAAAAAGCTTCAAGCACTGTCGCTTCCACAATTGTCGCAATTTGCTCATCTTGTTGTGCTTTGGTTTTTACCTGAATCAGAACGGTTAAAGCATCGTTAGGCTGTTCTTTTAATAACAACAAACGAGTATATACTAACTGCCAAAAAGGTTGTTTTGTTTTGGTTGCTTGTAGTTACATTCATGATATAGATACTATCATTTTTACAATAAATTTTTATAATTTTTCGAATGTTAATTGTCCTATCATTAACATTTGTCAGTATTATCTTTTTTTGAATTACAATAATCATTCGAAGTATAACACTAGGAGGGACTAGGACATTCCCAGACTTGCCAACCACACATTAGAGCTATGATTATATTACGACATTAGCAGATTACGATATTGCACTTAGCTATAACTGTAAACTTAGACCAGACGAGCCAGTATCACGTACAAAGTTTGTAGCATATATGTATCGTGCACTAAAGCTATAAAATAAACACACTACAAAGTGAATCACTCGACTTTGTGTGTGTTTTCATGTATTAGACAAATAAATATCAACAAATGCAACACACTATCTACAATACCCGAATAAGATGTCTCTGTAGTATGACGATAGAGGTAGGTGTTAACTGTTGAAAAAGAAGTGGATGGCCACATTGTGTATTTTATGCACAATAGGACTAGTTGGTTGTCAGGAGAAATCTGTGCATGAGAAAAAACAAGAACAGCCAATTAAGGATTTAGAGCACGAAGTAGAGAAAAAGCCAGTTACATTTGAACAACAAATAGACCCTATTGTTGAAGTTGTGGATCCTACTACTCAAGCAATCATTCAGACAATTTCACCGAAAGAAATGGGCTATGGAACGGACGTACAATTGTATACTAAAAAAATCGAGCAATTAGTAAAAGAGTTAGCGAGAGGGAATGAAAAAACAGCGGGCTATGATAAGCGTATGGTACTCGATAAGCTGGATGATCAAGGAAAAGTAATTAAAGGTAGTCCTTTAATTGTTTTAAAAGAAAGTGAATTAGTAGAGAAAATATTAGAAGTATCAGCGACCGGTGGTAAAGTGGAGATGCCTCTATATATTACAGAAAGCAGGTATTATTTCGAAGATATTCCTTTTTTAGAAAATGTAGTTGTTGCATCCTATACAACTTACTTCAATACCCATGATGTAGGAAGAAATAAAAATATAGAACTTTCTGCAAAGGCAATCAATAATGTTATCGTTGGAAGTGGAGATTATTTTTCCTTCAATACAGTTGTTGGACCAAGGGATGAAGTAAACGGTTTTCAGCCTGCGCCAGAAATCATCAATAAAAAGGTTGTGATGGGCATTGGGGGAGGTGTTTGTCAAACGTCCTCAACCTTGTTTAACGCAATCGATCAAATACCAGTAAAATTTGTAGAACGTCATCACCATTCTTTAGATGTTGGGTATGTTCCAAAAGGAAGAGATGCTACAGTTTCCTATGGTGGCTTAGATTTTAGATTTCAAAATACAACTGACGTACCATTTTTAATTAAAGCAAACTATAGTAAAAATTCTCTTACAGTTGAAGTAAGAACAGCAGAAAAATATGTAGAAATCTTGAAAAAGCCATAGTAGTTTTCCGAAGACTGAACTGCACCCCAAAAGTTAGACCAAAAATCTAACGATCGGGGTGTCTTTTTTTAGGTGTCATGCTATAGTTAAATCGAGGTATTTCAGTATAATTGTGTTATGAACAAGGGGGAGAATAATGCATCCGAAACTACAGGCAGCAATAGATTCTATTGATTTTTACCAAGTAACATATCCAGAAGATGCTTGTATTATAGTTGCTGATACTGAGAAAGTCATTGCCTATAAGCCAGGTAAACAAGTGGACTTAAAGATTAAAGTTGGTGATTCTGTAGAAAAGTATCGTGGAACAACAACTGAAAATGCTCTTAGCTTGGAAAAGTTTATTAGGGAAGAGCGAGGTTCTGAGGATTTTGGAATGGCGTATATTGCCTCAGCACAACCTATTTTTGATGGTGGGAAAGTAGTTGGTGTGTTAAGTGCCATTATTTCGAATGAAAAAATGGATGGTATGCGTTTATTAGCGACAGAGCTTTCTAGTTCTGTTGAAGAAATGACCGCAACGAATGAAGAGTTAGCAGTAGCAAGTGTAGATGTATCAAATCGCTTAGAGGAACTATCCAACTTTTCGGAATCAATGACTGGAGATATTCAACAAATCAATACGATTGTTAATTTAGTAAAAGATTTAGCTATGAAATCTAAAATTCTTGGATTAAATGCTTCCATTGAGGCTGCTCGCTCAGGTGAGCATGGAAGGGGCTTTGCAGTAGTAGCATCTGAAATACAGAAAATGTCTCAAAGTAGTAATGAAAGTGCCAATAGCATTACAAAACAATTAGAACGCATTAAACAATCTATTGATCAAGTCAATGAGTCAGCAAATCAAATTACAGCGTTTACCCAGCAATTTTCTGTGAGTATGCAGGAATTAACTGATACTTATAAAGGAATTAACAGCACAGCAGAAAAATTAATGCATATTAGCGAGGTAAAAGCCTAGCATACTAAAAAGGATAATAGCAATTTAATCGCTATTATCCTCTTTATTTATATGATATTTAATATTTCTTGCGGTGTAGCAACTTTGTACTCTGGTTCCTCTTGTTGTACAACTTCAATAGCGTCATATCCCCAGCTGACCCAAACAATAGGCACTCCCGCTTTTTTGCAGGCTACGATATCTCTTTGTTCATCACCAATGTATAAGACATCTGATGGTGTAATACTTGAGTCTTTTAAAAATTTCTTTATCACTTTATCCTTTCCGAAAATACGGTTTGAACAAAGAACATTTGATACACAATGAATACCATTCATTTTTAGAAATTCTAAAATGTTCTCCTGTGAATTGGAGGAAATGATAAGGATTTTATAGCCCCTTTTATCAATTTCCATTAGGACTTCTTTAATACCATCATATAGATGAACATCATTTAATGACTGACGGTACAAGCGATAAAACTGTGGTAAAATCATAGGCAATTTATACATAGGAAAGTCGAATAATTTACTTCGTTCCGCTATCGATAATTTTTTCAATGATTCAATTTCTTTTAATTCTATTCCTTTAAATTTGTATTTTTGTGCTATGGTATTCCAAGCCGATGCAAACACTGCCGTAGAATCTGCCAATGTTCCATCAAAATCAAAGATGATATATTTCATTTCAATTTTCTCCTTTATAATCTAATTGTAAAGACGTTTTTTTCTTGAAAATGTTACTGCCTATTCTTAAATTAATGACATGATTATACAGGATATGAAACAGCGTATTACAAAGAACTCTAGATGGGCATTTTTTTTACAATGAGGAATTATTTTTTTTAGCTAAAGTTGGAGCATGATACGTGAAATTCAATAAGAGCAATAAAAGACTTCATTAAATAAATCATATTGAATGGACAAAAAAGTACCTGTCATCCGTTGTTTGAGCTGGGGGACAGGTACGATTATTATGAAGCATTTTCTGTTTCTTCTCGTTTTTTTGTTAAATAATATGCATTTACTGAGGAAGTAATAGGAATGATAAGTGCGATTCCGATGCCTGCGCAACATATCATAATAATTTCAGTGACAAATACTTTAGAATTTATAATTTCGCCAATTGAATAAGATAAATCTTTAAACCATATGAGCAAGCTTAAATATCCACCAAAGAAAGCGTAAAATAATGTATTAGTATCTGTACCTAAAATGTCCTTTCCAATGCTTAAACCTGATGTGAATAATTTTCTTCTGCTAATTAATGGGTTATGGTGAAGAATCTCATGCATGGAAGTAGCAATGGAAATAGCAACATCCAAAATTGCACCAATCGTACTCATAATAATAACGGAAGCTCCAATTTGCACAAAATTGACCCCAATATAAAGTGAAAATATGCTAATTTCTTCTGTGGATTCTGCTCCAAATCCTCTAATCATTGATTTGTCCGTTACAAAAACAATGAATAGTAATAAAATGACAATCGTAATCATCGTAGAAATGAAAGCAGTCATCGTTTTACTGCTCAATTCATTAATAAAAAATAAGCTAATCCAACTTATGACGGTACAGGCAACGAGCGTTAATAAAATCGGACTATTCTTCGGATTGGTCATTAAAAAGATAGTTATAAAGAGTACTCCAAAGTTAAAAAATAAAGATAGAAAAGATCGTACTCCTTTTTTTCCACCAATAACGATCATCAATATGAATAAAATGGCAGTTAACCATACTAAAACATTCATTATTTTGCCCTCTTTCGATTAATGAAAAAAATAGAAGTAAATAGACTGATCGGAATCGTTAAGACAACACCAATTCCACCTGCTAGGGCTCGAGCTAATTCTAACGAAAGGTTCAAGGACAGTGTTTGCCCTAATGGATAAGAGTTTTTCAAATATAAAATTAACATAGGAATTGAACCAGAAATATACACAAAGAACAAAATACTTGTAATCGTTCCCATAACGTCTTTCCCGATATCCATTCCAGAAGTTCTTAAAGCTTGGTCAGAAATATCTTGATTTTGCTCAAATAATGCGAACATAGAAGAAGCCATTGTGATGGAGACATCCATTACAGCCCCTAGTGCCCCAATAAATAACCCAGCCATAAAGATCACTCGATAAGGTCGTGTTAAAAATTGCATTTCTTCATATCGAAGCCCATTCTCGGATGTAATCCACAGAACTAAAGCGCTAATCAATAATGAAATAAATGTTCCTAAAAGCGTTGCAACAATTGCAGCATATGTTTTCTCATTCAAGCCGTTAATGAGAATTAAAGAAATAATCGTAAATAAAAGAACACATACCCCACTGATAAATATCAAATTTATATTGGAATGCACATATAAATCCAATGCGAAGGATAATACAAGCGAATTTACAACTAAACTGATGATTGAAAATAACCCTTGTCTTTTACCAACAATCAGCAAAGCAAAAATGAAAATCCACGCTACTATCAAGACGAACTGATCACGTTTAACGTCTAAAATAGTCCCGGTTAAATCTCCATTTTTGTCAGTAGTTGCTTTAATAGAAACAAATAATTTATTACCAACATGGTACTCCTGGTCGAAGGCACCAGATGCTGAATATTCATTTGTAAAATGAATAAGCTTCCCTTTTTCTTCACCATTTTTTAATATAGCTGTAATAAGCTGAGTATATAAATGATCATCATTTTCATACATATCCGTTACAGGGTTTGATTCTTTTAACTCCGTTTTTATAACTTCGGCAATTGGACGATCATAAAATGCTTCATTGTGATAAACGAAAAAAACAGAAGCGATAAAGCAAATTACAATAAAGGTATAAAAAATAACTTTACTATTAGTTTTTCTTTTTAAGGTGTTAATAAAAATACCTCCAATGTGAGAAGGGAATTTAATCGTATTTGTTACGTACATTGTTAGAGTTAACACGAACAATGACTCACAATACCACTATGATTTTATTAATGTCAAGCAGATTAAAAAAGTGTCATTATAATTTAACTTGCTAATTGAATAGAGGTTCCTTAATTATATAATCGAGGTTAACATGACTTTGGCTTTTAGTGTACTAAGTTAGTTATAGCATATTTAAATTACTGTTATTCATTGATGTAAGTTTATTCATGAAACCATATATGAGACAGCCTATGCCGGTGCACCGTTACTGATTAATTATTCCTCTACAAAAGGAAGCTATTATTTCATTTATTAGGTCATTATCATTGCAATTATAAGGGGAATCCGTGTGATCGCAGTTGCCTCAGAGACGCCAATGAAACGAGCGGGGCAGCCATTTGAGCTTGCACTACCTATCTATATATACTTAGTATCTGATTACTCATCCTTAGTTATTGGTCAGGTACTTCAT
Organism: Lysinibacillus sp. NPDC094177; assembly: GCF_050279145.1. Taxonomy (NCBI): domain Bacteria; kingdom Bacillati; phylum Bacillota; class Bacilli; order Caryophanales; family Bacillaceae; genus Lysinibacillus; species Lysinibacillus sp. NPDC094177. The sequence goes on along the minus strand of NZ_JBNNTW010000004.1, from coordinate 255,580 downwards.
GTGAATGGGGGGATAATGACGGAAACTTAGGCAATTAAGGGATTTGTATTCTTTAACGTTTTGTGATAGATTAGTAGATACTAAATTCGAAAGGAGGTAAAAGTAATGGAAACTGTATTCGCAAAAGGCTTAGTGGAAAAAGAGGTAAAATCTTACATGCTTCTTGGAGATTTGCTGTCAAAGGGAGAAGTCTGCCCTTTTTTAAGCAAATTTCATATCGAAAACAGATTCCGGAAGCTTTTGCCTTCTTATTTTAACAATTGTAGTCATTCAATTTAGATGAACTTGTATAAATATAATTACGCATTGTGGCGCCGGTTCTGTACGGCGCTTTTTTATGTTCCATTGTGAGTTATAAGAAATCTTTCCCTTGCTTGTAGGGTTTTTTTCGCACTTTTGAGGCGCCGTTCTTTCGGCGTCTTTTTTTTGTTTGAAAGGAGTGAAAAGAGATGTGTAACCTTATATGTCCATTCATCTGTTAAGCGTTTTTAGCTTTGCAAAAGAGATGGTCAAAATCTATAAGGAGATTAAACAAATGATACTTCAATTAAATGGAATTAGTAAAAGCTATTCGGGAGATCCAGTTCTCTCAAATATAACGATGAAAATTGAGCGAGGAGATAAAATTGGCCTCATTGGTGTTAATGGTGCTGGTAAATCAACATTACTAAAGATAATTGCGGGAGACCTTCCTTATGATAATGGAGAGGTCTACATCGGAAAAGGTATTAAAATTGGTTATTTGCGTCAAGACAGTGGGTTGAAGCTAGACAATACAATTTGGGCAGAAATGTTAGAAGCGTTACCTGACCTTCTTGAGGTTGAAAAAGAACTTCGAGAGCTTGAAAAGGAGATGAGCGAACCGACGGTCATAGACAATCCTGAAAAATTTGAAAAAATTATGGATCGATATGCAATAAAATCAGAGTGGTTTATGCAGCATGGTGGCTATGAAATGGAAGCTAAAATTAACAGTATTCTTAATGGTATGGGCTTTGAAAGTACGTCCAAAAATACCCCTATTCATCAGCTAAGTGGTGGACAAAGAACTCGACTTGCATTAGCGAAAATTTTATTGGAACAGCCAGATTTACTAATGCTAGATGAACCGACGAATCATTTGGACTTAACAACATTAAATTGGCTTGAAGCGTATTTACGCTCATACCGAGGTTCCATTCTTCTCATTTCGCATGATCGATATTTTTTAGATGCACTTGTTAATGGTATTTATGAGATAGATCGAACAGAAGTCAGGAAATATGTTGGGAATTACTCCAAATATGTAGAAAGTAAAGAAAAAACTCGCCACTTACTTGAAAAAAAATATATCCTGCAACAGCAAAAAATTTCGAAAATGGAGGACTATATACAACGCAATATTACTATGGCTACTTCTTCTAAAAGTGCAAAAAACAAAAGAAAACAGCTTGAGAGAATAGAACGAATTGAGAAACCTCTAAAGGATTTAAAACATACACAGATGGGGTTTTTATTGGAAAAAAACTCTCATAAGGAAGTGTTAAAGGTACGAGATTTATCGGTTTCCTTTAAGGTAGAATGCGGGCAACAACCGCTATTAAAAAATATTAATTTTCAGCTAAAGCGTGGTGATAAGGTTGCATTAATTGGTCCGAATGGTGTTGGAAAATCAACACTAATAAAGACGTTGTTAAAGGAGATTAGTCCAGATAGTGGTGTTATCACTTGGGGTAACGGTGTGACGGTAGGTTACTACGATCAAGAGCAATCGAACTTACACCCAAATAACACCATTTTACATGAGGTCTGGAGTATTTTCCCACACATTGAAGAAGCGAGAGTTCGTACAGTTTTAGGGAATTTCTTATTTACTGGTGAAGATGTCTTTAAAAAGATATCTACCCTCAGTGGAGGTGAGAGGGCACGAGTAGCTTTATCGAAACTCGTAATGCAAAAAGCAAACGTGCTTATTATGGACGAGCCAACTAATCACCTTGATTTATTTAGTAAAGAAGTATTAGAACAGGCTCTTTTGAATTATGAGGGAACACTTTTCTTTATTTCACATGATCGATATTTTCTTAATAAGCTATCACACAAAATGCTGGAGCTTTCCTCAACTGGCATGAGTATAACTAACGGTAATTACGACGATTACATGAAAATGAAATTGAACTAAGGGCCATAAGCATGGAAAGGCAAAGAGGACCACCGATTGAGAAAATATTTGTGATTACGTAATAAAATATAAAAGCGAAAAGAGGAAGTTAATATGACAAATAAAAATCGAATTGCAGTTATTACAGGATCAGGTAGTGGAATTGGTAGAGCAACTAGTCTTAAATTTGCTGAAAATGGCTATAAAGTCGTGTTAGTTGATTTTAACGAGAAAACTGGAGAAGAGACTCTTAAACTAATTCAACAAAATGGTGGTGAGGGGATTTTCGTTAAAGCGGATGTTTCCAAAGTAGAAGATGTTCAGAATTATGTACAACAAGCCGTAGACACATATGGCCGTATCGATGTATTCTTCAATAACGCAGGCATTATTCAAAAGTTCGCACCATTTACATCGGTTGAAATGGAAGAATACGATCGTCTTATGGATATCAATGTAAAAGGCATTTTTCTTGGCATGAAATATGTTATTCCAGTAATGGAAAAGCAGGGTAAAGGGTCGATTATTAATACTGCTTCATCGGCAGGTATTCGTCCAGAACACAGTATCGCTGTATATTCCGCAAGTAAGCATGCAGTAATCGGTTTAACGAAAGGCGTTGCGATCGAGTATGCAAATAAAGGCATTCGTATTAATGCTGTGTGTCCAGGTGGTATCGTTACACCATTATTTCAAAGTGTTGGTGAGACACTTGAAAAAACAGGATACGTACCAGAAGAAATGTCACGTGTACGTATGGGACGCCATGGTGAACCAGAAGAAGTAGCAGAAGCGGTCCTATTCTTAGCTTCAGATAAAGCAAGCTTCATGGCTGGTGCTGTTGTCTCTGTTGACGGTAGTTTAACTGTATAATTTTATTGTCTTTGGAACAGTCCCGCCTTTGGTCTTTATTAATGACCATAGGTGGGGACTGTTTTTATCTTCAATTATGTAGCGAAAATGAAAAGCTGAAACAGCACCAACTTACGAATGTGAAATAAAATATTGAAAAAATTTTTATTAAGAATTATCTGGATAATAAAATGAAATAGTGTTATCGTAAGAAATAGCTAAATAAAAATATCCTTCAGGGTAGGGTGAAATTCCCAATCGGCGGTGATGAAGAAATTCAAAGTCCGTGAGCGCAAGCTGATTTGGTGCAAATCCAAAACCGACAGTTATAGTCTGGATGGGAGAAGGGTAGAAGTGTGAGCTTTTTAAATTCGCTTGAGTTTAAAAGGTTTGTTTGAGTATGCTTTTATGTTAACTACTTCCCATCGTTTAGTTGGGAAGTAGTTTTTGTTTTATTTGGCTAAAAAATTGAATAGCAATAGTTCTTCGGGGTAGGGTGAAATTCCCAATCGGCGGTGATGAAGGAATTCAAAGTCCGTGAGCGTAAGCTGATTTGGTGCAAATCCAAAACCGACAGTGACAGTCTGGATGGGAGAAGAACGATGAGATGACAGCCTATGGAAAAATTGTGTATCCATGAGGTTTATTTGTTGACGTCTTATGTAAATGAACTCCCAAACCCCTTTAATTTAAGGGGTTTTTTGTTTGAACAGAAATTATGAAGTAAATGAAAGTAGGTGAAAAAATGTTTACAGGAATTGTTGAGGATATTGGTACCATTAAAACCATGCAAAGCGATAGAGAAAGTATGGAAATTACCGTACTTTCAAAGAAAATGGTAGAGGATATAAAGCTCGGGGACAGTATAGCGGTCAATGGTGTTTGTTTAACAGTGATACATTTTAATGAACAAGAGCTAACGATGGATGTCATGCCTGAAACAGTGAGAGCAACAAATTTGCAGCAGCTCGCAGTTGGAGATCCTGTAAATTTAGAGCGCGCTATGTCAGCTAATGGACGTTTCGGAGGTCATTTTGTATCCGGACATGTAGACGGAGTAGGAAAAATATTGCGCAAGCGGCCATTAGCAAATGCAGTCTATATTGATATTGAACTATCAACGGAGTTAACGAGCTACTGTATACCAAAGGGCTCCATCACCATTGACGGAACGAGTTTAACACTCTTTCATGTCGAGAAAAACGGTGTAACAGTATCCCTGATACCCCACACTTACAAGGAAACCATTTTAGGTAAGAAGAAGATTGGTGATCACGTAAATGTAGAAACCGATTTAGTTGGAAAATACATTTTGCATCAACTTAAGCATGGACAGGAACCACCGACTGTTACAAGAGACTTCTTAGCACAAAACGGCTTTTAACCAAAATTTACGAACAGGAGGTGGAGATATTGCTACATTCAATCGAAGAAGCAATAGAGGATTTAAAACAAGGTAAGATGATTATTGTAGTAGATGATGAGGATCGAGAAAACGAAGGGGACTTACTCGCACTTGCGGAATTTATGACCCCAGAAACGATTAACTTCATGGCGACCTATGGAAGAGGTCTTATATGTACGCCGATTTCACAGCAGCTAGCACAAAAATTAGCATTAAAGCCTATGGTTAGTATTAATACAGATAATCATCAAACGGCATTTACCGTTAGTATAGATCATGTAGACACAACAACTGGAATTAGCGCCTTTGAACGGGCAATGACTATACAAAAAATGTTAGAGCCACAGGCAAAAGCTACGGATTTTCGTAGACCAGGCCATGTATTCCCACTAATAGCAAAGGAAAATGGTGTATTAGAACGTAGAGGACATACAGAAGCTACAATTGATTTGGCAAAGCTTTGTCATAGTATTCCTGCGGGCATTATTTGTGAGATTATGGGAGACAATGGCGAAATGCTACGTTTTAATGACCTTGTTAAATATGCAGAGCATCATCATTTAAAAATGATTTCAATTGAAGCATTGGCAACATATCGTCGTCAACAAATAATGGAAAAAAACACAATGACTATCTAAAAAAGGCTTATAACCAAAAGTTGTGGATGATTTTCGTTAAAACGTATGCCATATATAAAGTTGATTGGAGTGTGGGCTGGACGCCTCCAGGAAAGCGCCCAGTCGGAACGGAAATCAACCACACATTATGGTGATTAGCCATAAAAAAGGAGAAAAGAAAAATGGGTAAAACATTTGAAGCACAATTAATTGGTACGAATTTAAAAATAGCTGTAGTAGTTGGTCGTTTCAACGAATTTATTACAAGCAAATTATTAGATGGTGCATTAGATGGTTTAAAGCGTCATGGTGTGGATGAGAACTCTATTGATGTAGCATGGGTTCCTGGTGCATTTGAAGTTCCATTCATCGCGAAACAGTTAGCTGAAACAAAGAATTATGATGCAATTATTGGATTAGGTACTGTGATTCGTGGCTCAACAACACATTATGATTATGTATGTAATGAATCAGCTAAAGGAATTGCAAATGTGTCACTAACTACAAATGTACCTGTTATTTTTGGCATTGTTACTACTGAAAATATTGAACAAGCAATTGAGCGAGCTGGGACTAAGTCAGGGAATAAAGGCTATGATGCGGCAATGTCTGCTATTGAAATGGCAAATTTAAAGAAGATGATTGGATAAATCTATCTGGATATAGTATGGAAATTTCATAGGTGAATTATTCAGAGGTAGCATTCTAAACATCAAGTATTCTTGAATATTTTTAAAAACTATGGGGAAAATATCCGTAAGTGTATTTATCATAAATGTACTAATCTGGAGCTGGCTCAGTAGGAGATGAGGGATATTTCTTCAATGGAACAAGAGTTAAATTTGAAATCTTTGAAGTCACTATTTCAACGTTCTGCTGATGTGGTATTTCAGGAGTATTTCTTTCAGCAACATAAAGTACATTTGATAAAATGTGAAGCGATGATTGATGAACGTTTACTACAGACCGTTATTGTACAACGAGTTCAATCATTATTTACTGAAACATCGGATGAATTAGAGCAACATATAGAAAATAATTTACACATTCCCCATCTTCAGAGAATTACAAGTAAAGATGAGGCCATGACGAGAGTCTATAAAGGACATGTTTTACTGTATTTTGAAGATATGAATTTGCTGTATTCAAGTTATATCGCTAAAAAACCGAATCGGGAGCCTAAAGAAACGACCCTTGAATTGGTAGTCAAAGGTCCGAAAGATGATTTTATTGAGGATGTTTTTATCAATATTGCTTTATTACGCAAGCGATTACCTACTAATTCATTAAGTGTTGAGACGTATGAACTTGGTAAACGATCCAAAACAACCGTAGCTGTACTTTATTTAGAAGATGTCGTAAATCAAAAGATGCTTGAGAAAATAAAATTACAACTGCAGAGAATTGATGCGGATATTATATTTAGTGGAGATTTATTGATGGAAAGAATTGAGCGGGGTGGAAAGATTCTACCTAGACATGATTATACTGGACGTCCTGATTTTGCTGTACAAGCTTTAAGCGGAGGGCGCATTATTATCATAGTTGATGGTGTATCGTATGTAGTTATTACACCTAGTAACTCAATGTTACTTTTTAAATCCGGTGAGGATAACGAGTATCCAATTATTGTGAGCTCCATGGAGCGTTTACTCCGAATAGTGGCTATCTTAATAAGTGTACTTTTACCAGGTTTTTGGCTTGCACTTACTACCTATCATCAAGAGCAATTGCCATTCATCCTATTGGCAACAGTTGTTGAGTCAAGGACAGGTCTTCCATTTCCAACTATTCTTGAAACATTAATGATGCTTTTTATGTTTGAATTATTTCGAGAAGCAAATATCCATCTACCCAGTGTTATCAGTGGGTCCATGAGTGTTGTCGGGGGATTAATTATTGGGGATGCAGCGATTAAATCGGGTGTTACGAGCCCGTCCATGATTGTAGTAATAGCTACTTCAAGTATTGCAGCCTTTACACTCGTCAATCAATCTATTGTAACAGCAATGAGTATTCTCAGGATCATCATCATTTTAGCATCTGCCTTTTTTGGGTTATTTGGATTCTTTAGTTCGGTATTTTTCATACTTCTTTATACTGCAAATATAAGAGTATTAGGTATTCCGTACTTAAACATGGGAGCAGATTTAGATTGGCAGAACATTAAAGGATCTTTAGTTCGCTTATCTTCTGCAAGTTATCGTAAGCGTCCGAAATTTTTAGATGTACAGGATGAGACAAGGACATCGAGTAGGAAAAAATAAATACTTAGAATGAAGAGATCAGGTTTATATAAGCCTGGTCTTTTTATATTTTACTTGACCTTTTATTAACTTGAAGCTTTACGATGAATAATAGAAAATCTATAACATTAGGTAAGGAGAGAATAGCAATGAGATCTTATGAAGAATTAATCGTAGAAGTTATTGATGTAAGAGGCAGCTACTATCAAATTGGACTTCAACAAAGTAAAGTGCTACGGTCACATTCACATCAGAATGGATTTCCGAACTTAACAAATAAAACAAATGTCCAAATGGCAAAACAACTACTACAATTCCATTGCCCTAGCCTTATACAAGAAATGGAAGGATTGGCTGTTGGGTTGGCTCAAACGCTGGATTCTGTAATTAAAATGTATAGTGGCTATAATATTACCTTTCCAGAAATGGGCTGTACATCTTTTGTGCAAAATGGCAAATACATAAGAAACTATGATTTTAGTCCTACATTGTATGATGCCAGACTTGTATTTTCTAATCCAATGAATGGATACGCAAGTGTTGGATTTAGCCAACAAATTATCGGTAGACTTGATGGAATGAATGAATTTGGGTTAGTTGTCGGTCTGCATTTTGTTAATAGTGAGTACCATGATGAGGGCTTTATCGCTTCAACGATTGTCCGAATATTATTAGAGCAATGTAAAAATATTGAAGAAGCACTTAAACTAATCAGAGAGCTACCACATGGTTATTGCTACAATTACTCAATGACAGATCAAAGCGGTCAATCTATAGTAGTAGAAGCTTCTCCACAGAAGCTTGAAGAAAAATGTGGAAATCCATTAATTTGTACGAATCATTTTGAAGCAACTAGTATGAAAGAGAAAAATAAGAAAAATATTCAAGGGTCCGTTAATCGAAAGCATTTTTTAAATAGCTTGGTAGAAAAGAATTTGACTACAATGGCTACTTACAGACATTTTAATAATGGAAATTCTCCGCTATTTTTTAAACACTATAAAGAATACTTTGGCACACTACATACCGTAATTTATTCGCCAAAGCTTCTAGAAGTTATCGTTGGAATAGGAGAGGATGCAGAACCGATAATAATTTCTTTTAAAGATTATTTGGATGAAGCGCTAACGCTTCCAAAAAGGTTAACAGGTCGGATTTATCCACACAACGAAGCAGGAATAGAATAAACAATATATAATAAGGAGAGAGGCATGTAATGACAAAATGCTGTTCTCCTTTTTTTGTTTTCTTTCTAGAGAAGGATTATTAAACTATTGGGTGTGACTTGTACAATATCTCACTCGAAAAATATAAATCGTTTTAGAATTAAATTTTATCAGTACCTTATAGACGACTCCAATTTCAAGTATAGGAAGGAAATAGCTCAAACAGTAGTGGAGGTAAAGATAGGCTTGGTGATAGCCAAAACTCTTTTGTGATGATAAGATAAGAACGAATATTTTTATTTAGAGAGGCGAAGAATCCTTTATCGTATGTATTTTCCCAAATGAATTGAAACGGTGCTTTTAAGATTAACTTATAGCAGGTAAGTAGATAGTCATTGCCGTCCAAATCGCTCTGAAATATCTTGTGACAATGAATTATTAGTTAATGATGAATTTTAAACAACCTAAAAAAAAGAAGTTTACTATAGTATAATAGGATTGTTGGATATGAAATGAAATTGTTTCCCTAGTAGAAAGTATGACATGATATCAACCTCGACTAACAATTTTTGTATTTGATGCGAAAGCCAAGCCCAACTAAATTAAGGCAATATTCATTTCTATAGATGAGGAAGTACCAGGTTTTATGAAAACACGAAAAATAAAATTAATTTTAATACTATCAACTATCTTATTAGTATTGTTTACAAGTTTAAACATCTTTACATCTTATATAAAAATGAAAAAGACAGTAGAGGAGTCAATAGCGAACCAAAGTCTGGAAGCGGCTATTTCTATTGCATCTTCAATTGATGTAGAGGCGTACAAACAATTTTTAGATAACCCCGAGAAAAACGATTATTATTGGGAATTAAGAAGCTACTTAAATGATGCAAGAGTAAAACTAGGTGCTTTATTTGTTTATACTTTAAAAGTTGATAACCCAAAGGTATCTAAAGCAATGATTATGGGATTACCAGGTGATTTGACTAAAGGCTTCGATATCGGAGAGGACTGTACAGTACCTGAAAAGCAAGTGCAAAAAGCCTATAAAGGAGAAACATATGTAACAGAAGTAATACCAGATTCTGTACACGGTGCCTACTTATCTGTTGGTGCGCCGATAAAGGATAAAACAGGAAAGATCATTGCATACCTAGGCATTGATATTAGTGCAGAAACATTAAATGGCATCAAGGGAAAAGTGATCGAAGACAATCTTTTTATCTTTATTTTTAATGGTGTACTCATTTTACTCGTAATAGGCTCTTTTTTCTTTTTACAGAGATGGTATCAAAAAGAAGTGGCGAAGGAAGTTGGAGCGACAGAAGATACATATCAAGCAGAAATTAAAACTTTAATCACTTCCGTATCCTCTTTAAGACATGATTTCACAAATCATATACAAGTATTGCATGGATTTCTGCAATTAAACAAACCTGAACAGGCCAAACAATATTTATCTTCACTGTCCAAAGAGGTTCAGGCTATTAAGTCCCTCAAAGTAAATATTGATCATCCGGGCTTGTCTATATTATTACAAACGAAAAAACTAACGGCACAAAATCATAATATTGATATGGATTTCACAGTCTCAGAGGATGCATTTAATAAAATTAAAACGACGGATTTAATCAAAATCTTGTCGAATTTAATAGATAATGCTATTGATGCGGCAAATGAATTGCCGGAAGAGCAACGAAAAATAACAATTCGCTGTAAAGCAGATGACACGCAATATGAATTTAAGGTTACAAATTCTGGGCCAAATATTGTAGAGGCGGGGCAAATATTCAAGCAAGGATTTTCCACTAAAAAACCAGAGAGCGGTAAAATAAGAGGGCAGGGCTTGTTTATTGTAAATGAAATTGTCAATAAGTACGAAGGTCAAATTTCTATCGATTCATCAAAACATTTAGAGACAACCGCAATAGTAACTATTCCAATAAAGTAAAATTTCTAAACTTCCTACAGAAAATTGTAGGAAGTTTTTTCGAGGATAAACTATCGTGTTAATTAAAGCTTGGCCCTCCGACAAAACAACCACTTCACATAGCATGTATTTTCTGGCAGTGATAAAAAGAAACTTTAGCAACAATGTTTTTTATATGTGAAAGCGAGAAACCAAAATCCGCTACCGGCGAAGTAGAGGAGTTTAGCGGCGGAATGGGGAGTTTTAGCGACGAAGTAGAGGAGTTTACCAGCTAAATTAGCTGCTTCACTATGCGAAAAGATGATTCAACTTTCCTTTTACATTTTTTGAGCAATTCATTTCATATATTACTAATAATCAAAATGGTACTCTATTAGGAGGAGATGGAATAATTGGATAAAACAATCCTCGATTTATTGAAAAAGGGTGGATTTGTTTTGTATGCAAGGCATGGTAAATCAACTGAAGGCGTGGATCAGCCATATTTAAATTTTCAAGATTGTTATACTCAAAGAAATTTGTCTGAAGTTGGGCGAAGGGAGGCAATTTATTTTGGACAAATACTTCGCTATTTACAAATTCCGATTAGTTCACCGATTGTCGCAAGTCCTTTTTGTCGTACGTTTCAAACGGCACAGCTTGCATTTCCTTATGCCTATATCCAAATTGACCCAATTGGTTATGAAATTTATAAATTGGGTGGGAATGTTCCTATCGATGAAAAAACAAATATATTATCAAATCTCCAATCAGTGTTAGAAAGAAAGCCACCGCAGGGTACGAATCAAGTGATCATTGCCCATAGCTTTCCCGAAGGTGTTGGATTAGGGAATATTTCTAATATGGGAATGGTTATTGTGAAACCAAAAGGTCCTGGAAATGGGTATGAAATAATAAAAAAACTAACTTTAGAAGATCTACCACTTTTAGGTAGTAACTCTAATTAAGCAAGGGATGGGAGAAAAACATGGAAATAAAAACAGTCTCACAGTGCACTTTAGAGGAAACTTTAAAAACTTGGAATAAAGGCTTTGAGGGGTATTTTGTACAAATAGAAATGAATGAAGAAAAGTTTTTAAACCGAATTGTTGGTGAAGGACTATCGCCAGAGCTTTCAATAGTCGCATTTGATCAGAATAATCCTGTAGGCATTGTATTAAATGGCTTTAGACAAATAGATGGTAAGAAAACCTCTTGGAATGGTGGAACGGGCATTTCTCCAGACTATCGCGGTAAAGGAGTTTCTCGTGCTTTAATGGAAGAAACAATCGCCATTTATGAAAGAGAGAATGTGGAAGTTGCAACACTTGAAGCTATAAAAGAAAATAAAATAGCCATTGCGCTATATGAGAAATATGGTTATACAATTACAAATCAATTGCTATTTTTAAGTGGCGAATATGAAGCAAAAGTAGAGGAGCAAAACGCAATTTATGTGGAAACTATTCGGCCAGAGCAGCTATCACATTTATCTTTTTATCAGGAGGATGTTCCTTGGCAATGTAGCTGGCAAAGCAACAAGCAAGGAGAAGCTAAAGTTTTTTACAATGAGAATAATGAAGCGATTGGCTATATGTTATATAGAACCGTATGGGGTAAGGATGGAGCCATCGACCACATAGTACTTTATCAATTAGAGCTATTGCAGAATAGCAATGTAGAAAATATACCACACTTTATCGCAAGCATTGCAAATCACAAAGTAAATCTGGCTACAGTTAACTTTTTAGCAAGCAATCCAGCCACTAGCTATTTAATGGAGAATGGACTAGAAGTGAAAACTGGGCAAGTACAAATGAAGAAGAAGATGGATTAATAGTTTACGTGTAGAGAAAATTACAGAAGGCTTGAAATGTCAATGTTAAGCTGGACAATTGCTTGAATTTTGGGAGTTTTAAATGGCCAACGCTATACTTATACAATCATCGTGGACTCTAATGCGTTTGCTTGAGGGCTAGTTATCTTAGCAGTACTTATATCAGGTTGTAAACATTTAAGAATTCCAGTATACTAATCCGATAAAGAATGTAAATAAAGGGATGAATTTAAATGACGTTTGAAGAGATATTACCACGCTTAAAAGCCGGAGAGAAAGTAATTCGTAAAAATTGGGGTGGTGCCGAATTGTATGTGAAGCTTGTTGGACAAAGCGAACATGATGGCGAGACTTTGAATCCTTATTTTTTAATTAATGTACGTGGTGAGGGCTATACTATGTTCACACCGACAGTCTGTGATTTATTAGCGGAAGATTGGATAATTGTCAATTAATCGGAAGAGCCATCTCAAATGAGGTGGTTTCTTTGTTTTTTAAGGAGAGAGATCAATGACGTTTGAAGAATATAAGGGTAAAACAATATTTGTAACGGGGGCTTCTTCAGGAATTGGACATGCCCAAGCTATTGCATTTTTAGAAAATGGGGCGAGTGTATTCGGATTTGATTTAGATGAGTACGGTTTAGTAAATCTACATCACCAATATCCTGAACAATTTGCCTATAGGGTAGGTAGTGTATGCAATAAGGACGATGTAGAGCAAGCATTTGAAGCTGCGATTTCAATATTTAAGCAGGTAGATATTTTATTAAATACCGCAGGCATTTTAGATGGCTTTGCAAAAACACTCGATACAGATGAAGCGCTTTGGGATAAAATTATGAATACCAATGTAAAAGGTACTTTTTTTGTGACAAATACGATATTGCCCCATATGGTAAAACGAAAATCAGGCATAATCGTTAATATGGCGTCAATTGCAGGGCTTGTTGCTGGCGGTGGCGGGGCGGCGTATACAGCGTCTAAACATGCGATTGTAGGCTATACAAAGCAGTTAGACTTAGATTATTGTCGTGAAGGAATTCGTGCCAATGCCATTGCACCTGGAGCCATTCAAACACCGATGAACAAGGCAGATTTTGAAGGTGATGGAGAAATCGCAAAATGGGTCGCCAATGAAACGCCTGCAGGACGGTGGGCTCAACCAAGTGAAGTGGCGAGTTTAACACTTTATTTGGCTAGTCAATCAGCTGATTATATACATGGTTCAATTATACCGATTGATGGCGGATGGCTTACTAAATAATATTGTTCAATAATAAATTTTTTTGCTATAATACGCAAGTAAGCAAAATTTAGCTTGCACTGCGGCACTTCAGATAGGGTGAAAAGCTCTCTTCCTTTGGCCGTAGTTATTACTAAAATAGCGGATGTGCTATTTTACAAAGGAGAATAAAATTGAATACATCTATTGTAAAAAATTCAAGCCGTACTTCTGTAACTGAACTTACAAAGACGGCACTTGTTGCAGCTTTATATGTGGCTGTAACTGTTTTATTGTCAGTCATTAGTTTTGGGGCTGTACAACTACGTTTGTCGGAGATGTTCAATTATCTGGCATTGTACAACAAGCGCTATGTGTTAGCCGTGACTCTAGGAGTAGTACTCGCTAATTTCATGTCACCAACGTGGATATTAGATGTACCCATTGGTGGAATTGCGACATTTCTCGTTCTAATTCTTTGTCGAAGAGTAACGAAAAATATAACAAATGTTATTGTGAAAATGGTTATAACTGCATTGATTTTTTCAATATCAATGTTCACCGTTGCAGGACAATTAACAATTCTCTATGATCTTCCGTTTTGGGCGACATGGTTTACAGTAGGAGTTGGAGAATTGCTGTCTATGACTGTTGGCGGTATAACTATTTATTTATTAAATAAAAAAATTGATTTGACAAAATAAATTAAAGTAGAAAAGCAAGTAGCCATTAAAAGGAGACTTGCTTTTTTGATTGTATATTATTTATTAAGCCCCGTAATCCTGCTGAAAATTAGTTTGCATTAAGTCCGCGACAAGGGGGGCAGTGACTGAACATTTGAAGCATCACTCAATAAATCCGCTTCCGCTTTATTCTACTGTTACAGATAATTCTTTCACAAGGAGGGAGGCGGAGCCATATCCATCTGGCAAGAAGAAAAGTTCGGAGCTAATTTCTTCGATATTATTTAAGAACTCAAAGAAGTTCCCGGCTATTGTCATTTGTTTTACTGGTGATGCAATTTTGCCATCTTGAATATGGAAACCTTTTGCCGCGACTGAGAAATCACCAGAAACTGTATTCGTACCGGAGTGAAGGCCAGATAATTCAGTAATAAGTACTCCTTCAGAGACTGAGGCAATTAACTCCTCCTGCGATCGCTTACCTGGTGAAATATATAAATTTTGAGGTGCGATTGATAAAGTGCCTTTGTATGAGTTTTTATGTGCATGCCCACTTGTTTCGCAGCCTTCCTTTTTTGCCGTTTTTCGATTGTGTAATAGTGTTTGCAGTGTTCCATCTAAAATTATGGACTGCTCCTTTGTTGCAACACCTTCACAGTCAAAGCTTGCTCCAGACAAAGCTTCAGGATGGAATGGGGCATTCAATAATGTAAAAGCATCTGACGCCACTTTTTGTCCGACTTTCCCTTTTAATAAAGATTGATCCTTTTGTGCATTTTCAGCTGACAGAATAGGCATAAAAGTACTTAGTAAAGAAGCTGTCGCATCAGAGCGTAGGATAATTGGATATTTTCCAGATGGAATCGACTTTTCACCTAGATTCGCAAGAGCTTCCTCTGCAGCTGCTTTTGCAATTTCATCAGCATTGAGAGAATGAAAATCGCGTGTCATTTTCAAATAACTACCCGTTTTTAGTTCCTCACCTACTTTGACTACTGTGGAAAGGAAGATGACTAAGCCGTTCTCCTTATGTGATAAGGAAAGGTTTTTACTATTCGCTAATGAACGTTCAGTACTATATTCTTGAAGTAAACAATAATCAAGCGTTACAATGCGCGTATCGTACGCACGAATTTTTTGTTCAATTAAACGAAGTAGCTCTATTTTTTCAGGAATCCCAATAGTCTCTAATTCTTCATTGTAAAATTCATATGGCGTGTATTCATTACTGCCTTCAAAAATATCTATGCCCTCATCTTCATCTAGAATGTCTGCATTTTCTTTTGCACTGTTGATTAAAAAGGAAATAGAATCATTGTCTAATTTCTCTGTATAGGCGTAACCCATTTTTCCGTTGTGCAGCCCACGTAGACTTAGCCCTCCATCCTCAGACGTTTCATAGCTATCAATCTGCCCTTCGTAAAGCATGCACTGAAAAGAGTTTTTTCGTTCATAATAAACTTCTGCCTCTTTAAAACCCGCCTCTATCGCCTTATTTAATAGTTTTTCTTGATATTCAACAATGTTCATGAATTATTCCCCCTTTGTTCCTCCAACTGTCATTTCACTAACACGAATCATCGGCTGGCCTACATTGACGGGAAGACTACCACTAATTGATCCGCACATGCCAGCTCCGTGCGCAAGATTATTACCAACCCGATCAACTAGCTGCAATGTTTTTGCTCCGTTTCCTATAAGTGTTGCACCACGTACTGGACGATCGATTTTTCCATCCTTAACAATATAAGCTTCCATTACCGCGAAGTTGTAGTCACTAGTCGATGGATTTACTTGCCCACCACCCATATATTTCGCATAAATACCATATTCGGTAGATGCAATAATTTCTTCAGGAGTAGATGTGCCTGGAGCGATATATGTGTTCGTCATACGAGATGTTGGATTGAAACGATAGGATTGGCGTCGTGAAGATCCAGTTGGTTCAGCATTCATACGGCGTGCATTAAATTTATCAATCATGTAACCTTTTAAAATACCATTTTCAATTAAGATGTTTTTTTGCGTTTTTTCCCCTTCATCATCAATGTTAAGAGAACCCCATTCGTTTGGAAGTGTGCCATCATCAATATATGTAACAATATCAGGGGCAACTTTTTCACCAATACGGTTTGCAAAAACGGAATTGTTTTTCGCGACGGCTGTAGCTTCAAGTCCGTGACCACAAGCCTCGTGAAATATAACACCACCAAATTCATTATCAATGATGACTGGGAATTTACCGCTAGGACATTCATCGGCATGAAGCATAGTGACCGCAATACGTGCAGCTTCACCAGCATAGTGTTCTAGATTTAGATTTTCAATAAATTCAAAGCCCGCATGTGCGCCAGGACCATAGAAGCCCGTTTGCATTTCTTTGCCCTCGGAGGCAGTTGCTTGGATGGCAAGTCGACTATGAATACGCGTATCTTCTACAAATTTTCCTTCTGAGTTGGCAATTAAAACATGTTGCTCTTCGTCAAGATAACGAACTCTAACTTGACTGATGCGTTCATCATAATTTCTAGCAATGTCATTAGCCTGCCGCATGATCGTTGCTTTTCTAGTATGCTCTACACTGTTTGGTAGAATGATAATGTTATGAATTGGCGTTATAATTTCTTTTTTTAGAGGTTGAATCGTTCCAGTAGTACCTCCTTTAATGGCAAGTGCTGCTCGTTTTGCTGCTGCTAGTAAGCCCTCCTCTGAAAAATCGTTTGTGTATGTGTAGATACTCTGAAGACCGGAAAAAATGCGTATACCAATGCCAAAGTCACGCCCTGAAATACTTTGTTCAATTTTTCCACTTTGTAATGTTAATTCATTAACGAACTTATCCTCGATGAAAACTTCGGAAAAATCGCCACCTGTAGAAAGGGCAGCTTCAAGTACATTTTCAATAACTGATTGTTTAATCATATTTTTCCCTCCTTTTCTTAAGTATACCAAATAATTCGGAAAATTCTGCATTTGTGAAGTGTATCACATGATTATTTATATTCTATTTGTGACATTTTATGATAGGGAGTGTTGTTAGTAGGGAAATATTCCAATGAATATCTACATGAGAATTAAAAATTAATTATATTTAACATCTTCTTACATCAAACTAGTGAAAAGGCATAGGAAGGTGATGGAATGAAACAACAGCAATATAATGCAGGGGATATCGTTTATATTTTTTATCGACATCCACATATTCAGGAAGTAGTAAACATACAGGAAGCGGTAGTAGTGAACAATCCGGATAATCTAAAGGAGCTGGCGCTATTTCTCTTTGAGTCGTATTATCCGCTAACAAACGATATGTTCATTTTTACAAGCGAAATGGATGCTGAGCAAGCTTATCATCAGTATTTTCATTGATGGAGACTTACAAGTGGCAGTTTTTACTTAAATCAGTTGTTCAACACTTTAATGAGAGAAGACGTGATAAGTTTTCTCTCTAAATATTATTCTATAACTAACTGTGTTACATATGGTTCAATATATCTGCTATCTAATCCATCCGGTAACTTTAAGAGTGAGAAATATTGCATTGTCTCTGATTCTTTATAATCAATAACTAAATCGCCTTTAACATTTCTTGTATAATAGACTGCCGTAACTGAGTAAAATTCATCCCCATTCGAAACTTTAAGATAATACTCTGGACCAGAAAAAATATCTAATAACTTTAGGTCCTCTATAACCAATCCTGTTTCTTCTAACACTTCTCTTTTTGCGGTATCTTCTAAGCTTTCTCCTAATTCCATCAAACCACCTGGAAGACCCCAGCCTCCATCGTGTCTCTTTTGTAATAACACTTCATTTTCGTTATTGAGAATTAATACAACTGAACCAGGTAAAATGATGGGTTGGTGTCCTACATATTGTCTTAAAAATTTAACTTCTTTCAGCGGGTGTCCAAACATCCGCTGAAAGAAGTTAAAGCCTCCGGCGGATGTCACGGAATCGGCTTTGTGCGAGCACAAAGCCGATTCCGGACGCAATTATGCCGAGGCATAATTGATTGTATTCCATAGTTACACTCATTTCTTTAATTGTTTTTATACTTATATATGAATTATCTATATAACAAAAAAATCCTCCTTTAATTTGTATAATCCCAATCTTGGTGGTAACGCTAACAGAGATAGTCATGAAGAAGGGGAGAATACATTATGGATTCATTCCAAGTAAATTGTTGGACGGAGCATGAAGAGCTAAAGGTTGTTATGCTTTGTGCACCTTCAAAATTAGATGTAACAGATTTAACAATCGCTGAAAATGTAGGGTGGAGTGCTGCTGTCAATCATGTAAAAGCGATGGAGAATTTCATGGAATTTAAGACAACATTAGAAAATGAGGGTGTCCATGTTATTGATTATTCGAAAGAGCTAACAAATGAAGAGAATACTGTAAGTGAGCAGCTTATTAATAGGTACTTTGTGCGCGATCTTGCCTGTGTTATAGGAAATAGTATTTTCCTTGGAGAGGCAGGTAGTTCGCTAAGGCGTCCAGAGTATCAACATGCTCACTCATTATTAGAAAAGTGGTTTCCAGAAAAAAATTTAAAAGTTAAACAATCTTCTACTGCTTTAGAATGTGGAGACGTGCTGATCTTAAATAAGGATGCCGTGCTTATAAATATTGGAATGAGAACAACATTAGAGGCAGTGGAAAGTATCAAGAATCGCATCTTCCAAGAAGGATTTTCAGAAATTGCGATCATTGATTTGCCAAGACGCTCCGATACACTTCATTTAGATATGAACTGTAATGTTACGAACGCTAATCTGCTAATAGCTAAAAACTTTATGCGTTATTTTCCTGTACACGTGTTTACAGCTCAAACAAGTCGTTTTGAAATGACTGAGCAATTTTTAAATCACCATGGCTTTGACGTTTACTGGCTTGAAAAATATAATACAATCCCTGATATCAATTTTATTAATCTTAATCCCGAAACATTGTTGATTAGTAAGCAAGCAACGAAGCAGCAATGGACGAAGCATCCACAATTGCAAAAGAAAAATTTGATAGAAATTGAAGTCTCGGAGCTTGAAAAGGGCGGTGGTGGCATTCGTTGCATGACATTGCCATTGTTAAGAAAGTAGCAAAAGGCAGGAGGGGTGATCAAAAATGACATCTAAAACAAGTAAAGGGAGGTTGTCTTGGTGGCAGCTTTCGCTTCTCGGTATAGGTTGTACACTAGGAACAGGATTTTTTCTTGGGACAAGTATGGCCATTCATAAGAGTGGTCCTGCTGTTGTGATTCCTTTTTTGCTAGCGGCGATTGCTACGTACATTGTCTACGATGCTCTTGTGAAGATGTCAGTTGACAATCCAGATAAAGGATCATTCTGTACTTACGCAAAGCAAGCTTTTGGAAATTGGGCAGGATTTAGTAATGGCTGGATTTACTTGATTTCTGAGATACTTATTATGGGTAGCCAATTGACGGCGCTTGGTATTTTTACGAAGTTTTGGTTTCCGGCGCTGCCATTATGGGTTGCAGCATCTATTTATGCTGCACTTGGATTAGCCGTTATTCTTACGGGTATGAAGGGCTTTGAAAACTTTCAAAATATTTTT
Organism: Lysinibacillus sp. NPDC094177; assembly: GCF_050279145.1. NCBI lineage: Bacteria > Bacillati > Bacillota > Bacilli > Caryophanales > Bacillaceae > Lysinibacillus > Lysinibacillus sp. NPDC094177. The sequence continues at coordinate 235,918 of NZ_JBNNTW010000004.1, read as the reverse complement.
GGTGCGTTAAAGGCAGCAGCAGTTGTGATGTTTATTATAGTAGCGGTAGTCTTAATAATAAAAGGATTTAATACGGAATCAACGACACTCGATGCATTGCATGCGAATTATGAAGAATTTTTCTCACAGGGTGTGAAAGGAATTTGGCTGGGATTGCTATATGCCTTTTATGCATTTGGAGGAATTGAGGTTATGGGTTTAATGGTCATTGATTTAAAAAATCCTAAAGAAGCACCGAAAGCTGGAAAGGTTATGATTATTGCTATAACTGTCATTTTTATAATGGCTATTATGCTTGCCTTGGCGCTTGTTTCTTGGAAGGACTTTAATATTGAGGAGAGCCCATTTATAACTGCGCTTAATGGTTATCACATACCTTTTTTTGCAGACATTTTTAATGGTGTTTTAATAATTGCAGGTTTTTCAACAATGGTAGGCTCTTTATATGCGGTCATAACGATCCTTATTACACTGGCCGAGGATCATGATGCCCCAGCTTCCTTGGCTAAAAAAGGGAACATGAAAATTCCATTTCCTGCATTTCTTTTTTTAGCTAGTGGTTTAATCATAACTATTGTTATAGGCTTCCTTATGCCAGAAAAGATTTTTGAATATTTGGTTACAGCTGCGGGTTTAATGCTGATTTATAACTGGCTCTTTATATTAGTGACATATAGGAAGCTAATGGAGCTGTCGAAGTGGGAGCATGTGAAGACTTATATCGGAATATTACTCATTGTGATGACGGTGTCTGGGACGTTAGGGGAAAAAACAAGCAGACTCGGTTTTTTCGTGAGCCTGCTTTTTATCGTCATCATAGGAATTGCGACTTGGATTGTAATGAAAAGGCAAAAACACGGTAAGCATGTTTAACTTCTTTCAGCGGGTGTCCCTGTCGCTACGCTTTCGGTACAAAAAACATCCGCTGTAATAGAGGAACTCAGTCTTAGAGCGCCACGTCCTGTGGTAACGACTGAGTGACCAACATCGTGCTGTTGTTGCTGCCGCTACGCTTTCGCGTGAAAAACATCTGTTGCCTAAAGCCTCTGGACGCAATTACGCCGAGGATTATTGTTCTTTGTTCTGTGGAAAGAGCAGAGAATTTTGCATGCGTAAAAAAGGACATTTCGATGGACTACTATTATCATCGCTTAAAAAATACTGCTTCCATTCATAACTACCTTCTTGCCCATACCATTTTAAATCAGGATGAGCTGAAATAGCATCGTATTCGGTAATGCGTTGACGAATAAGCTTCTTTAATTTTCGACCAAATACAGTAGAGTCGTTCATTTCTTCAAATATCCAGCGTGGCTGAAATGCCATTAATAAAGTAGAAAAATTACGACTCTTGCGCAATTTATGTGCGGGCGTTGCACAAGACACAAAATAAGGCTCACCGTTAAAACAAAATTCCCATTCATGATGCGATGGATCGGTTGGAATTTCCTTTGGCCAATCGATATCATCAAATTTAGTTAAATTGTTTAAAACGGACCAAAATAAATGTCTATAATCCTCAACATCGAAATTATTATGCATATCATTAGGGGTTTTGAAGAAAATGGTATGAGTTGTATATTTTCCGAATGTATGAGAGTACTTATCGTATTCCTTTAAACATTGTGCTAGGGTCTTTATCGATTGCTCCTCACGTGGATCTCCGATGAAACTATAGCGAAGCTCGTTCGACAAAAAACCTTTTCTAGCTGGAATACAGGGAAACGTATTTGCTTCATCCGCAACCATGGCAGCGAAGTCTGTATATGCTGACTGTTGCCATAATGGAAGTGTTTCAAAATGTTCTTTTATCCACTTCTTGTCTAACACTGCTACTTCCACTTATGTCTCCTCCTTCTTACATCCTTAGACTATTAAAGAAAGAGTAAAAATGTGAATATGTAACTGCGTTAAACTTTTTCTAAATGATAGCAGTAAGGAAACCACTAAATAGATCCAATTATATTATAGAAAAATTGATTGAATTTATGATTTTTGATGAAAAATCTTATTATCAAGAATGTTTAATGCATTATGAATATCTTCTAAATCTTTCTTAGATGCATGTTGGATAAGTTGTTGAAAGCGGTCTTCTATACAGGCGAATGCTTCCTCCATTATTTTTTCTCCATCTTCTGTAAGGCAAACATAGTGCTTCCTTCGATCTTCGGTATCGCTAATTTTTTCAATAAACTTTCTTTCCTGTAATTTTCGTAATTCACGGCTTGTATTAGGTAATGACATATGCTGACAGTCACTAATTTCGGTAGGTGTGACTGGTTGGCTTACTTTAATATATTCAAGAATTTTATATTGTACGGGTGTAATATTATCGATTTTAACGTTTTGAGTTAATTCATGCGTTACTTGGTGTACTGCTGCTGTAAATGCTACAAACTGATTGAATAATACTTTTTTGTCCACACTTGTTCACCTCTTACTGACAAGATAACAAAAAACTTATCTTAAAACAATTATCATTTGACAACTAAAATGGGGTGAATTATTATTTTATTATCAAATGATAAGTAATGGAGGATGCATGATGAATACATTAATTATTTATACATATCCCAATCATAAAAGTTTGAATTATGCTTTTTTACATGAGGCTATTAAGGGCTGTAATGACAATCCGTTCATAAAGGAGATTCAAGTAGTAGATTTATATGAGGAGCAGTTTAATCCGCTTTTAGTATTTGATGAACATAAACGCCGTCGAGATATGTTTCGTGATCCAAAGCTTGAGAAATATCGAGAACAAATTAGGTGGGCTGATAAAATCGTTTTTGTCTATCCGATATGGTGGGGAAGGCCACCAGCAATGCTTCTAGGGTATATTGATCAATTGTTTGCGGCCAATTTTGCCTATAAAGATAAAAAGGGGTTATTTCCTGAGGGGCTTCTAAAAGGAAAATCAGTGGTGTGCATTTCGACAATGAAGGGGCCAACCAAATATCCACTATTATGGCTGAATAATGCGCATAAAATATTAATGAAAAGAGCGTTATTTAATTTTGTTGGCATTAAACAAGTGAAGTTTTTTGAATTCGGCAATATGGAAAGTAAGAAGGGGAGGCAAAGCAAAAAACTCGAAAAAGTTTATCAATATTTTAGAAAAGTAGCTTACTAGTTCGTCTGCCAAATAAACTCGTGCAGACGAAAGAAAGAATCTCTTATTCGTTTGCACGAGTCTGATTTATCTTCATTCAGCAGATGTTTTTTTAAACGAAAGTTCTAGTGGTAGTGTTACAAGAAACGTTGTAAATTCAGCAAGCTCGCTTTCAACAGTAATTGTTCCATTATGCATATCAATGATTTTTTTAACAATGGATAGCCCTAAACCACTTCCGCCATTCTCAGCTGTCCTCGATTGGTCGGCCTTATAAAATCGTTCGAAAACATACTTTTGTTGTTCCGCCGATAAACCAATACCATTATCATGAATGGCAATAGTGATCATATCCATTTGCGTCGACGTAGATATTGTAATGGTGCCAGCTGCTGGAGTGAATTTAATGCTGTTGCTAAGTAAATTCATCCATACTTGATTCATTAAGTCTTCATCCGCCATTACCGATAGGTTTTCTAATTGCAGAGCCATCTCTATATTTTTAGCTAACCAATTTGGTTCTAGTGCTAGCACTACATTGCGCAATTGCTTATCGAGTCGGTAGTGTTTTGGCTCGAATGGGGGATGTTGTGATTCTAATGCTGTTAGCTTTAGCAAATTGTCACTAATTTTCGATAGTCGATTACTTTCCATCTCAATGATTGTTAAATAATGCTGTCGCTTATCCTCTGGTAGGTCCATGTTTTGTAATGCTTTAGCGAAGCCATTAATAGATGTTAGAGGTGACTGAATTTCATGAGATACGTTCGAGATAAATTCTTGGCGTATTCTTTCTAGTTCGCCTAATTCGACTGCCATATGATTGATGCCATGTATTAGTTGACCGAACTGATCTTCATCTGCTTTAAGATCTAATTTAACGGTAAAATCACCTTTAGCAATTCGGCTTAATGCATCTACAATCGAATCCCAATAGTTTCGTTGTTTTTTTAGCCCAATTAAAAAGGTGATGATAACAGAGCAAGCAAAGAGAACAAAAACACCAACTACGGTCCATAATTGAAGCCAGAAACCTTGTGGATGATTGCCTAACCAATCATAAAGCCAGGACGTTATGTGGTAAGAAATAAAAGCAAATATGATGTTGATGATAAGTAGAAGCATTAAAGTTATAAAAAGCTTTAAAAAGAATTTTAGTTTTCTCATGAATCAAGTTCCAATCGATAGCCTAGACCGCGAATTGTACGAATAGCAAATCCACTTGTTTCTTGTGGGAAACGTTGCCGAAGTCTTTTAATGTGAACATCGACTGTACGTTCATCACCTTCGTAATCGTACCCCCAAATTTCTTCGATTAGCTGTTCACGTGAAAAAGTTTTCCCAGCATAACTGGCTAACGCAAATAATAGTTCGAATTCCTTTAATCGAAGTGTTAAAGATTCACCGTTATAAAAGACTTCATATGTATTACGATTTAATTTGACATTGCCAGCTTCCACAAGTTGAGATAGGGAAATATGGTATCTTTTAAGTATTGATTTCACACGGACAATTAGCTCTGCTGGCTCAAATGGTTTAACAAGATAATCGTCCGTTCCAAGATGAAAGCCCTTTATCTTTTGTGAGGTTTCACCCTTTGCAGTAAGCATTAAGATTGGTAGATTCTCATTAAAGGAACGTATTTCTTCACATAATTCCCAGCCATCCATTTTCGGCATCATAATATCCATGATAATCATATCCACCTTATCAGAATCCAATTTGGACAGTGCATCTACACCGTCCGTTGCCTCTATAACTTCTAACCCTTCATTTTGTAAAAATACCTTTATTAATTCTCGAATATGCGCATCATCATCCACAACTAATAGCTTTGTCATGCTAACAAGTCCCTTCGTTATTCCTCTTTAATACGTAATTGCTGCTTAGCAAACTCTCGATACATATCATGTGTCTCATAAAGTGTATCATGAGTACCACTGCCCGTAATATGCCCTTTCTCTACAAAAAGAATTTGATCTGCATCTACAACTGTTGAAAGGCGGTGTGCAATCACTAGAGTTGTTCTACCTTGCATTAAATTATCTAATGCTTTTTGAACATAAATTTCCGATTTACTATCTAGACTAGAAGTTGCTTCATCTAACATTAATATTTGAGGGTCACGTAACAATGCTCTTGCGATAGAGATGCGTTGTCGTTGACCGCCAGAAAGCTTAATACCACGTTCTCCTACTTCCGTGTCAAATTTATCTGATAGTTCGTTGATAAATTGATCGGCATAGGCCATTTTGGCAACTCTTTCAAGCTCTTCATCCTGCACCTCTCTGTCAATGCCATAGCAAATATTTTCTCGAATCGTACCAGATAGCAGTGCACTTTCCTGCGCAACATAACCGATTTGACTTCTCCAAGAGTGCAGAGAGAATGTATCGATTGGCGTATCTCCAAGTTTGATGATTCCGCTAGTAGGTTGATAATATCTCTCCAACAGAGAAAATGTAGTGGTTTTACCGCCGCCGCTGGGTCCAACGATAGCCGTTACTTTTCCTGGTTCAATGGTAAAATTAATATCTGTTAAAATCGGTTCTTCTCCATAAGCAAAGTCAACATTTTTTACATAAATCGGCTGATCCACTTTTTCTAATGTGTTTCCTTCGAAAATATTTTCCTCTTCATGCTCAAGTAATGCACTAATTCGCTCGGTAGCACCCATTGCTTTTTGAAGCTGTGTAAAGAACATCGTTAATTGGGTCATCGGCATGATGATTTGGATTAAATATAAAATAAATGCTACCATGTCGCCAGCTGTAAGCTCTCCTGAAGATACTCGTACACCACCGTAGCCAATAATGGCCACAAGTACTGACATTAAGACAAATGAAATAAGTGGCGAAATAAGCGCGTGAATTTTCGCTTCTTTTAAGCCGAACGTAAAGAGGTTGGTAATACCTTTCTTGCCACGCTCATATTCGATATTCTCAGCATTTGAAGCCTTTACTAAGCGTGTTTCAGGTAATACTTGATTGAGCACTGCCGTAAATTTTGCTGTCTCATCTTGCATTCCTTTTGAAATGACAAACATACGCTTCCCTAATAGCATTAAAATAACCATGGCAAGTGGAACTGCTATTAGCATTACTAAGGTCATTTTCCAATCTAAAATTAATAGAATGATGATTGATCCTATAATAGAAATTACACCCGATAAACAGTTTGCAAGGTGTTCTGTAATCAACTCTTTGACGACAGCTGTGTCATTCGTAACACGACTTAATGTTTCACCTGTATCATTTTCATCATAATATGGAATAGGTAAATGAAGTAGCTTTCTCCAAAGTTGATCACGTAATTTCGCAACAACATGATGTCCGACACGATTTAAATAATAAATGGAAAGCCCACTTGCAATAGCTTGCGCGATAAAAGCAATACCTAACAAAACAATTTGCCAATAATCAAGGGATGCTAAGGAAAAGCCATCCACTAATTTTTTTGTAAATAATGGCACGATAAATCCTACGCCCGTAGTCGTTAAACTCATCACTAATGCAATAATTAAAAGCCATATTGGTGGCTCAGCTTGTTTCACTAGGCGCACAAAGCGTCGCCAATCTGTAAGTTTAGTAGAATCTTTTGAAGTCTCTTGCAATATTTAGAATCCTCCTTATTTTCATCAACAATAAAAGTTATCTTCTATGTTACTATAACACCTCTTTGTGAACTGAATATGAAATGAAAGTGTAGTGGAGAGATTTCATAGGTTGCTTGATTAGGAGAATAGCGTGATGGTAGAAAAGGTGCAATAAACAATTCTTTAAATAAAAGACGACCTTCCTTGCTAGAAAGTCGTCTTTTTTATGTGGACATGATTGATGTGCGGTTGCTTCTGATTCCCAATTTTTATTTGAATAAGGATCATAGCCATGACGATGATGATCATGCAAATAATTGCGGCTGTAAAATTTCCAGTGAAATCTCGTATTAGACCAACAAAGAAAGGGCCAAGTGCAGCAAATACGAAGCCAACTGATTGTGTCATAGCAGCCAATAAACTTGCCTCTTTGATATCTTTGGCTTCATCAATTGGTAATGTTAGTCCTAATGAGAATAGACCCCCTGCACCAAGGCCGATCAGAACACTGCTTAACCAAGGATTTAAAGAAAACAGTAGCATCAATAAACCAATTATTTCTAATGATGAACAGCCTACTAACCATACAGCTCTATGCTGAAAACGACTATTTAAAATGGGCACTAAAAACGTTGCAGGCATTTGGGCAACCGTTAATAGTGTCAACATCATTCCAGCCTCTTGTTTACTATAGCCCATGTCCTCCCCTATAGGTGGCAACCAAGCCATAATTGTATAAAACATGAAAGCCATTAAACCAAAGAAACCAGTTAATAGCCAAGCTTTTTGATTTGTTAGGAGTTGCTTTAAATTATTTTCAGCACTAGAGGTGTCTGAGGTAGTCGTATCGACTGGATGTTTCACAATTGGTTTCCACCAAAAGAAAACAGCGATGACAGCAAGAATTGCCCATGATGCAGTAGATGCTTGCCATGTATGAAAAAGGGTGCTTAAAGGTATAGAAAGACCTGAGCCAAGCGAAGCTCCTATAACTAATGCTAACGAATATATACCGACTATACGAGAAGGATTCGTGAATTTTTGTTTAATAAAGCCTGATAATAAAGGCCCTACGATAGCGATGCCAATGCCAGAAAGAAAGGCTGTTAGCAGCATTACCCATGCAGAGTAGGCAAAAAATCTTGCAGCTGTTGCCATTCCAATAAGAATAAGTGAGTAAGCAATGGTCCGCTCAATGCTAAAGCGATTGGCAAGTTTTATTGCAAATGGCGCAAATAAGCCCATACATAGTACTGCTAATGATGTTAATAAACTTGCAGTAGCAGCACTCATTTGTAATGACTCCCGAATAGTTCCTAACAACGGAGAAACGGAAGTTATAACGGGGCGTAGATTAAGGGAAGCTAAAATAATAGCGATAATTGGAATAATCGTACGTTTTACAGTCATTCTCTTTCAACTCCTTCTATAGCTAATAATAATCACAATTTGAAGTCTATAACATTGCAGATAATTGAACAATACTATTATTACTATTACAATGATAGGTATTAACTATGATAGGTCGTGATATATTGGAAATTCGCCATCTTCATTATTTTATGGCTGTTTGTGAGGAGTTACACTTTACAAAAGCTGCTGAAAAACTAGGTATTTCCCAGCCGACGCTAAGTCAGCAAATACGAGTACTTGAGGATGAGGTTGGTATGCCACTGTTTGATCGGATTGGCAAAAAAATTATACTTACCGAGGCAGGCTCGCTATTGTTAAGGTACGGAACAGAAATATTAGATATATTACAAAACGTCAAAGACTCCATTAAAGATTTAAAGGAAATGAAAAGTGGAGAGATAAGAGTAGGAATTATGCCATCAGATTTAGATTATCGAATTACACAGCTTGTCATCGATTTTCACCAAAAATTCCCTAATGTTAAATTAAAGATTTTGTCGTCTGTCGAAATTGTGCGACAAGTTCTTGAAAATGAAGTCGATCTGGGCATTGCTATAAACGTTCTTCCGAATGACCGACTTGTTACGATTCCCTTATGTCAGGAGGAATACGTGCTAATTGTTTCGAAGGAGCATCCAATTGCAAATCGAGAAAGTATAAGCATAGTAGAATTAAAAGATTTGCCAGTGGTTATATATCCAGAAGGCTTTGTAGGGAGGGAAATTGTGGAGGAGACTGTAAAAAAACATGGTTTTCAATTAAATTCTGTTCTTGAGACAAATTCAGTTACGTCGATTATTAATCTTGTTAGAGCGAATATAGGTGCCACTATACAGCCCAATCAGTTAATCCAACAGATGAATGATCCATCTTTAAAGATCATACATATTCAGGACTACGCACCAAGACGCAGTTTGTCAATTGTTTATCGAGTGGATCGTTATGTAAGTCAAGCAACAAAAGCGTTAATTGAACAAATTAAAGAATATTTCCATAGCTAGTCCAAAAAAGGGACTAGCTTTTTGTTGTCTAATTCCCAATGATCTTCAAATACTGAATGCTCTGTTTGTGGGGGATTACTTTGTTTAGAGAAGCAACTTGTGAATCTATGATAAACGAGTGAAATGCAGATTTAACAGCACCAAGTACAGAAAAATGAAGAATAAATAAAATATAAGTTCCTTTTTTTGGATATGTACCATATAATAAATATAAACCGACAGTCGGTCTGTAATGGAAGTTTATATTACAATGCCGTCCTTAATGTTTTTAGTACTCTCCTTGTCCTTGCTATTCGAAAAGAAAATTATAGTTTCTTTACTTTCACTCTTGAATGACGGTTATTAGGAATTCAAAATCCATTGACTAAAAGGAAGGTGGCTATCGAAATGGAATCACAGATAAAAAGAAAAGGCTTTTCAAAAGATTTTAACCTGATGGTGGTTGGGCAAATTATTTCTATTTTAGGATCTGCTCTCTTAAGATTCGCTCTTTCACTATATGTACTTGATATTACAGGGCGTGCAGATCTTTTTGCAGTACTATTTGCGATATCGAGCATTCCAATTTTACTATCACCTCTTGGAGGGGCAATTGCTGATAGGTTTAATAGACGTAATTTAATGGTGATTTTCGATTGTATTAGTAGCATAATTGTTTTTATTTTCTTTGCAATGCTAGCAATTGGGAATGGATCCATTTTGCTTATTGGTGCTGTGATGGTACTGCTTTCGTTAGTTAGTGCTATGTATGCACCTACAGTAATGGCCAGTATTCCAGTACTTGTAGAAAAGGAAAAGCTTGAGCAAGCCAATGGAATTGTTAATGGTATTCAAGCATTGTCTAATGTAGCTACTCCTGTATTAGGAGGAATACTTTACGGTATAATTGGCTTAAAAGTGCTTGTCGTGGTGAGTGGAGTGTTCTTTTTCCTTTCTGCCATATTAGAGATGTTCATTCATATACCATTTATGCAACGGGAGCAAAGCGAACATATTATTCCGACGCTTGTCAATGATTTGAAAGAGGGCTTTAGCTATGTAGTGAAGCAATCTTTTATCTTCAAATGTATGATATTAGCGGCATTATTAAATTTATTATTAACACCGCTGTTTGTTGTAGGGGTTCCGATTATTCTCCGTGTTACAATGCAAAGTAGTGATACTTTGTATGGAGTAGGGATGGGGTTAATTGATTTTGCTACAATTTTAGGAGCTTTATCTATGGGGTACTTTACGAAAAAAATGGGTATCAATAATTTGTACTTTTGGGTGTTTATCACCGCTTTATTGATTATTCCAATGGTTTTAGCGGTTACGCCTCATGTGCTTAATATCGGCTATTATCCATCGTATACTTTATTTGTAGGTAGTGCACTGATCATAGCTATGATTCTTACCGTTATTTCAATATATGTTATTACGCTTGTACAAAAAGAAACACCTAATGAAAACTTAGGTAAAGTCATGGCTATTATCATTGCCGTTTCACAATGTATGGCACCAATTGGGCAAATATTGTATGGCTTATTATTTGAAGCATTTAGTGATAAAGTCTACGTTCCGATCTTAATGATTAGTGTTGTCATGGTAGTAATGGCAACAGTGACAAAGAGGATTCTACGATTTGAAAAGAGCGAGGCAGCAAAATGATTCACTTTAATGCTAGGAAATTAAATGACTAATTATCCCTTATATTTACCTCTTAAGTCCCTTGATGCTCCATAAAAGGGGCTTTTTTTGTAGATAAATAATTCTATTCTTCGGCAGAAAATGGTAAATAATACTTGACCTTCAAGTTAGTTGAAGGTTTACATTGGAATTAAGAGAGGTGTGATGATTTGAAAAAATATATGACAATTCAAGAATTCTCTGAAAGAACAGGTATATCCAAAAGTACATTACGCTTTTATGAAACCAAAAAATTACTGTTACCGGAGGAAAGAAGTTCAAATGGCTATCGAGTGTATGCAGATAGTCAAATTGCAACAGTAAAGCTAATATCCACTTTGCGATTAGCAGATGTATCTATTCATGAAATTCAAAATTATTTACATGAACAGGATGAAACAACTCGCCAAAAAATGAAGAAAACGTGGATTCAAAATATGAAACAAAAACGTGATTTGTTGGATATCAGCTTACGCTATTTAGAAAGTGACTCCATTCGTGATGATATCTATTTGATTGATAAAAGTAATGAAAAAATTATTTGGTATACAGCTCAATCCACAACGGGTAAATTTGGAGCACACTTTGAAAAAAGAGCAAACGAATTAAAACAATTGAATATTAGTATTAAAAGTTATTATTTAAATTATTTATCAGGCCAAGATGTAATCAAAGCTCAAATCGGCTTTGGTATTCCAGAAAATACAAAAATAAATGATATAGCTGAAAGTGATTTTATTGAACATATGCCTTCTTGTATATGTCTGGCATTACCATTTAAAGAACAAATGTCAACGATCAAGGACGGATATATAAAATTACTTCAATATGCGCTTCAACATAAATGGGTGCCGACACGCTCTATTCTTGAATGGTATCGAGGTAATGACTTTACTCAATTAGATTTATTGTTACCTGTTATACAAATTGAGTAGGGATAGAAAGAATTTACTAGGAATAGTTTGAGGAAGGTGTAATATGAAACGGTTCATCCGCTTTAGTATGAAAAATGCTTTAACAATGATATTAGTAATTCCTCTTATTATTGTGGGAGGAATTTATTCATTACAAACATTACATATTGAGAAATATCCGAATATTGATATTCCATATTTAACAGTAGTTATTCCTTATCAAGGAGCTTCACCTGAACAAGCGATGAATGATATAGGGGAGCAAATGGAGAGGGAATTTATGAAACTAGAAGGTAGAAAGAATGTTTATACGAACGGTATTGCCAATGCCGTATATTCAACTATTGAATTTGAAATGGCAATGGATATGAAGGAAGCAGAGCAGCTAGTAAGGAGAAGTGTAGATAAATTACAATTGCCTAAATTTGCAGGGGAACCGAGGTATGAATTAACTAAACCTGGTGGAAATCCAATAATTTTCTCAATGGGTATATATGCTTCAGAAAAAAATGACGAAGTTGAAACCTTTGTAAAGAATACTATAATTCCACAACTTTCTGTAATAGAAGGTATAACTGATATAGAAATTAGTGGAACAACGGAAAAGTTTGTTACTATTCGACTCCTGCCACATCAATTGATGACAAGGGGAATTACTTTAAATGATGTTAGAGAAGCCATTTTGGCCAATAATCCTTCAATGCCGACTGGAGACATCTCCATTTCAAATGAAGTATTGCCAGTGCGAATAAATAGCAAGCTAAAATCTATTGAGGACATTAAAGACATAAAGCTTTTTACTAAAGAAGTAAATTCGCAAAATATTACAACCACGAATTTAGGCGAAATAGCTGAAATTTCATATGAAAGTGATTACACAAACAATATGACACGCATTAACGGAAAAGAGGGCGTAAGTTTCAGCATTATTCCTGAAGGTGGTGCAAATGTAGTAACAATTGTTGATCAAGTAAAAAAAGAAATAAATAATTTAGCTATTCCGGAAGATTATAAAGTCGAAATCTTACGTGATCAATCCATCGAAATTAATCAATCGGTCCATTCTATGCTACGTGAAGTATTTCTAGGTGCATTAATGACAATCATCATCACCTTATTATTTTTAAAAAATATTCGTTCGACTATTATTGCCGTTATCTCTATCCCAGTCTCAATTTTTGCATCTTTTCTATTGTTGAAAGCAATGGGATATACATTAAATATTATGACACTTGCTGGTATTGCTGTAGCAGTTGGACGAGTTGTAGATGATTCAATTGTCGTTATTGAAAATATATTTAGAAGAGTAAGAGCTTCAAAAGAAAGAAATGAAGAATTAATAGAGCAGGCTACAGGTGAAGTAGCATCTGCGATTACTTCCTCAACGATAACAACTGTTGCTGTTTTTTTACCACTAGCCTTTGTGCCAGGAATTGTAGGTGGTTTTTTTAAGCCACTTGCATGGACTATTGTTATTTCATTGTTGATTTCATTAATTGTTGCTGTAACCGTTGTTCCAATATTGTCCAAGATCTTTTTATTAAAAATTGCTTCTAAAGAATCACATGAAAATAGACTTCAATCTTGGTATCGAAACAGTTTGACTTGGGTTTTACATCATCGTTTAGTTACTTTAACCGTGGCATTATTAATTTTGATAGGTTCTATTTTCAGTATTGCACCGAGGCTAGGGACAACCTTCTTGCCACAAGAGAAAGTGAATGATTTCAAGATCGACATCACAATGGCAAAAGGAACTGCTCCAATGAAAACAGCTGATGTGGTAAATAGAGTAGAAAATATATTATTAGATCGAAAGGACATCGACCTTATTAATACTAATATTGACGGACAATCTGAAAGTGCGACGATTGCATTCGTTGTCAATGATTCTGTTGGAAATTTGACCGATTATGTAAATGACGTTCGACTACAATTAACAACGATAACTGAACCAGAGGAAATGACAGTCTCAGGTATTGGTGGAATTATAGGAGGGGCAGAAAGCAGATACACACTAGTTATAAATGGAGCGGATTTTGAGGATATTAAAAAAGCAAGTGAGCAGATTACAACTGCTTTAAAAGAAGTACAAGGAATGGAGGATGTGACAACATCTTTAAAGGGAGATGTACCTGAAATCGTTTTCGATTTGGATGATAAAAAACTTGCTGAAAAAGGAATAACTCCAGCTATAGTTGCACAAAGCCTTCGAACACTCATTAATGGGGATGTAGTGACGACCATGAGAGTTGAAGAGGAAACGAGAGAAGTGAACCTTGGGTTGAAAATGGATGAAGTTACATCTCTTAAAGATTTAGGACAGCTCCAAATCAGTAATACAATGGGGATGCCTGTCTTTCTTCATGAAATAGGAGAGCTGAAGAGGATTAATAATATAACTTCAATTACTCATCTAAACGGCAATGAATATATCATGGTTTATGGAATTATTACTGATGAAAAAGTAGGAGATGTAACTGCTCAAGCAGATAAGGTAATTAATAACTTACGGCTTCCTGAAAATATTAGCTATTATAAGGAAGGTGTATCTGCATCGATGGATGATGGTTTCAAAGATTTGTCGATTGCCATAGCAATTAGTGTTATCTTAGTTTATTTGGTTATGGTTTTTACCTTCAAAGAAGGAAAAGCACCGTTTGTTATCTTGTTCGCTATTCCATTTTCTATTATTGGTGCATTAATTGGACTTTATATTATGAAGGAACCAATCGGTATGCCAGCAATGATCGGTTTACTCATGCTTAATGGTATTGTCGTGACGAATGCTATCGTTCTAGTTGATAAGGTGAAGCAATTTGAAAGATGTGGAATGACCAAGCAAAAAGCTTTAATTGAAGCAGGGGTCGTACGTATTCGCCCAATTTTGATGACAGCAATTGCAACAATGGGTGCATTAATCCCGATGGCTATTTCGAGTGATACTGGGATGATATCAAAGTCTCTTTCTGTTGTAGTTATAGGCGGGCTATCTACTTCTACTTTTCTAACATTGTTTATCGTACCTATTCTTTATAGTTTATTTAAAAAGAATTAAAAAATCATAGAAATCACCTTTTTTTGAACTTCCCCGTAAAAGTTTGATGTTGTGTCTAACTTTTATGGGGAAGTTCATTTTAAAGGTAGTTTTATCAATGTAACATTAGTACCATCTTCTCCGACGCCTAATAGATCTTCTTTGTTGAGGTTGAAACTCAGTAGACGGGAAGGTTGGTTGAGGAATATTTTCTATATCAGAAACTTTATGAACAATTTGATGTTCTGTGACGTCTTTTAAAGAAGATGTGTTGGGGAGCTCTACTTTTGAAAAAGTGATATTTGGAGTATTGTTCAAGAGTGGTGTAGATACTTGATTATATTCCACATTGTCTTCTAAATAAGCTGTTTCAGTAGAGCGAGTAATGTTTTGAGTACTAGTTAAGAGAGGGATAGTTTGTGGGTTATATTCTATGTCGTCTTCTAAATAAGCTGATTGCAAAGAAGCATGAGAGTATTCTGTTTTCTCTTCAGTTGGAGTGATGTATTGAGTATTATTCAAGAGTGGTGTAGTGTGCTTATTATTGCCCGTAACAATAGTAGAGTCATGGTTTTTCTGTTCTGGCATTTCATGCTGGATTTCAGCATGTTGCTCTTGTACAGGATGAACGTCCTTCATGACAAGTATTGGTCGCATCATATCGTGATCCTCATGTTCAAGGAAATGGCAATGCCACATATAATGACCGGCGTGATCTTTCCAATGCATAATAATTTTCGTAACCTTCCCTGTTTCAGCTTTTACAGTATCCTTCCAACCTTGCTCATAGTCATGCGGTTTTTCAGAGGGACCTGTAAATTCCAGTCTGCCTTCATTTTGATATAGCTCCATATCGAAAGGACGTCGTTCTAGTATTTTAAATTGAATTAAATGTAGATGAATTGGATGATCAAATTGTGTAGCATTAATAAAATTCCATATCTCTATACTATCAAGTGCAGGCTTTTCAGTAGTAGGGTCATGATACATACGATTATTTAATAATAACATTGGTCTACCAAAATCATCTGTTGTAGCAGTTAATGGTAAATGTCTCTCGATATGTGCATCGTGTGGATGTAAATCCAATGATGCTGCGAGTCTTTCTGGTATATCACTAGTATCCTCACATTTTAGAGGAAGACATACTTTAAACTGCATGATTACTCTTGTATGTTCATCAATGAAAATTTCATCAGAATTGACTAACGTTATTTCTTGACCTTCACATTTTGAAAAATCGACAATGACATCTGTTCGTTCTGCCGGCAATAACTCAACTGATTGAATTTCTTGAGGGGCTGATAAAAAGCCTCCATCTGTTCCGATTTGTATCATAGGCTCACCATTTGAAAGGCTAATGACATAGCCTCTTCTATTGGAGCCATTAAGAAAACGAAATCTATATTTACGAGGCTCGACATTTAAATATGGCCAGACCTTCCCGTTTACGACAATAGTATTACCTTCAAAGCCAGGCGTAATAGATGGATGTACCGGAACAGGGAATGGTGGTTCATCAGGATAGAAAAGGGAGCCATCTTCATTAAACGATTTATCTTGAATTAATATGGGGTACTCATAATCACCACGAGGTAGGTTAGAGCGCTCCTCAACTGTATCCCGAAGTAAATAAAAACCGGCTAATCCCGCATACACATTTAAACGAGTTAGCGCCATTGCATGATCATGATACCAAAGCGTTGTGCCGGGTTGATGATTGGTATATTCATGTATTTCTTTATTAAATTTTGGACCTATTTGTGCATAATCTCTCGTATACCATGCCTCGGGATGGCCGTCACTCTCCCAATCTACATTTGCGCCATGCAAATGTGTAACAGTTCTTACTTCTTGTGAATCGTTTGCCGCATGAAGTGTAAAATCGACTGGTAAAAAGTGCTTTGAGGGTAATAGGTTTGTATATCTAACATAAATGCTTTTGTCTTTTGTTGCTTCGATAGTTGGTCCGGGATAAAGCCCGTTATAGCCCCAAATAATTGATTTTGGGAAATCTTTATGGAAACAATGTTCTGCTTGAATCATTTTAAGTTCATAATAATCTTTTCTCTGTTGGCCCTTAAAGTATTTTGGTTTAGCGGTAACCGGTTTTGGCAGCTCATCCACAAATTTTGGTATTGTTGCTGGATCTGTAGGATTAACTTCTATACTCAAAACATCACGTCCCTTTTCCATTCTTAAAATTGCTAATCACCTTATCATATGGGTAAAAATAATAGGCAACAAGGACAATAATGGAGATTATTATGATAATAAAAATTCGACAATTAAAATCTGCAGGAGTTCGATATTCAAAGCAAATCACAGGTGCATGTGTCAATACAAAAAAATTAATATAAAAAATCTGTTTGAGCAAGAAGATTGGTGCTTGTACCGTGCTAAAAACGACGGTCATGCGAACTGTTTTATATGTGAATTATCGTTGTTTTTAGCGAGAATTTTACCTCCAATTTGCAATTGTGAATAGGTAATTCTCCATTGAAAGGGTTATCATTTTTTAGGGCTGAACGAAAAAGAGAAAAAATACTACCCGAATCATTTGAAAACGTTATTTTAACAACGTACAATATATGAAATTAAGAAACACGACAGTATAAAATTGTTGTATAATGTTGTGGTATGAGGAAAGAAAGCAGGTTGACAAAAATGGAAAGCAATATGAATGTATACGCAGTTATAAACTTGCAAAAGCATCAGGCATTCGTGTTAAAGAATAAGCTAGATGTGAAACATAAGGTGAATATATGAAAAACTGGTTGATTTTCATTTCTGTCTTTATGGTTTCATTGTCACTTGTCATCAGTATTTTAGTACTCTGGAAAGCCGAGGCTCCATTCGGTTCAATTGAAGAGAAGGCTGAACAGTTGGCACTCGATGCCAAAGCCCTCGCAATTGTCTCGGAGTCCTACACATATAATGGTAAACATCCGTATGTCACTGTGTTCGGGGTAGATGAATATGGTGATAAAAAGGCTGTCTTTGTTCCGACGAATCTAGAAGCTGATTCAATTAAGGACGTATTGTTAAAAGATGGTATTACGGAAAAGGAAGCATTATCGGTTTTAAAAAAGGAAGGCAATGTACAAAAAGTCCTCAATGTGAAATTAGGCTATGAGGAGCCAGGTGCTGTTTGGGAAATTACATACCTAAACGATCACGATAAGCTCAACTATGTCTATATTATGTTTAAGGACGGCGACTGGTGGAAGCGCATTACGAATTTATAAGAGGAGTAGATCCCGTATGAAAAATTTATTAGCAAACCGTGTAAAAACTTTAACACCTTCTTCAACTTTAGCAATTACTGCGAAAGCAAAGGAATTAAAAGAGCAAGGTATTGATGTTATTGGTCTAGGTGCTGGTGAGCCAGACTTCAACACTCCACAAAATATTTTAAACGCTGCCATTGACTCGATGGAAAAAGGTTTAACAAAATATACACCTGCTGGTGGTCTTCCAGTGCTTAAGAAAGCTATTATCGATAAACTACAACGCGACAACAATCTTACATACAAGCCGAATGAGGTAATTGTAGGTGTTGGGGCAAAACATATTCTTTACACTTTATTCCAAGTTATTTTAAACGAGGGCGATGAAGTTATTATTCCAATCCCTTATTGGGTATCTTATCCAGAACAAGTAAAATTAGCGGGCGGTGTACCTGTTTATGTGGAAGGCACACGTGAGCAAGGCTATAAAATTACTGCGGATCAATTAAGAGCTGCTGTGACAGATAAAACAAAAGCAGTTATTATTAACTCTCCTAGCAACCCATCAGGTATGATTTATTCTCGTGATGAGATTGCTGAAATTGCTGCTGTTGCGGAAGAAAAAGATATTTTAATCGTGTCAGATGAAATTTATGAGAAGCTTGTATACAATGGTATTGAGCATTTTTCAATTGCACAGTTATCTGATGCAGTGAAAGCACGTACAATCGTTGTAAATGGTGTTGCAAAATCTCACTCTATGACAGGCTGGCGTATCGGGTATGCTGCAGGGGATGCGGACATTGTTAAATCAATGACTGATCTTGCGTCACACTCTACATCAAACGCAACAACAACTGCACAATATGCAACAGTGGAAGCGTATAATGGACCACAAGACGCTGTAGAAGAAATGCGTCAAGCATTCGAAGCTCGTCTTGAAAAAATTTATCCACAGTTAAGTGCAATTCCTGGCTTCAACGTATTAAAACCACAGGGAGCATTCTACTTATTACCAGATGTAGCAGAAGCTATGGCTCATACTGGTTATGATTCAGTAGATGCATTCGCTGCGGATATTTTAACAGAAGCAAACGTAGCAGTGATTCCGGGCTCTGGCTTTGGTGCACCAACTACAATGCGATTATCTTATGCTACATCTTTAGACTTATTAGAAGAAGCAGTCCGTCGAATTGATACATTTGTAAAATCAAAATGGCAAGACTAATCCTTCTAACCAATTTTGGAGGATCTCTATGAAAAAAATTATGATTCAGGATATGCCAAAGCATATCGGTGAAACCGTCAAGCTAGGTGCTTGGTTAGCAAACAAACGATCAAGTGGGAAAATTGCCTTCTTACAATTACGTGATGGTTCTGGCTTTGTTCAGGGCGTTGTTGTGAAAGAAGAAGTAGGCGAAGAAATTTTTGCTATTGCAAAAGGTATGACTCAAGAAACTTCAATGTACATTACGGGAGAGGTTAAAGCAGATGAGCGTTCAAGCTTTGGCTGTGAAATTGCTGTAACTGGTATTGAAGTCCTACATGCTGCAACTGATTTCCCTATTACACCAAAAGAACATGGTCCAGAGTTTTTAATGGATAACCGTCACTTATGGCTACGTTCTCGTAAGCAACATGCGATCATGAAAATTCGTAACGAAATTATTCGTGCAACTTACGAGTTTTTCAACGACAATGGCTTTACAAAAATGGACCCTCCGATTTTAACTGGGTCAGCTCCAGAAGGTACTTCTGAGCTATTCCACACAAAATATTTTGATGAGGATGCATATCTTTCTCAATCTGGTCAACTTTATATGGAAGCGGCTGCAATGGCATTAGGTAAAGTATTCTCATTCGGCCCTACATTCCGTGCAGAAAAATCTAAAACACGCCGTCACTTAATCGAGTTTTGGATGATTGAACCGGAAATGGCATTTGTGGAATTTGAAGAAAACCTAGAAGTACAAGAACAGTATGTATCGCATATTGTGCAATCAGTTCTGGCAAACTGCAAATTAGAATTAGAGCGACTTGGTCGTGATACATCAAAACTTGAAAATATCAAAGCGCCATTCCCTCGTATTTCTTACGACGATGCTATTAAATTATTACATGAACAAGGATTTGACGATATTGAATGGGGCGATGATTTCGGTGCACCACATGAAACAGCAATTGCTAATTCATTTGACAAACCTGTATTCATCACTTGCTACCCAGTAGGCATTAAACCATTCTATATGCAACCACATCCTGACCGCGATGATGTAGTATTATGTGCAGATTTAATTGCACCAGAAGGTTATGGTGAAATAATTGGTGGTTCTGAGCGTATCCATGATTATGATTTATTAAAATCACGTCTTGAAGAACATCAATTATCTTTAGATGCTTATGCATGGTATTTAGAGCTACGTAAACAAGGTTCTGTGCCACATTCAGGCTTCGGTCTTGGATTAGAACGTACAGTGGCATGGATTTCTGGCACGGAGCACATTCGTGAAACGATCCCATTCCCACGTTTACTAAACCGTTTATATCCATAAGCAACAACTCTCGCCGAAAATTGAGGTGGGAGACTTGTACCGGACGCTTCACTTTCGGTACTGATAAAATACTGCCTTTTAAAGCAGTTAAAATTAAAAGTCGCGTAGTATGTCTACGCGGCTTTTCTACTTACGATGGAAAAAGGAGTCAAGTATAATATGAGCACAAATAACAATCGACTCCGTACATGGACTGAGCAGAAAATGATTCAAATTCCTCAGCTTTTTTTTCAGTTTTATAAGGAGTTAAATATTGAGGATGATGAGGCACTTATTGTTATGCATTTACTTGCGTTCCATATGGAGGGAAATGATTTTCCAACGCCTAATGATCTGATGAATCGTTTGACAATGCCTAGCAATGACATTACTTCACGTCTACAGCGATTAATGCAAAAAGGCTTCCTGGAAATAACAAGCGACGTCGATGCAAATGGCAAACTATATGAAAAATATTCGGTATACCCACTTTGGGAGCGTATTATGCAGATGATTGAAATGAAGGAACATCAAAAATCAGCAGCATCACTTCGACAAGAAGAGGGTGAAATATTCCGCTTATTTGAAGAGGAAATGGGGCGTCTTTTATCTCCTTTAGAGCTAGAAAAAATCGGATCTTGGTTAGATGAGGATAAGCACAGTCCGGCACTTATTAAGGAGGCGCTTAAGGAGGCTGTGTTTGCTGGTAAGCTAAGTATTCGTTATATCGATCGTATATTATTAGAGTGGAAAAAGAAAAATATTACGACACCACAGGCTGCACAGAAGCAAAGCGAGCAGTTCCGTGAAAAACAAACATTTAACAGACCACCAGCTCGTTCAATGCAGCAAGAAACGCAATCGACAAATAAAGTACCATTTTATAATTGGTTAGAAGAAAGAGAATAGGGGGCTTCCGATATGTTAACTAAAAAACAATGGGAGCATTGTCTAGCGGAAATGGATCGTATGTTTCCTGATGCACATTGTGAGCTAGTGCATGACAACCCGTTTGAGCTGACTATTGCTACGTTATTATCGGCACAGTGTACGGATGTACTTGTAAACAAAGTAACGAAAACGTTGTTTCAAAAATATAAAAAGCCAGAAGATTATTTAGCTGTACCCTTAGAGGAGTTGCAACAGGATATTCGCTCCATTGGCTTGTATAGAAATAAAGCGAAGAACATTCAAGCATTATGTCAGCGACTGCTGGAGGAATATGACGGCGAAATTCCCGCAAATCGAGAAGCGCTAGTTACGCTGCCTGGGGTTGGTCGTAAAACGGCTAATGTGGTGTTGTCTGTAGCTTTTGATATTCCTGCACTTGCAGTGGATACACACGTAGAGCGCGTGTCTAAACGATTAGGGCTTTGTCGATGGAAGGATTCAGTGCTTGGAGTCGAAGAAACCATTATGAAAAAAACACCGATGGACAAGTGGTCGAAAACACATCATCAGTTAATTTTCTTCGGTAGATATCATTGTAAGGCTCAAAATCCTGGCTGTGATACATGTCCTTTACTTGATGATTGTAGAGAAGGACAAAAGCGTTTGAAAAAAGGGCTGGTGAAGGAAACGTGAATGTAGAGGCAATTGAAAAGGAAAAAATAGATGCTTGGTTTGCAGAGTGGACAGAACTAGAAGCTAAAATTCATGCAGCTCATGATGCAAGGAATGGCGAAGCAAAAGGATTGATGGAAAAGGCCGTTTTATTGTTTGATTACTTAGTGCAAGAAGCAGGCGATGAAGTGTTGCCCATTAACGGTATCGAACGATTAACATTTATAAAAGCAAAGCCTGGCCAATATGCTTGTTATCGTCAGCTCGATGAATTATTTAAGGAAACAAAAAAACGAGCAGCACGGTTACGCTTGCAGGCTACAAAAAAGTAATATAGACGGATAGATTAAGCAAACTGCAAGATATAAAAAGAGGCTGGTACATAACTGGTCAAAACCTTAAAAGCGCGAGAAATCAATTTTAGAAATGTTGATTTCTCGCGCTTTTCAGTGATCAAAGTGTTGAGCCATTTCCACAGTCTGTCGCTACGTTTTCGCGCAAAAAAAAGTAACTTTTGAAGTTTCAAATTATCACTATAAATTAGATTGCCATGCCTAAGAAACATTCTATGTGATGTGGTTGATTGGAGTGGAGGCTGGGCGACTCCTTGGGGATTAGCGATAGAAGCGCCCAGCCGGAACGGAAATCAACCTTTTTTGCCGAAGAGACATACTTTATTGTGACACTTTGACTTATAGACATATAGTTTTCCAACAACAAAAAAGCAGAGTAGCATTAAGCTACTCTGCTTTATTTTATTCAGTTTTACCGGAACCGTCATCCGGTACGGTTGGTTCAGTTGGCGTTGTTGGCGGTTTGCTACCATTATTGTTGCCATTGTTTCCTGGTGGGGTACCGTTATTTCCTGTATTGCCATTGTTACCATTCCCACTAGTGTTACCATTGCCATTAGCGTTGCCATTGTTATTGCCATTGTTACTGTTATTGCCATTGTTACCATTTCCGTTACCATTGTGATTACCGTTGTCTCCGTTATTGCCATTTTGATCAGGCGCTGTTGGATCTACGACATCAGGTTTATCCGGAGTATCTGGCTCTTTATTTTCATCAGTAATACCTGTTATTTGGAAAGAGGTTGTACCTGGTTTACTGCGAGTACCATCTACAACTGCCACGACAGAAATCGTGTAATTGCCATCTTTTAGTGTGTTGCTAACTGTTAAGTCTTTGCTTTCCGTTGTACCAAGAGAAATAGTCTCTCCACCTTCTTTTGTAGCGGATACTTCGAAGGTTGTTGGTAACGGTTCATTTGTTTCCGGATTAAGCATTGCATCATGCTCCCAAGAAATATTGATAGATTGACCTTCTGTATCAAGGCTTGCACTTACATTGTAAGGTGTTGAAAGTTCTGGCATAGCGTATTCATTTGAAACTTCCTTAGGCTCTGTACCACGTACAAATAGCTCTGTACGACGTTTCTCACTTGGAGTAAAATCACTTGCTAATTTAAGTGGTTTTGTGCCTACTTCAATTGTAGCTTCCACAACTGAGTTTGGTTTTTTGAAACGTGATGTTTCAACGTTCGCCGAAATATCTTTCATTATTTGTTTAAATAAATGTTGTGGTAAACGACGTTCATCCCAAGTAGTAATTGGATCAAAGTGTTTTTCATAACCACTCCAAATAGCGATTGAATAGTTTGTTGTGTAACCAGCGAACCATGAATCCGGCACACTTGTATCCGGTAAATTATGCTTGTTAAAATCTGCACTTGAATAGTTTGTTGTACCTGTTTTACCTGCGATATCTAATCCAGATACATTGGCAGCAGTACCTGATGCATCAGGCTTACTTCCGACAACGTCACGTAACATATCTGTCACCATATAAGCTGTATAATCACTCATTGCTACATTAGACTCTGGTGTGTAGTCTTTTGTTGTTTTACCATCGCGGTAAACGATTTTTGTAATCGAATAAGGATCAGTATATACACCATTATTCCCGAATGCTGCATAGGAAGCTGCCATTTGCGTAGGAGACATCGTAATATCCCCACCACCGATTGCATCTGATTCCATAACACTTTCAGTATTAATACCCAAACGACTAGCAAAATCTTTAGCTTTATCAGGACCGACTTCTTTAAATGCTTTAACAGCCGGAACGTTGCGTGAAGCATACAAAGCTTTACGTGCTGTTATTGCACCCATATATTTATTATCCCAGTTCCTGATCGTTTGTTTTGATCCAGAGTAGGTCATAGGTTCATCCACAATTGTTTGACCTGTTGACCATTTTAAATTTTCGATAGCTGGTCCATAATCTAGTAATGGCTTCATCGTTGATCCTGGTTGATGTTTTAAGTCATATGCATAGTTGAAACCACGTGCAGCTCCGTAATGGCGTCCGCCACCGATTGCTAGAATTTGACCAGTTTTCGTATCAACGACAGACACACCCGATTGAATTTCTTTTGTTGGGAAGTTACTGTCATCATTCATAATGTTTTCAACAGTTTGTTGTGCTTTCGGATCAAGTGTTGTATAGACTTTAATTCCTTCTGCCATTGCACTACCATCACCGTTTTTCTCTAGTTCATTAATAACGACATCAAGGAAGGCATCGTATTTAGAGCCAGTAAATTTTTGACGTGTCGAATCGTCAGTTAGACCAGCTTGAATGTTTACTTTCTTTGCTTCTTCCATCTGAGCTTTTGTAATTTTACCATGTTGATACATTAATCCTAGAACCGTATTACGGCGTTTTTCTGCAAGTTCAGGATTTTTTAATGGATTGTAAGCATTTGGACGTTGTACTAAACCTGCAAGTAATGCTTCTTCATCTAAAGTTAAATCTTTAAGTTCTTTACCATAGAAATATTGAGCTGCTGTTCCGAAGCCATAAACACGACCTGACATCAACATTTTGTTAAAGTACATTTCAAAAATTTCTTCTTTTGAATATTTACGTTCTAATTGGAAGGAAAGCCAAGCTTCCTGTGCCTTACGTTTTAATTTTTTCTCATTTTGTAAAAATGAGTTTTTAACAACTTGTTGTGTTAATGTCGAGGCCCCTTGTGCCCCGAAGCCATCACGGAAGTTAGCGAGTATTGCACCACCGAGGCGATAAAAATCCATACCACCGTGTTCGAAAAAGCGTACATCTTCCGTTGCAAGGATAGCGTTAATCATATCCTGGGGTATATCTTCATACTTTACATATTTACGGTTTTCTGCACCAATTG
The DNA here is from genome assembly GCF_050279145.1 of Lysinibacillus sp. NPDC094177. Classification (NCBI taxonomy): domain Bacteria; kingdom Bacillati; phylum Bacillota; class Bacilli; order Caryophanales; family Bacillaceae; genus Lysinibacillus; species Lysinibacillus sp. NPDC094177. The sequence continues at coordinate 210,646 of NZ_JBNNTW010000004.1, read as the reverse complement.
TTGCAAACAAATCACCGTTTTTATCATAAAATTCAGAGGAAACGGGGTCCTTCAGTAATTTTTCATCTAGTTCAGGTGCGCTACTAGCATAATAGGCGAATAACCCAGCACCTCCAATAAAACATGCAGCAATAATAGCTACAAGTGTTAATGTAATGCGCTTGAACCATTTTTTCTTCGATGATTTCGGAGCGCTTTTTTTATTTTTTTGAGCGAGAGCCTTTTGATGCTCACCGCGTGTCGCACGACGTTCAGTCATTCTTCTATCTCCTCACTTTCAGACCCATGGCTTTGTGCTTCAATGAGCTGTTGGATAATCGGTAAATAATCGATACGTGGGTAATAGCTTGTAGGAATTTCAAAAGCCACCTTTTCTATAGTTGAAAAGGGTATCGATTTACGTTCACCTTTTTCCATCGCTAGCCAGGCCTTTTGTAAAACATTGTATGGCACTATAAAATATCGTTCAAAAGCTGAGAAACGAACGATAATAAAAGCCACACCATTTTGTTCCGTCACTTGCTGCATATGTGTCATTTGATGTAAGTGAATATTTTTTAGTGGAAAGCTAGTTTTTGAAGCCGTTTCCTTTGCATCAAAATCAATATAATGCCCTTTCCACACACCATTGTAATCTGTTGTTGATGGTGTTCGGAAATAAGCCTCACGAATAACTGCAGCACTTCGTGATGGGTACTCTACTTTGACGATTTGCACGGGAACAGGTTTCTTATGAATGATAGCAAGTTGCCTTTTTACATAATAATCGTTTGCTTCATTAATTTCATCTTCTAGTGTTTTTCCTCGATTACTAAAAGAAAAATCCTTGTCCTGTCCCTTCTTTACTGTTTTTTGAACAGTTGGATTAGGGGAATACAATTTCCCATTCGGATAACGAATTGTCACTTAGATCACCCTCTATAATACTGCTATTATACAATAGTTTACCATGATTAAGTAGCAGTTCTCCACTGCCATCGATAGTATGATTGATGCTAGATTAACAATAGATAAAATTACCAACAAATAATCGACCTTTGAACAATAATCGTTACTTAAAGTCGAAAAATATCATGTAGTATAACTAGTTCTTTCACGAGAATCGTCAAAATAACAGATGAAATTTCCAAGCTAATTTATAGAAAAAACTATGATCCACGTTAGCTTCATTACTTGATAGACGATTTTGAAGACAACTTAATTTAATAGAATAGTTCAGCTAAATTTTATCGAAATTCTTCTTCTTTCAGCTAACTAACGCTTATTTTGTCACGCATGAAGGGAATTTTATACATGCGAGGAATACATAAATTAAAGCAAAGGAGGCGTTATTTTGAACAAGTTAAAACAATTAGTTGCGCAGTTGGATCTGGTCAATCAATTACTGTTAACGAGAGTGTCTTTGGAAAACAATGCACAGAGTTTACATTTTTTTATGCAGCTCAAATCTGTTAGCCAGAAAGTAAGCTTAGCAGAAAAGAACTGGCAAGTAAAGAATGCTTGTTCGCCTATTAGTAGTGAAAAATGATAGACTTTGGTACACTTATCTCATATGCAAATTAAATAACTCAATATGAGCATTTTTCATACATTTTTTACCATAAAAAATGTGGTGCTTTGAGATAAATAAAGGCATTTACACTCAGAGGGAGTAAATTTACTCATATAACGGGAATAATTTAGCAGATGAATTTTAAAATAGCATGTTTGGAAAATTAGCTTAAAGTGATAGTATGCTTTTAGGTTAATGTAGATGAATTTTTGTTTTAAGGATGGAACTAACAGTTGAATTTCGAACTTCTTTTTTAGAGGTCAAAGAAATTGTCAGCTAATAACGAGAATATTTTAAGGTTTATCACTAAAAGTTGGGAATACATTTTGAAACGTATGCCATGTATATAGGCTGATGGGGTGAAGACTTGGTGACTTTTTGGGGATCAGCGTCACAGATGACACATGGAGCGAGCAGGAAGAGGAACGAAGGCAAAAAGCATCACTTCCTGTTGCGCCAAGCAGCTCATCGGACGCCCTCAGGAAAGCCCACAGTCGGTACGGAATCAAATCCCACGTTATGAAGATGAGCCTTAATTGATGAGATGAGGTACGAAATTGGTATTAATACAGCAAACTTCGGAATTAATAGATGAATGTGAAAAATGTGTAGTACGCTTTTGGCAAATGCGTGAAGAAGACCGAACGCCAGATTTTTTTGCGGAGGTTAAGCCACATGCTGACGTCATTCATCAGCTTTTAAAGGAATGGCAGCTAGAGGCAAATATATGGATTCAAAAAAATCGACCAAAATATATGCATACACAACAAATTGCTTCAGCGGTGGAATCGATGGAACAATTTGTTGTGCAATCCTTTTATAAAGAAACGAGTAAAAAGCGTTTTTTAGATGCAATTCATTCAGTCTCTTATACGTTAAAAATTTTTGAACGGCTAGTGAAGGAGATAGAAACAGATGTTATCGAAAAAAAGGACCATTAGTGAACTGTTAAACGAGTGGAGATATGATGAGGAATTGAAGGAACGCATTTTACATTGGCAAACGCTTGAAGGGCGTGAAGCTAAATATGCACCTTTCCCAGGGAATTTACATCCTTCACTTGTAAAGGCTCTCCGAAAAAGAGGGGTAGAACAACTGTATACTCATCAACGTCAGGCATTTGATTACGCTGTGGAGGGTGTTTCCTTTACTGCCGTTACGCCAACAGCGTCTGGAAAATCATATTGCTATCATTTACCTGTACTTCAAAAAATATTAGAAGACAAAAATGCACGAGCAATTTATTTATTTCCAACAAAAGCTCTAGCACAGGATCAGAAAAATGACTTAAATGAATTGATCGAACAAAGTGGTGAAGAAATTTTAAGCTATACGTATGATGGGGACACTGCGCCAGGCATTCGTCAAAAGGTTCGTAAGGCAGGGCATATTGTGATGACTAACCCTGATATGCTACATTCGGGGATATTACCACATCATACGAAATGGGTTTCCTTATTTGAAAATTTACAGTATATCGTCATTGATGAGTTGCATACATATAAGGGTGTATTTGGTTCACATGTTGCCCATGTTATTCGGAGATTAAAGAGGATTTGTGAATTTTATGGCAGTAACCCGGTTTTCATTTGTACGTCAGCAACCATTAAAAACCCGAAAGAGTTAGCTGAAGTTCTAACGAATGAAAGCCATGCCTTAATCAGCGATTCTGGAGCGCCAGTTGGGAAAAAGACATTTCTTTTTTATAACCCGCCTATTGTTCATAAAACATTTGGCGTGCGTCGAAGTGCTGTTTTAGAGGTAAGTGATTTAGCCAAAAGACTTTATACTGCTGGAATTCAATCCATCATTTTTGCCAAAAGTCGTGTACGTGTAGAAATGATTGTGACCTATTTAAAGGAGCTTACCCGCAATAAGCTTCTGGATGAATCGGTGCGTGGTTATCGTGGGGGTTATTTACCATCTGAGCGACGTGTTATTGAAAAAGGTTTGCGTAATGGCACAATTCAAACAGTTGTGAGTACAAATGCGTTAGAATTAGGCGTCGATATAGGCCAATTACAAGCTTGTATCATGACAGGTTACCCGGGAAATATTGCAAGTGCTTGGCAGCAGGCGGGACGTGCGGGAAGACGGCAGGATGAGGCTTTAATTATTTATGTTGCGCAATCGACCGCACTAGATCAATACGTTGTGAATCATCCGCTGTTTCTCCTTGGCAGTAACCCTGAGGAGGCGCGTATTTATCCTGAAAATATGCTGATCTTAATGGATCATTTGAAATGTGCAGCTTTTGAGCTCCCATTTTCAACATTCGATACGTATGGAGAATATGACATTCAGGAATTGTTGGATTATTTAGCAGAAGAAGGGGTGGTCTTTAAGACAAGTGATAAATGGCATTGGATGAATGACCGTTTTCCTGCACATGACATTAGTCTTCGTTCGGCTTCACAAGAAAATGTTGTGATAATTAATATGACTGTCCCTGCACAAACAAAGGTTATTGGTGAAATGGATCGCCATAGTGCTATGACATTGCTACATGAAGAGGCTATTTATTTGCATCAAGGCATTCAATTTCAAGTAGAAAAGCTTGATTGGGAAGAAAAGAAAGCCTTTGTCCGTGAAGTAGATGTTGATTATTATACAGATGCTAATCTAGCAGTTGAGATGAAAGTGTTAGAGGAAGATCGAAGTCGAGATTATAAGAGTGGTATGATTAGTTTCGGTGATGTTGGTTTAGTTGCACAGGCAACGTTATTTAAAAAAATAAAGCTCCATGAAAAACATGACAATATCGGGTCAGGTCCAATTCATTTACCACCTGACGAAATGCATACAAGTGCATCATGGTTATCATTTAAGATGCCTCATGGATGGTCAGAATTAGATTTAGATGCTGCCATGATTGGGGCTGCTTATGCTATGAATGCCTTTATTCCAATCTTTATTCAATGTGATAGTAGTGATATTGCTGTCGTGCCTCAAATTAAGGCCACACATAATGAGCTGCCAACATTTTTTGTTTATGACAAATACCCTGGTGGTATTGGTCTTAGTGAAAAAGTTTATGACTTGTGGGAGGACTTATTAACAAAGACGCAGCAACATGTCGAGAGCTGTCCTTGTGAATCGGGTTGTCCATCTTGCATTGCTCCTCAAGACTCAATATTTAATGTAAAAAGTAAAATCGTCAAACTGCTTCAAATATTAAACTAACATTAGTAAAGAGGGTGAGAGGATATAGACTAAATCTTCAATCCCTTCTTTTTGATTATTTAATAAATCATTTTACGATTAATATGGGTTAATTCCTCTAATCTGCGACCACTAGCATTAGTGGGGATGGACATAAACGGTAAATCGAAGGGGACGAAAGAATGCAAGTGGCCGAAACAAATAGTGAGCTATTTATGAATTTAGGTGATAACACGGGAATACTCGTTCTAATCGATTTATTCGATTAGGTCGTTTTTATTTTAACGGATCAATTAACGGCAAAAGGTGAGTAGCATGAATATTGATTTTTTATCAAACCATACCGATAAAATAAAAGAAGTTTCTGAAATGATTTTTAAGGAATTTGTAGTAAAAAATGAAAGTGATATGCAATTTGAAGATGTTGTTAAACATTTTTCAAATACTAAGGATAATGAATTTCCGATAACACTTGTTGCTTTAGAGAATGGAGAATGTTTAGGAACCGTATCAATCTTTGAAAACGATTTAAAGATAAGAGATATGTATAAACCTTGGCTTGCATCGCTATACACGAATCCTGAGTATCGTGGCAGAGGTGTAGGACAAATGTTGGTTGCCAAAACCATAGATGTAGTCAAAGAACTAGGATTTAATGAACTTTATTTAAGAACAGAAGATGCATCTGACTATTATAGAAATAGAGGATGGACTTATCTTGAAACTGTTTCTGATGATAAATACGAAAAAATTGATGTATTTAAAATAAAGTGCATTTGATTTAATAAACCAACTACTTTGTGAAAAATTGTACTTAAAGTAACAAGGTGCTTTAGTAAATTATCATGGGATTGCCCTAGGTAATTCTAATTTCTTTTTCATACAAGGCAACAGTTTAAGGAGGAAGTGAATGACAATATCTATTCACGATGGTGTGTTAGTTGGGTACTCAGTAAATTTTCTAGAAAATGAATTGCTATTAGATATTGAAACGGCGGCAGATGAAATTGTAACTGTTACATTCGAGAATTATTTAGCACATTATTTCGATCATGTAATGGCAGGAAGTATTTTATTCGATATTGAAGAAATAGATTTGAATACATTTTTCGTAGAGAACAGAGAACAATTTGAATCACATAAATTATATGCTTGGCCGATTTGGTACGATGATACGAATGAACTCGAACAATACTTACAAAAAAATAACTATAAATGCTATGTTATTAGTGCATCACTAGGATTAACAGGTTATGTATTTGCTAAAACGCAGAAAATCAAAAGGAAATGATAAGTTTCTTTAATTAAAGATCATTGAGTTGCATAGGCAGTTCTTTTTTTTACGAAGTATTTAGAAATGAAAAGAATAAAAATTAAAAAAAGCATTCAGGGAACAGTTTACCCTTGAATGCTTTTTCACTTCTTTTATTTAGAGTGGATTTCCTGTATACGTCCAATCTGTCCACTGTTACCTGACTTTAATACAGTAGGAAGGGTGCCTGATTTGGTAAAAATATCTTAAATGATATCTTTGGTAATCTTCCCTTTTTCGATCTTTTTTAACAATATCAACAGCTTTGCCTGTTAATACGTCTTTCCGATATTGTCCGTAAATTAGACACCCATTTTTCTACGGGTATTGCTTGTTTTTTTCGTTTGCTGGCTTTTCATTTTTTTTGTTGAAAGGTCGGCATTCTTTTTTCCTTTATTAGCTGAGGAATGGTTCTTTTTGTTTTCAAGCTGCCGTTTCACTGCCTCTTGCAGGCTGATTTTTTTTGGTACTTCAGATTGAGTATTCTCGGTCATAGGAAATGCTCCTTTTTAAATATGATAGTTAGTCCAGTATAATCTATTTTTTATTATTTGTGAAACTCTCCACTTTAACTTACAACAAGTGAAGAAGCTTTTTAACTAACGGCGCAGTTTAGTTTAAGTAAGACTGCTGGTAAAATAATAGAAAAAATGTAGTTTAGAATATGGCAGAGGGTGAATAAGTTATCTTCTTTCATGTGTGTATAAATCATTTTACGATTACAATGTTCTGTTCTTAATTTTAGCAAAATTTATACGGTTTTAAAGAGGTAACCAAAGTACTCTAACGAAATAAAAATAAGAGCATGATTCTTGAGGGAGAGAAAGATGATATTTGTATACAACTTAGAATTAAAAAACACTGATTTCAGTCATCAGACAAAGCAACTATTGAATTATGTATCAATTGATAGAATAAAAAAGATCCAATCATACAAATTTAGTGTCGACCAACTTCTTTCATTATATGGGGAATTATTAGTTCGTAAAGGAATAATGGATTTAACCGGTATGAAAAATGAGGAAATCGATTTCAATATAGGGCTTTATGGGAAGCCATATGTGATGCGACTAGATGGAATATTTTTTAATATATCCCATACAAGAGATTGCGTGTGTTGCTGTTTATCAACAAAACATCAGATTGGCATTGATGTTGAAAGAATACAAAATCCACCATATGAAATAATGAGGGATTTCTTTCATTCTAACGAAATCAAAATGATTAATTCTCGAAAAAATGATGACAGAGATAATTTATTTTATGAAATGTGGACTAGAAAAGAAGCTTATTTGAAAAGAAAGGGAATTGGAATCAATCAGGAAATCACTAAATGTGACACTTTACAAGTTGAGGATTGTTTCCATACTCTGAGAATTAAGAATTATTTCTGTACTATTTGTAGCGAGGAATCTACGCTCCATTCTTTCACAGAATTATCCGAAAGAGAATTGCACAATTATTTTATAAAAGAATAAACAGTGAAATGTTGTGGAATCCATATATCAACATCGCTACATTTATTTTGTCTTAAAACTGAGCGTCGGTTTAGGAGGCAGAAATTCGGACCTTTTCGGTATACGACATAAGTAACCTTATATCAGATTTTTTAATCGAATATACGGCTTAGTTCGTTTGTTTAATATGGTCAAGGCAGTTTTCGAACTAAAATTTTCAAGCTTTTGATGGATGTCGAATTCGAAGTTTCTTCATATATACATTAAAATCCAAACTGATGCTTTCACCTTACTATTTTGTCTATCTTGTTCTATAGATCGATTATAACCAAAATAGTATATCTTCTTGTGCAAGCTAAAAGATGCGCTATGATTAATATAGTTTATACTTGTAGTAAAAAAACAATGACAATCCTCAATTAATCAAGTTGTAACAAGCGTTTTATCCATTGTGATTCAGTACTTCCATCAAGATAGTTTTCAGGAACCAAAAAATACTACAAGTTTTAGCAATCTTACATGCAGAAAATGAGTGAAGAAAATGTCTTACGAAAATAAAATTTTACAAATGAAAAAAATGCTCGGTAAAAAAACGACAACAACTATAAAAAAAGAGAATAAACCTGCCTATCAAAAACCTGTTGCTCCAAGCTATACTGAGCGGTGGGAAAAGGCGGGACTGACAGTTGTAGAAAATGAATTCGGTATTGTTTTTAAACGACAGGTGCGTTATTCGTTTAGTTATCAGCATGGTCATTATAAGTTGCAGTCATTTTTTGAAGCATTAGTAAAATGGCAAGAGGCAAAGTTCGTACATCCATATGCCCTAGAAATGAATGAAAGGGTATTGTTTTTTGATACGGAAACGACTGGCTTAAAGGGTGTAGGCACACAAATTTTTCTTTTAGGCTTTTTAGAAGTATCGGAGGAAGATGAAAGCTTTATTCTAACTCAGTATATTCTAGCAGATCCTGCTCATGAAGCAGCGTTACTTTTTGAATCAAAGCTTTGGCAAAAAACAGCGACGGTTATTACCTACAATGGAAAAAGCTTTGATTGGCAGCAACTTGAAACACGTTGGACGCTCCACCAAAAAGAATTACCTAAACTGTGTACACAGAGGCAAATCGATTTGCTGCATAGTTCAAAGCGTTTATGGAAAGATGATATGGAACGAATGAAATTAAAGGCTGTGGAAGAAGAGAAGCTTGGCTTTTTCCGCACTGGAGATATACCTGGATATCTTGCACCTATTATTTATTTAGATGCAGTCAAAAGTGGTGTTCCAGATGCACTTATGAAAGTCCTACTTCATAATGAATGGGATTTACTTTCACTGATTACGCTTTATGTCCATTCCACAAATTTGCTATTTGAAGAGACAAGTGAAGAATCAGCAAAAACGTTTACGAATATTGGGAAATGGTATGCTGATTTAAAAGAGAGTTCACAGAGCGTAAAGGTTTTAGAGAAAGTTACGACCCAATTTGATGCGCTTGAAGCAGGAAATGCACAATATTATTTAGCAATCCAACATAAAAGAAATAAAAAGTTTAGTGAAGCGATAGATGCATTTGTAGCTTCCTTACATTTTGTTGATCAACGAAAAAAGTTGCATGTATTAGAACAGCTAGCTATGATATATGAGCATCAAATGAAAGATTATAACCAGGCCCTTTATTACACACAAGAGGGCATAAAATTAATTGAAGAGAATGAGCAATGGAGAGTGGAACAAAAGCAAAAATGGGAAATTTCCTGGGATAAGCGGTTACTCAGGTTAGGAAATAAGAAATAATTTCCCGGGTAAGCGCAAGAAACGACAAGTTTAGCCTTACATTTGAGGTTTTCAGACGATATAATGTGATGAAGTGTGCTATAATGAAACGTATGTAGTGTGAGGAAGGGCGATGTGAATGGATATTAAATTAACGTCAAAAATGATCCTTGAAAAGGAATTTAAGAAAAATTTTAAAGGCTACAATGTAGAAGACGTCGATTCATTTCTTGATGAGATAATACAAGACTATGAAACGTTTGAAAAAGTGGTGGCCCAACTTCGTGAAGAAAATAAACAGTTAAGAGAAGATATTGATAATACTCCTAAGAGACAACCAGTCGCATCGGCAGCAGCTGGTACGACAAACTTTGATATTTTAAAACGTCTTTCGAATTTAGAGAAACACGTATTTGGTAGTAAGTTGTACGAATAATTTTTTTGTCAATTATATTGTATTTATCATAAAACTCTAGTATAATCTTTTGTATCATCATGAATTTCGAGTAATCGCTGCGGCGCTAGACGTCGTAGAGGAAAGTCCATGCTCACACGGCTCTGAGATGACCGTAGTGTTCGTGCTTACTGAAAAAATAAGGTAAGGCAGCTGTAAAGGCTGACGGCGGAAGGAAAACCTAAGTCTTAATGATATGGTTGAAACTTTCTGAAAGTGCCACAGTGACGTAGCTTGCTTGGAAACATGCAAGGTGGAACGAGGTAAACCCCACGAGTGAGAAACCCAAATTATGGTAGGGGCACTCTCTAGAAGGAATTTAACGGATAGAGGGACAGAGTTCGCTCTGTAGATAGATGATTACTACCCGGCCGTACGAGGCATTAGCTGTTTGAGTACTCGGGAACAAAACATGGCTTATGAAATTTTTTGATGCTTATTTATGAAATGACAAGCGCTCTCCAATTTGGTGGAGAGCTTTTCTTTTGAATTCAATAAGAAAAAGTTACTTGTTAATCATGTCTAGGCATGTGCGATATAAGTTTGAGAATAAGGCTGTACACTGTTAGTCATGCCTCTGTCGCTACGATTTAAACATAAACATCTAAAAAACAGATATCGCAACGATGTACATATTTGTCTACTTATGAGTAGACTGGCGCAAAAAGCGCTTTTCTAAAAAATGAGGGTAGTAAAGAGAGATAGGATGGAGCGGTAACATGAACAGAGTGAACGATAGTCTGGAGAAGCTAAATTCAATTTCCAAATATCCTATTGCCTTAATGACAAAGATCTTCGAAAATGTATCTGAAGGCATCATGATTACGGATAAATATAAAAGAATAGAAATGGTCAATCCTGCATTTGAATTTGTCACTGGCTATAAGCGTGATGAAGTGAATGGAAAAACGCCAGCCGTTCTACAGTCAGGTGTACATGAATTGCAATTTTATTTAGATATGTGGCAAAAGATACGACAAGAAGGCATTTGGCAGGGGGAAATATGGAATCGTCGTAAAACTGGAGACATATATCCAGAATGGTTAACAATTGTCGGTGTAGCCAACGATGAGGGAGAGATTACAAATTACTGTGGTATTTTCACAGATTTGTCTGAAAGAAAAATAGTAGAAAATGAACTAGAAAAGCGTTTATTAACTGACTCATTAACAGATGTATCAAATCGATTTGCTTATATTGAAAGAATGGATAATCTATTAGAATCAACTTCTACTATTTCTCATTCAGTACAGCATGCAGTCTATTTTTTAGATTTAGATCGATTTAAGCAAATTAATGATACGTTAGGTCATTCAGTAGGGGATACCATTCTAGTGGAAGTGGCAAAGCGCTTAAAAACATTGTTAAAAAATAAAGATATCATTGCAAGATATGGCGGTGATGAGTTTATTATTACGTTAACAAATGTAAAGAATGCTAAAGAAGCAGCCAATTTTGCTGAAAAAATTATTGGGATTATTGAACAACCTTTGGATATTAATGGTCAAGATATTTTTATTTCTACGAGTATTGGTATCAGCATGTATCCATCAGATGGTGAAACAACGGAGCAATTGATTCATTGTGCTGACAAGGCAATGACTTATTCTAAAAAGAATGGCCTGAACGACTATGCGTTTTATTTTGATGAATTGAAGACTGACTCCCAGCGTGTTTTATTATTAGATTCGGAACTACGGAGAGCTATTGAAAATCGAGAATTTGAGCTGCATTTCCAACCTAAAATATCTATGGCAAATGAAGAGATTCAAGGTTTAGAGGCACTAGTTCGTTGGAATAGTGAAAGGTTAGGATTTGTCTCTCCAGCAGAATTTATTCCTTATGCAGAGGAAACAGGATTAATCATTCCTTTAAGCGAAGTGATTATAGAAAAAGCTTGCGAGGCAGTTATAGAGATGCGTCAATGTGGTTATAAGACTTCAGTTGCCATCAATATTTCAAGCATTCACTTTAAGCAACAAAACTTTTTAGACTCAATTCAAGCGATATTAGAGCGTTATAACACGCCTGCTAGTAATTTTGAAATAGAAGTTACAGAACGTACTGTAATGAACAGCGCAAATGAAACGGTTAGCAAGCTTGTACGACTCAAGAAAATGGGCTTTAAAATTTCTATTGATGATTTTGGGACAGGCTATTCGTCTCTTAGTTATTTAGTTCGCTTCCCCCTTGATTATTTAAAAATCGATCGAAGCTTTATTCAGCACATTGGCTCACTTGATGAAAAACAGGCAGTAGTGGATGCGATTATCCAAATGTCGCATCGCTTAAAAATGAAAGTTGTTGCTGAAGGTGTAGAACAGGGACAACAAGTGGACATACTACGTAAAATGAACTGTGATATAATCCAAGGCTATTATTACAGCAAACCGTTGCCACTTCACGAACTTATTGAGTTTATGGAGTATTGGGAAATTGAACATCTAGGAAGGAATTAGCGTATGGCAAACTATAAATTAGTAGCAACTGCTGCAATGGGATTAGAGTCCATAGTGGCACAAGAGGTACAGGCATTAGGTTATGAAACAACAGTCGATAACGGCAAAGTATATTTTGAAGGTGACGAAACGGCCATTGCACGAACAAACTTATGGCTACGTGTAGCAGACCGAGTAAAAATTGTTGTAGGACAGTTCCCTGCTAAATCTTTTGAACAGTTGTTTGAAAGTGTAAAAGCTCTACCTTGGGAAAAATATTTACCAGTTGATGCAGCTTTCCCGGTATCTGGGAAGTCTGTTAAATCCAAGTTATTTAGTGTGCCAGATTGTCAGGCAATTACTAAAAAAGCAATTGTAGAGCGCATGAAACAGCATTATAAGCGTTTAGGATTTTTAGATGAATCCGGTGCAACCTATAAAATTGAAGTTTCAATTTTAAAAGATGTGGCTACACTTACTATTGATACTTCGGGTGCGGGCTTGCATAAGCGTGGTTATCGTCAAGCGCAAGGCGAAGCACCATTAAAAGAAACATTAGCAGCGGCACTTGTACAAATTTCAAAGTGGAATCCGAATCGACCGTTCGTTGATCCATTTTGCGGTTCTGGCACAATTGCATTAGAAGCAGCAATGTTTGGACAAAATATTGCACCGGGCTATAATCGTGAATTTATTTCAGAAGATTGGCCATGGATGAAGGCAAAAATTTGGGATGCAGTGCGTGATGAAGCGGATAGCTTAGCGAACTATGATCAACCATTAGAAATTATCGGGTCTGATATAGATCATCGCATGGTGAGTATTGCACAAGAAAATGCACTAGAAGCGGGCTTTGGTGATATGATTACGTTCAAGCAAATGCAAGCACGTGATTTTACAACACAACTAACAGATGGTGTTATGATTGGTAATCCACCATACGGAGAGCGTATTGGTGATATCGAAGTCGTGGAGCAGGTAATTCGTGATTTAGGAAAGGTCATGAAAAACTATCCGACTTGGTCTGTGTACATGCTTTCTTCAATGAAAAACTTTGAGGAATTGTATGGTCGTCAAACGACGAAGAAGCGTAAATTATTTAATGGCTTTATTGAAACGAATTATTACCAGTTCTGGGGACAAAAGTCTAAAAGAGATTAACGAACGATAACGGAAGATAAGATTTTTTCTTATCTTCCGTTTCGTCGCGTATAATAGGACCAGATAGTTAGAGGGGGAACGTCAATTGCGTAAATCTTTACCATTTGTATTAACGAAGGACCGCTCATTTTTTGAGTCATTAGGTGACTGGATGGGGGACGTCCTTTATGATGAATTACCTGAAAAGGGCTTTGAATGCCGTGATGAGCAAATTTTTATGGCATATCAAATTGAGCAGGCCCTAAAAGAGAAAAATGTGCTTTTTGCAGAGGCAGGGGTAGGGACTGGGAAAACAATTGCCTATTTACTACCAGCTGTATCTTATGCACGCTATACTGGTAAACCAGCCCTTATCGCATGTGCAGATGAAACCTTAATCGACCAGCTAGTAAAAGAGGGTGGCGATATTTATAAGCTACAAAAAACGTTAGGTCTTGAAATTGATGTTCGTCTAGCGAAGTCACGAGACCAATATTTATGTTTAAAGCGTTTTGAGGAAGCTGAAAAAGTGGAAACAGATGAATGGATTGATGATATTGCGTTTTCTATACCTGATGGAGTATATGCACAGGGCTCGATGATTGCTATACAACCTTATGGTGATCGCAGTGATTATCCAACTGTCAGTGATGAAGATTGGCAAAAAGTAAACTACAACTCGATTATGCAGTGTTCAGTATGTGACCAGCGTAATCGATGTGGTCAAACATTACATCGTGCACATTATCGTAAATCGGCGGATCTCATTATCTGTTCACAAGATTTTTTGATGGAGCATTTAGCAACTAAGGAGTCTCGTGAACGCGAAGGGCAATTAGCTTTATTGCCTGAAGTGTCAATGATTGTCCTGGACGAAGGTCATTTATTAGAATATGCTGCGCAAAAAGCCATGACGTATAAAGTTCAGGCGACAACAATTGTTACATTGTTAGAGCGTTTAATGGTGGATGGTGTACGAGAACGAACATTATATGCAATGGAAAAATTACAAGATGACCATGAATTATTTTTTGACCAGCTACGAGATGATCTAGTAGCTTCTGAAGAAGAGCGTAAACGTATAAAAAAATCACCAAATCTGTTAAAATACGGTAAACAACTTATTGCTGATGTAGAAACATTACTTGAGGAATTTGTCTTTGAATCAGAAATGTATATGATTCCAGAGTATGAATTAAATATGGCAGAGGAGTATTTAGAACAATACGAGGCATCTTTACGTATTTTCATAGCGCAGGGAGATGCAGTTGATTGGTTAGAGGAAACTGATGGGGAAGAAACGCTCGTCATCATGCCGCGACTCATCACAGAAGTTTTAGCAGAAAAATTATTCTCTAAAAAACTTCCAATAGTATTTTCTTCAGCAACGTTATCAGTCAATAAAGATTTTTCATATATTGCCTATAGTTTAGGAATTCGTGAATATCAATCGTTTTCTGTTCCATCTCCATTCGATTATGAAGAAGTTATGCGAATTTATTTACATGAGCTATCTCAAAAGGCAAAAACGGCGCGTGTTCAACAGCTATTACATGATGGTGAAAAAACACTGATTTTATTTAAATCAAAACAAGCAATGTTAGATTTCAAAGCGGAATTACCTCTTATGGAACGGATGTATGTAGGATTTGAGGGGGACCGTGAACTATCAGGAATTGTTCGTGATTTCCAAGAGGGCACAATCAAAACATTATGCTCCTATCATTTATGGGAAGGTCTAGATTTGCCTGAGGAGGCACTAACAAGGGTCATTATTTATGATTTGCCATTCCCTCCACATGATCCTTTATTTGATGCGAAACGTACATTTGCAGAAAATCCATTTGAAGAAGTTGAATTACCATTTATGCAGCTTCGTTTGCAGCAAGGAATGGGGCGTTTAATTCGTACTTCAAACGACCATGGAGATATTCATATTTTGTTAAATGAAGAAGAAGCAAAGCAGCGAGGAACATTTGAAAATATATTAGCTGTTACACCAGAAATAAAGTAGAAAAAAGCGAGTTTGCATTGTTGCAATCTCGCTTTTTTTCTATATTAAAATAATATTTTTGTCGTGAGAAAATGATGAGTTTGAAAAAAGTGTTGAATATTTCTCTTTTAGGCTATATAGTTCTTTGTAATGCAATGAAAATTATTAAAATAAATTATTTTTTTTATTGAAAATGATATTGCAAAAGGTTTATAATGATGACAAGTAATTTTAAGAATAGTCAAATATAATTTTGGTTATTCCGTGATAGGGGGTTTGAGCCTGTCGAACATTCAATCGTTGTGCCAAAAATATACGAACTTATCTGCAACAGATGTAGAAAAGTTAATAGGAATAGAAGCTACATTATCGTATTATGCTGAGTTGACAGATTGTTATATGTTCATAGATTGTATGATGGAAAACTTACCACATGCAATTGTTGTAGCAGAGGCATTCCCACAAACAGAAAGTGGCTTATACGAAAAATCCGTAATTGGTAAATTTGTTTTTGAAAGTTTTGAACCAGCAGTATTTGCTGCTTTCAAAAATAAAGAAAAATCGTCAATTACTAGAGCAATTACACAGGAAGGTTTAACGGTTGAACAAAACGTTGTCCCTCTCTTTAATGACCTACAACAGGTTATTGCAGTGTTAATTCAGGAAAAAAGGGTGGAGATGCAAACTACACCTAAAGATGATTTTCGGAATATGCCTTTTGCATTAATTGAGCATATTGTAGAGCCAAATTCTCAACCGATTCCTGTTGTTTCTGATTTGCTAGTGGAATCAATTATTCTCACAAATCATGAAAACAAAGTCATCTATAGCAATCCTGCAGGCTATCGATTTATATCGGAACTATCAGGGCTGGAACGTTTTGACAATGTTGCATTGAATAAGATTTTACCTTTTTTACAGGAGGTCTATGATAAAGGCGATGATGTCTTTTTCTTAGAAATTACGATTGATCGTAAATCCTTTATAGTGAAGAAAATCCCTATTCGTGATCAAAACGATAAAGTAACACTCCTCATTATTCATGATCTTACAGAGCTTAAGTTGAAAGAAAATGAACTAATGATGAAAACATTTGCTATAAGGGAAATTCATCACCGAGTCAAAAATAATTTACAGACAGTTACAAGTCTATTGCGTTTGCAAATGCGAAATGACTTATCAGATTCTAATGCAAGTGCTTTTCAAGAGGCATTAAATCGAATATATAGTATTTCATCTGTTTATGAACTTATTTTAGAAAATGAGGATAACGCTGAAGAGAAAGTAGACGTTATCGCGTTGGCTAAAAAGATTGGATATAAAATGGTTGGGACATCTAACTCATCATCTATTCAATTAATCTTTCATCACGATAATATACAGTTATTTTGTCATTCTAAAAAAGCTGTTTCGCTCGCGTTAATCATTTGTGAGCTACTGCAAAATGCATTGAAATATGCTTTTATTGGTCGTGAGGAAGGAACAATCGATATAAAATTTCAAGAGGGTGCTTCTACTATTTCCATGCATATTTCTGACAACGGCGTTGGAATGCAAGAGGTGAAGGCATCATTAGGAATGGAGATTATTACAAGGCTTGTTGAATATGATTTAGCTGGCACATTTTCAATTATCCCTAGCGAACAAGGTACACATACTCAAATTCAGTTCCCTGTAAGTGAGGAGGTATTTATCCTAAATGACTAGGAAAGTTATGATTGTCGAAGATGAGTCGCTTATTGCAATTGATTTGAAGTTTATACTAGAAGATAATGGCTACGAAGTAGTAGCACAAACGAATAATGGAGAATCAGCAATTGAGTTGGCTTTTACACATAATCCACAGTTAATCTTAATGGACATTAAAATGCCAAAGCTAGATGGTTTAAAGGCAAGCAAAATTATAGAACAACAGCTCGGTATACCTGTGCTATTTATATCAGCTTATAGTGAAAAAGAATTGTTATTATATATGAAGCAAGACAATATTTTAGGCTATGTTATGAAACCGTTTTCTGAGAAGAATGTCCTTCCAGCGTTGGAAGTGGCATTTCACCAGATTGATAAATTCAACCGTCTGAACGGGGAATTGCTGCATAAACAAACAGAATTAGAAAAACGTAAAATAATCGAACGAGCAAAAGGTTTGCTAATGCAATCAGAGAACCTTAGTGAGGACGAAGCGTATAAAAAAATTCGCAGTGAGAGTATGCAGACCCAACAGGAAATGGCGCTTATTGCAAGGCGCATTATCAATACCTTACAAGTAAATAGTTAAAGCAAAGACGCTTTAAAGAGATTTCCTCTTTATTGCGTCTTTTTTTATTTTCACTCAGCTCCCACCGCTAAAGGTGGTGAGATGAATGTGGTTGTGGTTCCTTTACAGTGGGTGTCCAACACCTGCTGATTAAATATAAAGCCTCTGACGGATGTCATGGATTTTAAAAGGAATGAATTGTGCCTGCACAATTCAAAATCTAGACGCATTGTTTACTTATGCGAAAGCGAAGCGACATTACAATCCAGCTAAGGCGAAATAGATAAATAGATAAAAATAAAGGGGTGATGAGTAGGATGGCAATGATAGGAACGGTTATCGTTTATATTATTATGACATGTGCAGTTTTAGGGGCAATCGGAGCAATTCGAGATGCTGAATATGGAATCGGTAAAGAGTTTATGAATGGTATTCATACGGTTGGACATATTTTTGTACCTGCTGCAGGGATCATGGCTGCTATACCTTACTTAACGTGGTTTATAAGTCATTTTATTAGTCCGATTTTTGAATTGATTGGTGCTGATCCAGCAATTGCAGCAACGACAATTTTAGCTTCTGACATGGGAGGATATCAATTAGCAAATGCGTTAAAAGAGTCTTATGAAGGATGGGTCATGGCTCTAGTTGTCGGATTTATGTCAGGCGCAACAATCGTGTTCTCTATTCCAATGGGTCTTGCCATGTTAGATAAGCGAGATCATAAATATATGGCGTTAGGTATTATGGCGGGTGTTTTAACTATTCCGATTGGAGCATTTATTTCTTCGATCATGATTGTGACGTTTAATACAGATGTTCGTGAAGTGATTAGTACAACAGCTGCACCAACATACGTGTTTGCCATTTCTGTTTTACAAATATTAATTAATTTATTACCTTTATTCATTTTCGTAGTGTTAATTGCGTTAGGTCTTAAGCTAATTCCAAATGGCATGATCAAAGGTTTCATGATTTTTGGACGCGTGATGGATGCTGCTATCAAGCTTGTGCTAGTGTTCTCGATTGTAGAAATTTTCACAGGTGTTTTTACAAAGATCTTCGGTGCATGGGGCTTTGATCCGATCATGGCAGATAAAGTCGATCAATTCCGAGCATTAGAAACAGCAGGATATATCGGTATTATGCTATCGGGTGCATTCCCTATGGTGTACTTAATAAGAAAATATGCATCGAAACCTCTAGAAGCGCTAGGGAATAAATTAGGCTTATCGTCAGTAGGAAGCGCGGGTCTTTTAGCGACAATTGCTAATATTTTAGCGATGTTTACACTTATTCGACATATGCCACCAAAAGATAAAGTTATCAACATTGCCTTTGGTGTTTGTTCAGCATTCCTTCTAGGAGATCATTTATCGTTTACGGCTAACTTCCAGCCGACAATTATTTTACCTGTTATTACTGGTAAGTTTTTAGCTGGTGTGATCGCTATTATTTTAGCCTATAAACTATCTGTTCCAACAGCTCTAAGGCTAGAACAAGAGGATCGTAAGGCAGGCATTATTAAAGAAGGTGAATATCTAACAGATCAAAAGTCTGATTAGATCAAAAAATTGAAAGAGGTGATGACGTGTGAGTGAAGAAAAGAAACGGTTTATTCAGGAGTTTGTGCCAGGTAAGCAACTAACATTGAGTCATCTAATAGCGAATCCAGATCCAGATATGTTTCAAAAACTGGGCATCCAAGAAGCAGGTGCACTTGGCATCATGACATGTACACCGAGTGAGACAGTTATTATCGCAGGGGATTTAGCAACAAAGTCAGCCAATGTAAAACTAGGATTTTTAGATCGCTTTACTGGCAGTCTCGTTATTGTTGGAAGTGTCTCAGAGGTTGAAATGGCGATGCTAGAGATTAATCGTTTTCTATCAGAGATGCTAGGCTATACGCCATCAAAAATAACTAAGTCATAGGATGTGCCGTATGAAAAATCGAGTAATGATCATAGGTGGTGTGCAAGCAGGTAAGTCGACACTGATGAATGCGTTATTGGGGAAAGATAGACAAGCCAATAAAACACAGGCGCTCGTTTATGATGATTGGATTGTTGATACACCCGGAGAATATATTGAAAATCCGATGTATTACAGAAACATTATGGCAACATCGCTTGAAGTGACACATGTGATTTATTTGCAGGATGCCACCTCATCAAAGAGTGTTTTTCCTCCGCAATTTAGCTTAGGAATTCCTAAAATACAAATTGGTGTCATTACAAAAATTGATGCACCCCATGCAGATGTAGAAAGAGCAATAACGTTATTACAAAATGTCATGACGCATGGTCCTATTGTGAAAACTTCTTCATGGCAAAAGCTTGGTGTTGAGTTTATTGCGCCACTTATTCAGCTCAATTCTGACGAAGAAATTCGTCAGTATGTGAAGGATCGTGATAGTCCTTATCTCAAGTATTGCCCGTAGTGGTGAGAGGGGAGAGTAAGTTGAAGACGGAAAAAATTTATAGTGCAGGCATTGACATTGGTACAAGTACAACAAAGATGGTTGTCAGTAGTTTTCTGTTGAAAAACGTAGCAGGTGTAACGCATGTGCCACGAATAGAAATTATTGAAAAAACGGTTTTGCATCAAAGTCCTATTATTAAAACACCGTTTATCAATAAAGAAATTATCGATATGGAAAAAATCGAGCAATTTATTTTTCAGCAATATCAATTGGCCCAAATATCACCAGCAGATATTTCAACAGGTGCCATTATCATTACCGGTGAGTCTGCAACAAAGGAAAATGCCAGTGAAGTTGTTCATGCGATTTCAGAGAC
This sequence comes from Lysinibacillus sp. NPDC094177, assembly GCF_050279145.1. Classification (NCBI taxonomy): domain Bacteria; kingdom Bacillati; phylum Bacillota; class Bacilli; order Caryophanales; family Bacillaceae; genus Lysinibacillus; species Lysinibacillus sp. NPDC094177. The sequence goes on along the minus strand of NZ_JBNNTW010000004.1, from coordinate 190,303 downwards.
AGCCGGACACTTTTTAGTTGCTACTGCTGGCCCGGATTTGGAAGGCATTATTGCAGCAAAAGGCGCAGGTACCTTACAGCAATCTAAAAATACTGCCAAAATTATCGCTAACATCGATATCGGTGGTGGTACAGCAAATATTGCGGTAATGCAGTTTGGAGAAGTAATTGGTACATGTACATTGCATGTCGGTGGAAGACTTATAGAATTTAACAATGGCATTATCCAATCGATTTCACCACCCATAATGAAACTTATGGAGAAATGGTCAAATCCATTAAATGTTGGTGATTCAGCAGAAGATGTACGAGTTACACAACTAATCCAAGAATTGGTGGATATAGTAGCGAAGACGCTAAGCGGACAATTAACAGACGAACAGCATCCATTATTGCTAGGACATTTACCAACTTGGGATAAACCGGTTGAAGCAATCGTTTTTTCCGGTGGAGTAGCTGCTTGTATTTATGAAGATGAATGTACAAATCGACAGTATGATGATATTGGCGAAAAATTGGCAAAAAATCTTTTGCAGCATGAACAGCTACAATCCTTTTTATGGCTAAAACCAGAGGAAACAGCGCGGGCAACAGTGACTGGTGCAGGTACGCAAACAACTGAGATTAGTGGTGCGACGATCCAAGTAGATGCGGAATCATTGCCTTTAAAAAATGTGCCTGTTTTCAATTGCCATATAGACACGCACAGTAAAGAATTTGACTATGCAGTGAAAACAGCTGTTGCACAAGCTGATGCTCTATTTTCTATACAGGAGAATCGCTCACCGTTTGCACTCTATTTTAGTCAGTTACCATATTTAAGCTTCCGGGATGTCCATACATTATGTGAGGCTATTTTGAAACACTTAGCGACGAGAAGCTCCAAGGAAATACCAATTATCATAGTCATTCAATCAGATTATGCAAAGGTTATTGGGCAAACGATACAAGCGATCAATCAAACAGTTCCCATCATTTGCATCGATCAAATCAAAGTAGAAACAGGTGATTATATTGACGTTGGGGAAGTACTACCATCTGGTGTTGTCCCCGTCGTTGTAAAAACACTTGCTTTCCACTCAAAGTAAGGAGGATGAATGTGAATCTATCGGTGATATTTGGTGGAGAAAAATATAATTTTAATTCATTAAAGGATGTAATGGCCAAGGCCAATGAAGAAAAATCAGGAGATCAGTTAGCTGGAATTGCAGCTGAATCTGTACAGCAGCGAATTGCGGCCAAAGCCGTTTTAAGTGAGCTATTAGTAAAGGATATAAGAGAAAATCCGTTAGTTCCTCAAGAAAATGATGAAGTATCACGCATTATTGAAGGTGATATCAATGAGCAAATTTACGGAGAAATTAAAAACTGGAGCATCGAGCAGCTAAGAGAATATATTTTATCCAATGAAACAGGCGATCGTGAATTAAAACGATTAAGCAAGGGCATGAATTCAGAAATAATTGCTGCCGTTACAAAGCTGATGTCCAACTTAGATCTTGTCCATGCTGCCAATAAAGTAGAAATACTGTCTACTTGCAATATTACGATTGGACAAAAGGGCACACTGTCCTCGAGATTGCAGCCAAATCATCCAACAGACAATATTGACGGTATTATTGCCTCATTAAAAGAAGGATTGTCCTATGGTATTGGTGATGCAGTTATTGGTATTAATCCAGTAGATGATTCCGTTGAAAGTGTGAAAAAAGTATTGCATGCGACAAAGGAGTTTATCAATGATTGGTCGATTCCTACACAAAACTGTGTATTAGCACATATTACAACACAAATGAAAGCCATTAAACAAGGTGCACCAGCCGATATGATTTTCCAAAGTATTGCTGGAACGGAAATTGCTAATCGTTCGTTCGGTATTTCTGCTGACCTAATAAGAGAAGCAGAGGAACTTGTGAAAAAGCATGGAACAGGAACTGGTCCGAACTTATTCTACTTCGAAACAGGACAAGGTTCGGAGCTATCTGCTGAGGCACATATGGGCATTGACCAAGTAACACTCGAATCACGTAATTATGGATTTGCTAGACATTTTAATCCGTATATTGTGAATACCGTTGTTGGCTTTATTGGACCTGAGTATTTATACAATAACAAACAGGTAATACGTGCTGGCCTTGAAGATCATTTCATGGGTAAAATGCACGGTCTCCCAATGGGCGTGGATATTTGTTACACGAACCATATTAAGGCAGACCAAAATGATATTGAAGATTTAAGTGTTTTACTAACAGCAGCGGGTGTCAACTTTATTATCGCTGCAGCTATGGGCGACGATGTCATGCTGAACTATCAATCAATGAGCTTCCATGATGTCGCAACATTACTGCAAACGTTTGGTAAAAAACCAGCTCCTGAATATCTAGCGTGGTTAGAAAAAATGGGCATTTATGAAAATGGTCGTCTATCTGCAAGAGCTGGCGATTTATCTATATTTGAAAGGTAGGTGAATCCATTGAATGAACAACTAGTTTCGATGATCACACAGTTAGTTATGGAAAAGATGGGCAATAATGCGTCAGACAAATCTTCTCATGACACAGCTGTGCCAACAGAAAACCAAAAGGAAACACTTATTAAGTTTCACAATACGGTAGCTAATGCTAATTATGCAGATGAAGTAGTAAGCCCGAGCACAATTGAACAATCAAATGAACCATTAATTAAGCTTTATCATACTGAATCAAGTAATCATGAACAATCATATTACAGCGCAAGTAATGATGAATCGACTTATACTTCAGTACCTATCACAGAATTTAAATTTGAAGAGGACGAAGTGTCTGAAAGTGTTCAAGCTGCTAAAAAGCATACACCAGCAAGAATAGGTGTTGGAAGAGCTGGGACAAGGCCTAAAACTAAAACTTGGCTAAAGTTCCGACTCGATCATGCAGCGGCAGTAGATGCAGTATATGGAGAAGTGACAGAAGGGTTACTACAAAAGCTTGATGTCTTTCAAGTAACAACAAGGGTTACAGATAAAGAAGAATACATTACTAGACCGGATTTAGGTCGTCGTTTATCAGATGAAGCAAAGACAATTATTCAATCAAAGTGTAAGAAAAATCCAAAGGTACAAATCATTATTTCTAATGGATTAAGTGCAAGTGCGATTGAAGAAAATGTGCAAGATGTTTATTTAGCGTTACAGCAAAGCCTTGGCAATTTAAATATTGAAATAGGCACTACTTTCTATATTGATAAAGGGCGTGTTGCTCTTATGGATGAAATTGGCGAGCTTTTACAAGCAGAAGTGATCGTTTATTTAATTGGTGAGCGTCCTGGCCTTGTATCAGCTGAGTCAATGAGTGCCTATATATGCTATCAACCTAGAATTGGCACAGTAGAAGCTGATCGAATGGTCGTTTCGAACATTCATAAAGGTGGTATCCCGCCATTAGAGGCAGGTGCTTATTTAGGAACAGTGGTTCAAAAAATATTGCATTACAAGGCAAGTGGAGTAGGTCTTGTGGCAAAAGAAGGTTAGGGGGCCAACAATGAATCCTCAAAAAATTATGGCAGAAATTTTGGCAATGCAAATCATTCCAAGAGTGAATAGTGAATTGGCGGAGCAATTAGACTTAAAGCCATATCACAATAGCATTGGACTCGTAACTCTAACAATAGATGATGTTGGATATGTAGCTTTAGACGAGGCTACGAAAAAAGCAGATGTTGATGTTGTTTATGCAAAAAGCTTTTATGCTGGAGCGGCACATGCATCTGGGCCATTATCTGGTGAGGTCATTGGTATCATTGCTGGTAGATCGCCTGATGAAATACGCAGTGGTTTAGATGCGATTCAACAGAAGATTCAGTTTGATACGTATTTTGAAGCCATTCATCAAAATGAAAACCACGCTCTTTTTGCACATACTGTAGCAAGCTGTGGTACGTATCTGGCAGAGCAAGCAAACGTTAAGGTTGGAACAGCCCTTGCTTATTTAATTGCACCGCCACTTGAAGCTGTAGTTGGTTTAGATGCAGCATTAAAGGCGGCAGATGTAGAGCTAAAGGTTTTCTTTGGTCCACCATCTGAAACCAATTTCGGTGGCGGTTTAGTAAGTGGTAGCCAATCTTCCTGCCAAGCCGCTGCAAATGCTTTTAGAGAAGCTATTGAGAATTTAGCGAGAAATCCAGTTGTTTAGAAAGGAGGGGCTTTATGGCCACACTAGATAAAGATTTATTAGCAATTCAAGAAATGAGAGACGCCGTGAGAAGTGCCAATATTGCACAGGCTGCTTACATGCAGTATTCACAACAGCAAGTAGATAATATCGTCAAGGCTGTTGCAGATGCCGCATTTAAAGAGGCAGAACGTTTGGCAAATATGGCCGTTCAGGAAACGGGGATGGGTATACCTAATCATAAAAAAATGAAAAATGAGGTTGCCTCGAGAGATGTCTATGAAGATATTAAAGATTTAAAAACTGTTGGTGTCGTTGGTTTCGATCGAATGAAGAAAGTTACAGAGATAGCTAGTCCGTTTGGAGTAGTCGCGGGCATTGTACCAACGACAAATCCAACATCAACAGCAATTTTTAAAACACTTATATCATTGAAAACTAGAAATGGTCTTGTATTAAGTCCACACCCATATGCTGTTGAATGTACAAAGGAAGCTTTAGAGATTTGTAGAGTAGCTGCGGAAAAAGCAGGAGCACCAGAAGGATTGCTACACTGTTTAACAATGTCTTCTATGGAGGCTACGCAACAATTAATGAAGCATCCAGATATTCATTTAATTTTAGCGACTGGTGGCGGTGCGCTAGTAAAAGCAGCCTATAGTTCAGGCAAACCTGCTTATGGTGTAGGACCAGGAAATGTTCCAGCTTACATTGAAAAATCAGCGAATATATCCAAATCTGTTCGCCAGCTTGTACAAAGTAAGTCTTTTGATAACGGCACAATTTGTGCTACAGAGCAGTCAATTATTGTTGACAAAGTCATTGCAGAGCAAGTGTTAACAGAGTTAAAGAAAAACAATGCTTATATTTTGAGTGATGAAGAGAAGGTGAAGATGGAGAAGTTGATTTCTCCTGTTCCTGGTAAGGTAAATCCTCAAATTGTAGGTAAATCAGCAGCTTGCTTAGCAGATTCTATCGGAATTACCGTGCCGGAAGATACAAAAGTACTTGTTGGTATGGAAAAGATGATCGGCAAAAACATTCCATTTTCACTTGAAAAACTGTCACCGATATTTGCGTTATACACAGTCGAGGACAGTACAGAGGCAAAACAGGTGATGATTGATTTACTAAACATTGGTGGACGCGGACATTCCTGTTCGATTCATACAGAAAATACAGCTTTAGCTGAGCAGTTTTCAGTAGAACTACCAGTATCCAGAATTGTTGTCAATACATTATCATCTATTGGCGCTGTTGGTGGAACTACTGGATTAGCACCATCCTTTACATTAGGATGTGGTACGTTTGGTGGCAATATTACGTCCGATAACATTACAGCGAGACATTTATTGAATATTAAACGTATGGCTTATGGCATTAAAGATGTAGAGGTACCAAAACCAGAATTTTTAGCAAATCCAGTAGTAGAGAATATTAAGGCACAAGATCCATCTTTGGATACAGCAGTAGTGCAACAAATTGTTGATCAAGTATTAAAACAAATCACATTACAAAATAAATAATTTGGAGGAATGACAAATGAGTACAGCATTAGGAATGGTAGAAACAAAAGGATTAGTAGGAGCAATTGAAGCAGCAGATGCAATGGTGAAGGCTGCTAGCGTTAATTTAGTAGGAAAAGTACATGTTGGTGGCGGTATTGTCACTGTATTAGTTCGAGGTGATGTAGGTGCAGTAAAAGCAGCTACTGATGCAGGTGCAGCAGCAGCACAACGTGTTGGAGAACTATTATCTGTTCATGTAATCCCACGTCCACACCATGAATTAGAAATGATTTTACCTAAAGCAGAAGCTTAATTTTTTTCAGTCCGAACAAAAGCGATGGAAAGAAACTCTAGAGCGACTGGAGAAGAGCCGAAGTGGCTGAAGAAGAGCCGAAGCGACGGAAGGAAGAGCCGAAGCGACGGAAGGAAGAGCCGAAGCGACGGAAGGAAGAGCCGAAGCGACGGAAAGAAGAGCCGAAGCGACGGAAGGAAGAGCCGAAGCGACGGAAGGAAGAGCCGAAGCGACGGAAAGAAGAGCCGAAGCGACGGATAGAAGCCAGAGCGACGGAAAGAAGCCAGAGCGACGGAAAGAAGGTCTGAACCGACGAAATGAAGAACCGAAGTGACGGAAAGAAAAGCCGAAGTGACGGATAGAAGCCAGAGCGACGGAAAGAAAGTCCGAAACGACGGAAGGAAAATCGAACCGACGGAAAGATTACTCGAAGCGACGGAAAGAAAAGCCGAAGCGACGGATAGAAGCCAGAGCGACGGAAAGAAGGTCCGAAACGACGGAATGAAGAACCGAAGTGACGGAAAGAAAAGCCAGAGCGACGGAAAGAAGGTCCGAAACGACGGAAGGAAAATCGAACCGACGGAAAAATTACCCAAAGCGATGGATAGAACACATAAAGAGAAGGGCAGGATGCTACACATTGTGCCACATCCTGTCCATTCATTTTCAACAGTAATAAAGATATCGAGGTGGCTAGCGCGTGAATACAGCGACAAAAACATTTCCTGTGGCCATTTCGGCTCGTCATATACATGTAAGTGAAGAGGATTTACAGGCGCTTTTTGGTCCAAATGCGACGCTAACGAAGGATTTTGATCTTTCGCAGCCAGGACAGTTTGCAGCCAAGGAGCGTGTCTCTATTGAAGGACCAAAAGGTGTTCTTCACAATGTACGTGTATTAGGTCCAGTAAGAGCGGCAACACAGGTGGAAATTAGTCGAACAGATGCAATGAAATTAGGATTAACCCCTCCTTTGAGACAATCGGGTGATATCGAAAGTTCAGCTGGCATCAAATTAATCAATCAAGAACAAGAAATAAACATTAAGCAGGGAGTCATTATTGCGCAGGCACATATTCATATGACGGAAGAAGATGCGATCGCATTGGACGTACAAAATAATGAATTAGTATCTGTTGAAGTTGATAGTGAGCGACCTGTGACATTTCGTGGGGTTGTAGTTCGTGTATCAAACGATTTTAGTTTAGAGATGCATATCGATACAGATGAAGCGAATGCAGGTTTTATTGAACAGCAAGCTCAAGGAAGAATAATCAGATCATTGACATAAGGAGGAGGTTAGATGCAGGAAAATTTAGTTCAAAAAATCGTCGAAGAAGTATTGCAACAAGTTTTAAAAAATCAGCCTTCCTCTCAACATGACGGAAAAATCCCTATTGGTGTATCAGCACGACATGTACATCTTGCTCAAGCGGAAGTGGAGCAACTTTTTGGTGAGAACTATCAATTAACACCAAAGTTTGAGCTTTCACAGCCAGGACAGTTTGCTGCTGAGGAAACAGTTGTTATTGCTGGTCCAAAGGGTTCTATTGAGCGGGTACGCATTTTAGGTCCAGCACGTTCATTATCTCAAGTAGAAATTAGCTGGACAGACGCGATGAAAATAGGGGTTAAGCCACCTTTAAGGGTATCAGGAGATATAAAAGGCTCTAGCCCCGTTACACTTATTGGTCCAAAGGGCAGTGTCGTGCTAAATGAGGGACTCATTATTGCACAAGCACATATTCATATGTCGCCGACTGACAGTGCTCGGTTCCAAGTAGTGGACGGACAATCGGTACAAATGAAAGTAGAAGGTATAAGACCGATTATTTTATCAAATGTAATGATTCGCGTTTCAGAGCGTTATCGATTGGAGATGCATATCGATACAGATGAGGCAAATGCCGGTTTAATCCAACAAGGTGCATTTGCGGAAATTGTCAATGCTCAAGCTAAGGAACAAACGAATGTCAAAGAACTTCCGCCAGTCGTAAGTCAGGTTGAAAAACCAGTAAGCTATCAATTTGATAAGAAACTACTTTCGCAAGTAGAAGTACTTGAAATAGAAGCACAGGAAATTGTTGTTCCTAAAAAAACAATTGTGACAGCATTGGCTTATGACAAAATACGAGAGTTGAATAAGACGTTAACAATTCGCTCTGAGTAATTTAAGTATAGTCCATGCAGGATAAAGAGGGTGAAGTTCATGCAGATGGGACGAGTGATAGGTAGTGTATGGGCAACACGTAAGGAAGAAGGGTTGAATGGTTTGAAATTATTAATTATTCAACCAATTGATTCCAATCAGCAGCCAATTCGCACGGAAATAGTAGCAGCTGACCGAATCGGGGCGGGAATTGGAGATGATGTGCTCATTACAAGTGGTGGATCATCCCGATATATTATGAAAGAAAATCCGTTGCCTATCGATTCAGTTGTAATAGGTATTATAGATTCTACGGAAGTTATGCGAGGTGAAGAGAATGAGTAGCGCAATTGGAATGATTGAGACAAAAGGTTTAGTTGGTTCTTACGAGGCAGCAGATGCGATGATTAAGTCATCAGATGTAACTATCGTCAAGCAAGAATTCGTTGATGGTGGGATTGTGACAGTCGTCGTGAAAGGTGATGTTGGTTCTGTCCAAGCAGCAGTAGAAGCTGGAAAAGCCGCTGCAATGCGCGTTGGAGAACTATTAGGCGCTCACGTAATTCCGCGGCCAGATGAAGATGTTTTTCAAATGATTAAAGGACCAGAAGCACCAAAGAAAAAGCCAGCATCAACACCAACATCAACGCGTGCTAAAAAAACGACGGAAACAGTAGCTACTGAAAATCGAGGTGAGGCATAATGACATTTCGAAAAAGTAAAATCGCTGTTATTGGAGCTGGTCATACAGGCGCGACATTAAGCTTATTTTTAGCCCAAAAAGAGCTAGGAGATGTTGTGCTGTTAGACATTCCAGAAGCGGAGAATCCGACAAAAGGAAAAGCGTTGGATTTATTACAAACAGGACCAATCGAAAAGTTTAATGTTTCTATTAAAGGAACGAGCAATTATGAGGATATAGCTGGAGCAAGTATTGTTATTATTACAGCTGGTATTCCTCGTAAACCAGGCATGAGCCGAGATGACTTAGTGACGACGAATGCAAAAATTATTCAACAAGTTTCTAGACAAATAAAACACTATGCTCCAAACAGCATAGTCCTTATATTAAGCAATCCAGTTGATGCCATGACCTATGTTTGCTATAAGGAAACAGGCTTTCCCAAAAATCGTGTCATTGGTCAATCAGGTGTGTTAGATACAGCGCGTTTTAATACATTTGTAGCACAAGAACTGCAAATTGCACCAGAGGATGTATCAGGATTCGTCTTAGGTGGACATGGCGACGAAATGGTCCCTTTAATTCGATATTCCTATGCTGGAGGTATCCCGTTAGAAAAACTGATTCCTCAAGACAGACTACAGCAAATTGTAGAACGTACACGTAAAGGTGGCGGAGAAATTGTTGGTTTGTTAGGCAATGGTAGTGCTTATTATGCGCCAGCCGCTGCATGTGCACAGATGGTTGAAATCATCATGAAAGATCAACGTAAAATAATTCCTTCTATCGCCCTTTTAGAAGGAGAGTACGGTTACCACGAATTATTTTTAGGTGTACCGACAATATTAGGTGGCAATGGCATTGAATCAGTTATTGAATTGCACCTGACAAATGAAGAAAAAATGGCGCTTCATCAATCGGCAGAAGCCGTTAAACAAGTATTAACAATCTGTGAAAACATTTAACTTCTTTGATATGTAGGATCCCCAACTATATATCTGTTGTTAAAAATTTAGCTCTTAAAAATGTTTGACTGGAAACCGAACATTACACTTGAAAGCTAGTTAAAATTCCCCCGTTTTTATATAAAAGTAGAAGCTCTCCTTGATCGTGAAAATGATGAGGAGAGCTTCTTTAGTATATACAACTCAAATTGAGCAAATTAAGATAGGGTGAATGTTTAGGTACACCTACTGAAAAACGGCTTGGTAGTCACCGGAACACATGTGATGCAGTACCCATTAATTTTCCTTCCTTTTATGTAAATACGGGAATAATGAAAGTAGCCCTAAGGTAGCTAAACAAACGCCAATCCACAGTGGTGATATATAGCCATATCCTTTACTGATACCTAAGCCGCCTAGTGATGAACCAATAACAATACCAAGCGTAATAAAAGAACTATGAATGGTATTTATCATCGTGCCATTATTAGCTGTTTTCATCACTCTCGCCACCATAGCTGGATTCATTGCTACACCAGTAAAGCCAATAAAAATAGTAGTAATAACTGCAATATATTTATTTTCAGCTCCTAAAGCAAATAAAGACAATGCAACGATTAAAATAATCAATCCACTCAAAAGTGTTTCCATTGTGTATTTATCAGCAAACTTACCAATCACTATATTCCCAATGACTGTTGCACCACCATAGAGAGCAAGTAAATAGGGAATACTTGCGCCTGAAAAGCCTGTGATATTTGTAAAGATAGGTGTGAAATAACTAAATGCTGCAAACGTACCACCTATAATAAACATACTTGTTATGTACGCTGCCCAAAGATGAATATTTTTAAAGCGCATGAGCTCGTCTTTCCAGTTTAATAGTTCTTTGTTTGGCGATGATGGTAGTAACAATTGAATTAAAATCCCGGAAATTAGTACGAGAATAGAAACGAACCAAAAACTCGTACGCCAGCCAAAATTTTGCGAGATAACTGTTGTTAGAGGTAAGCCTAAAACTGTTGCGATCATTAAACCTGCAAGAACAATAGATGCAGCTTTTCCCCTAGAATGAGGGGGAACCAATGTTGCAGAAAAGGATATGGCAACACCAAATGCTGAGGATGAAGCAATCCCGGTAATAATACGCGAAACCATCATACTATCATAGTTCCAAGCGATAGCTCCGAGGGATTGGCCGATTAAAAATACAAACATTAAAAATAACAATGCTTGTTTACTGCGTATTCGTAGAAGAGTTGCAGTTAAAATAGGTCCTCCTACTACCATTGCTCCTGCATAAGCTGTAATTAAATACCCGATTGAAGATACAGAATCCTGAAATGCAAGAGCAAGCTCGTTCATCATACCTGCAACCATAAATTCAGATGTAGTCATACAAAATATCGCTAAAGCTAGTAAATATATAATCGATGGCATAAAAACACTCCTTAATTCATTATTGTAACGTCCGGTACAAAAATCATGCTAAAAAAGAGCGCACTAAGCGCCAAAAATAGATTCCAATGTTCCTTTCATAATCTGCTCAGACAACATCCGATTTTGCATCGAAACATTCAAAACACGGAACCCGTAATAACTACTTAAAAATAGACTAGCTAATTCCTCAGCTGTTTGCTTTTTTGAAATTTCGCCAGTTTGCAATCCTTCCGCCATTACTTTTTCAATAGCTTGTTTAAGAAGCTCGACATGCCGTGAGAAAATATCTTGAACCATTACATCGTTTTTAGCTCTTTCTACACCGGCATTAATTAATAAACAACCCTTTTGATCAATATTCTCAAAGTCTTCTTTCAGCGCCCATTCGAAAAGATTACTTAACCGTTCTTTCAATGCAATAGGAGCTTTTAATAATTCCTGCTGTTCCTTAATTCCAAACTCATGATAGCGTTCTAATACTTTCGTATACAGTTCATGTTTACTACCAAAAGTATTGTATAAGCTACCTTTCCCAAGTCCAGTATCATTGCATAAATCCTGTGTAGAACAGCCTTCATATCCTTTTATCCAAAAAGTTTTCATGGCGACATCTACAATTGAGGAATAATCAAACTCTCGGGGTCTGCCTCGTTTAGTCAAATTTATCCACCTCTCGTTTACATTAATAGAATATCTTTTTTGTACTAAACGGTCAATAAAATTTTTCAGTCAAGCAAAGTTAAAGATAAAGGTAGTAAAGCATAAGTCTTGATTGACTTTGCCCTAAGGGAAAGGTGTATAAATGAATTGTAGCAAGTAACAAATCAAAGAGTGAGGTGGTTTTGTGCTATCAATAGGAGAATTCTCAAAAATATGTGGTGTTTCCACAAAAACACTTCGATATTACGATGAGATTGGATTAATTAACCCAGATGAGATTAATGCAGAAAACGGTTATAGGTATTATTCCATCGAACAACTTAAAAGGATGCTTTATATTAACCGTTTAAAATCTTATCATTTTTCTCTTGAAGAAATTAAAATGATGCTGGCATTAGAAGAGGATCAATCCGAAGAAATGCTTTGTTCAGTGCTTAACCAGAAGAGAAACGAGATTCAAGAGAAGCTAAAGGCTTTTGAATTCCTTGTAAAACAACTAAGTTATGATATTTCAAACTTAGAAAAGGGAGTACCAATCATGTCGTACCTTGACTATATCGAAGTACAGCTTGTTGAGACAAAGCCAAAGAATATCCTTTATAAGCGATTGATATTGAGCAGTGATGATTATGCATCGGGATATGGTCACTATTTTAGCAAGCTTTATGAAAGAATTGCGATGGAGAAGCTCACTATACTTGGCCAGCCAATGACGATTTACCATAGCCCTGAATTTAATCCTGCTGGCAATGATACCGAGTTTGCTATTCAAATAGCTGAGTCTGTCAAAGGAACTAGAGATTTGCCTGGTAGCCTCTGTGCTAAATCTGTTTTAAAGGGGGCTTATCCAGAATTGACATCTGTCTATGCTAATTTGATGAAGTGGATTGAAAACGAGGGTTATGAACTGATATTGCCACCATATGAAATATACATAACAGACCCAAATCAAGCAAACGATCCTGAGAATTATGTTACTGAGGTATATTTTCCTGTAAAGAAAAAATGACACCCGCTGAAAGAAGTTAAAATTAGGAGGTTCCTATGCAATCAACGATTAATTGGCAAACGGTAAAATCTGAAAGCATATATATGAACATTGAAAAGCTTTCCGAGCTAGAGCAGACGATAACAAGTGATTATAACAATATAAATGGTATTGTTATAATAAGAAATGGTCATGTAGCATATGAAAAATATTTTAACGGCAAAGGTCCTGATGATTGCCACAATGTTGCATCTGTTACCAAAAGTGTACTATCTGCACTAATAGGCATCGCTATCGATAGAGGATATATTAAAAGCGTTGAAGAAAAGGTGTTAGATTTTTTCCCTAAATATAATTCTGATGCTGATAAGCAGAAACAACAGATTACTATACGACATCTTCTCACGATGACAGTACCATATCCATTTGAGGATTGGCATGAGCCGTTAGATGTTCTTTGTCAACAGCAGGATTGGATAAAATATACACTTGATATAATGGGTGAAAATGGGGATATAGGCGCATTCAAATATTCCACAGCAGGAGCACATTTATTGTCAGCAATTCTTACTAAAAGTACTGGTAAGAGTGCACGAACGTTCGCCAATGAACATTTGTTTACACCGCTTGGCATGAAAGAAATTCCCTACTATCAAATGAACGCATATGGGTTTGATGATTTATTCGGGAAAAACGTTAAGGGGTGGGTTCATGATCCAAACGGTCATTCGACAGGTGGATGGGGACTAACATTAACTACTCGTGATATGGCACGATTTGGCTACCTCTATTTAAACAATGGCATTTGGGATAATAATAAGGTTCTTTCAGAGACATGGATTCGTGAATCAACAGAGATGAACCCAAACAAATACGGTTATTTATGGTGGCTACGAAAAGAAGATGGACTTTCTACGTATTCAGCTATCGGGGATGGAGGCAATATGATTTGTTGTATACCGAAAATGAATATGGTTGTAGCAATTAGTTCAGAATTCATCATGAATCCACGTGATAGATGGCCATTAATTAAAGAGAATATAATCCCAACAATAATATAAATTTTATGCTGTACATAAAAGAGAAATATAGAGTTATCTAAATAACAACTACTGATTTCCAACAGAAAATTGGTACAGAGGATCGAACGCAAGCCGTTGTATACGCTATTCGCAATAGGATAGTTTTGTAGATAAACTGAGGAAGAATGTATAACAAATTATAAATTGTGAGTAGCTACTATATGCTGCAACAAATACTATAAAGTCCATAATATACAAAATTTTCGAAAATATGATAAACTAGTAGCGGGAAAAGGAGGTTGTTAGCATGACTGTACAACAATTTACTGACTATGTGAAAAAAATGCAGCACTACGGAGAAGCACTGAGTGTGATTTATTGGGATATGCGAACAGGTGCGCCTAAGAAAGGGTTAGCACAACGTTCAGAGGTAGTTGGAACATTATCTGCCTCCTTATTTGAGATGCAGACTAGTGAAGAATTAGGGGAATTACTAACGGATCTAGAGGGGCAAAAGGGAGATCTCGATTATGTTACGCTGCGTGTAGTAGAGGAAGTACGTAAAGAGTATGATCAAAATAAAAAAATTCCGGCTGATGAATATAAGGAATTCGTAATTTTACAATCTAAAGCGGAAACAGCATGGGAAGAAGCAAAGGCAACTAATAATTTTGCTTTATTCCTACCTTATTTAGAGGAAATTATAAGCTGGCAGAAGAAATTTATTCAATATTGGGGTATTAAAAACGGTTCTCCATACAATACATTACTAGATTTATATGAACCTGATATGACGACTGATGTTTTAGATCAAGTTTTTGGTGAATTACGTGAAACAATCGTTTCTCTTGTGCAAAAAATCGCAGCTTCATCAAATAAACCAGATACAAGTATATTATTTAAACATTTCCCTCGTGAATCTCAGCGTGCATTATCATTAGAAATGCTAGCACAACTTGGCTATGATTTTGATGCAGGTCGCTTAGACGAGAGTGTGCATCCATTTATGATTGGCTTAAATCTTGGAGATAATCGTATTACAACGAAATATGATGAAAACGATTTCCGCTCAGCAATTTTTGGAACAATCCATGAGTGTGGGCATGCTATGTATGAACAAAATATCGATGCAAAGCTTGATGGTTTACCATTAGCAACAGGTACATCCATGGGTATACACGAATCCCAATCTTTATTTTATGAAAATTTTGTAGGTAGGAACGAAAAGTTCTGGGAGCATAACTACGAGCGACTGCAAAAGTATTCACCTGAGCAATTTGGTGATGTAGCATTAGCTGACTTCCTGCGAGCAATTAATATGGTGGAGCCATCGTTTATTCGTATTGAAGCAGATGAGTTAACATATCCACTACATATTATGATTCGCTATGAAATTGAACGTGACCTATTCAACGGCGATCTTCAAGCAAAAGATCTTCCACAAGTATGGAATGATAAATACGAGGAATATTTAGGCATTCGTCCTGAAACAGATGCAAAAGGAGTACTACAAGATATGCACTGGTCGGGGGGCATGTTTGGCTATTTCCCATCCTATGCATTAGGGATGATTTATGCGGCGCAATGGAAGCATGCAATGGATAAAGATATTCCAAACTTTGATGAACTGTTAGAAAAGGGTGAGCTTCTTCCAATTCGAGAGTGGTTAACAGACAAAGTCCATCAATATGGTGCGCTGAAGAAGCCGTTTGAGCTACTTCAAGAGGCGACAGGGGAAGGCTTAAATGCCAAGTATCTTGCAAACTACTTACAAGAAAAATATACAAAGCTATATCAGCTCTAAAGGAAAGAGGCTGGGACAAAACCTCAATAAATAATTTAATTATAGTAAGAAGCCCGGGGGATTTTACGAACAGTAAAGTTTTCCGGGCTTTGTATTTGAGGTATTCCACGTAAACAAGTTCAGAGACTCCAATTAAAACCATTATATCTTTCCATAATCGCGCCCTTTTATGGAATAGCTAAAATATGGACTAAAAAACGGACATAAAATGCCAATAAGACAAATCTAATTTTTTTTTTATTATACAATTCCAATGACTCTTCAACTTCGTCCCATTTTACATTCACTTGTATAACTTCATCTTCACTTACTTTTGCCCCGCCTTTTGAACATCCTACCGAGGTAAATGTCAAATTTTTAGGTGGTTCAGTGAAATCCTCTGTTTTATTCCCACTGATTGTAGGTCATCTTTCCCGTGGGATTTTGTATGTGTTGGTGAATAATCTAGGTAGAACTATGTGGAGAACGAAATGATAGGTATATCGCTTTAAAAAGGATGAAATTCTTATACAAGATAGTAATAAGAATGGTCTATAAAATTTAAGAGTGCCCATCTAAGCAACTTCGAAAATTCGATGTACTTAACAGGCATAAAATCGGTTCTGATTTTTGACCTCTGGCGATTTAATTAAAGCATTGAGGAAGGATAGAGGAGCAATCTTTACAAACATTTACTAAGCTTTATCCCCGTTACATTTTTTTGGTCAATATTCTGTATGGTTTGAAGATATTTATAATATCTTTGAATCATACATTTTCTGGCTTTTATCAATTTTTGTTCAATTACCAACAAAAATTGATTTTGAAATTTTTATAGCTAATGATAAGTTTAATATACTCCGGAGAAAGTAAAAAAAGAGAAAATACCAATATTATATTTTAAAAATTTAGATAACTAGAGATGGAGCATCTTGAAAAATTTAATTGGAGGTATCGGTATGAATGTTAAATCAAGGAATAAAGTATGTAAACCTTTAATTTGGCTCATGTCAATTGCCTTAATGCTTTCTATCTTTCCACCTAGCATAGCTAGTGCTCAATAAAATTATGATGATTCCACACCAAAAGAACTTAAACAACCGATCGAAACATTAAAAGCTATAGAAGAAATCCCTGATGAATTGTTAGAATCAGGGGACTCTGAAGCTATTAATCAATACTTCAATGATAGAGGTATTACATCTCGTGTTTACAATCCCGAAATCGGGGAAAAAGCACCTATGATTAAACAGCCACGTGGATGGTGGAATTGTAGTTTAGCTATTGGAGAATTAGTTTTAATGAACGCTATTCCTATTGCCAAATTAACTAAAATTAAAAAGTATATTAAAGAATTAGGTGGCGCAATAGAAACAGCTAAATTATTAGTTGGAGCAACAACAGCTAAAGAAAAAATTGCTGCTTTAACTGCATTAATTGCAGAACTAACTGGATTTACAAATGTAAAAAATGCATGTAATCTATAAAAATAAGTAATAGAAGGAGGGTTCAAGAGAGATATGACTACACAATTATCTTTATTTATAATAACCCTATGTGCAGTTTGTATTATAGGTGTTCTTTTAAGTAAAAATAAAAAATTAAATCAAACAAAACTTGTCACTATCAATTCTGAAAACCCTGAACTTATTTCAGAAATCCGAAACATGGTTAAATCTAACATAGATAATACCAAAATAGTAAAGCATGTTAGAGAAAAAACTGGCTTAGGACTAGTCGAAGCAAAAAAGTATATAGACAATATTAAAACTAAAAAAGAGTAGCTTAATGTTATGTCAACCTATAATGTATAAATAAGATTTTACGCCATAACTCGTAAGTCAGAGAATCCATCATAATCGCCGGTAATACGAACACTACCAGCTATTAGCGCTCGCTTTCGCTATTTTTCCGAATCCAACAGATACGCGTACAGGACCTACGTGGGTTACTTTTTTTGATCGAATGGAAGAGGAGTATTTTGAATTACCCACCATATTGTCGCAGATACCTGTTAGCAGAGAAGTGGGGTAGAGAAATAAGAATAGCTCAATGAATCCAAGAAAAAAGAGAACTCGAATGACTTCGATTTCTCTTTTTTTGGATATCCGCTAGTTATGTCCCATCCGCTTTTTCATGAAGTTACAAAACATTGTTACCAAAGCTTAAAGCCTTTAGAGCCAGGAGGGGAGTTAGAAATAATATCGATAATTGGAATAGTATAAGCAAATAAAATTAATGCTACTAAAATAACAAGCCATACTTTAAAGTTCTCTAAGATAGCTGGTGTCGTACCACCGTTTTCATGTACTTCACCAACTGGGAATTCCTCTTCGCCTTTTGGTGCAAACCATGCTAATTTCACTACAATATAAATTATGAGTAAAATAGCGATGAATAGGATTGTGCCACCAACAGCTTGTGCGATTTGATAAGGAATCCAATCATAAGCTTGTTGAGCACCGCCATACTCAGAGTAATCGGATCGACGAGGTGCACCGATTAGACCAGCGATATGCATAGCTGTAGACATAATTGTCATACCAGTAGCCCATAAAATAGCTGCAAAATTACCAAGATTGTTTAAAGGTTTAGTCAGTGTGCGACCTGTTAAATGTGGAATTAACCAAAATGCCGCACTGAAATAAGTTAATACGACTGTTGTTGCAATTGTTAAATGGAAATGTCCTGTAACCCAAATGGTATTATGGATTAATTGGTTCATTTGGTAAGAAGCATTGATGATACCGCCTGCGCCACCAGGAATAAATGCTACCATACCGATAAATGGCACGAAGAAACGAGCATCTTTCCATGGTAATTTTTTAAACCAGCCGTAAAGCCCTTTCCCACCTAATTCACGTCCACGTAATTCAAACATTGCAAACATCGAAAAGGCAGTCATTAAAGATGGTACAATTACGGCAAATGTTAAAACAACTTGTATGAATTTCCATGTGCCAGTAATACCTGGCTCTGTTAATTGGTGATGGATCCCAACTGGTACAGAGAAAATTAAGAACAGCATGAATGATAGTCTTGCTAAAGAATCAGAGAAAATTTTTCCGCCAATAACATTAGGAATAATGACATACCAAATCATGTAAGCTGGTAATAACCAGAAGTACACAAGAGCATGGCCAAAATACCAGAATAATGTACGGGATAGTGCTACGTCAACACGCTCGATAAAGCCTAAGGACCATGGAAGTAGCTGGAATAGAACAGAAACAGCTACACCTAGAGTTGCTACGAACCACATTAAATTATTGACAACAACCATAAATGATAATAATGGGCTTCGTTGTCCGCTTCCTTTGTTTTCTTTACGCCACTGTGCATATCGTAAAATTTGGCCAGCGCCGCCAACCCAAGAACCAACAACGACTAATGTAAGGCCTAGATAGAATACCCAGTGAGCTTTTAGTGGAGCATAGAACGTATATAAAACAGATGCTTCGTTAAGTAGAACCATTATTGCAGCAGCTGCTGTACCAATAGTCATTAACCAGAAGCCAATCCAGCCAAGGCGACGTTGACCAGCTGTAAAAGTCCCTGACGTACGGCTAACACTGGCAATTTGGAAACCAAAAATAAAGAAAGTTGTTAAAATAAGACCAAGTAAAACGCCATGTACGGTTAAAACTTGATAGTAACCAATGCCTGCTGGTAATGTAAATTGACCAGAACGAACAAAAACTTGTAATAAACCTGCGAGACCCCCTAATAACAATGCGATGAATGCCACATAAATATGTGCCATTGCTAGCTTCGCATCACGACGATCCACTTTTGTCAAATTATTATTTAGACTCATTTGGATCCACCACCTTTAGCATAGAGTGCATCATCGTATGTCCTGTACCACAGTATTCATTACATACGATTAAAAACTCTCCTACTTTATTTACTTTTGTCACATATTCAGAAATGTAACCAGGTTCAAGCATCATATTAATATTTGTACCGGCAACTTCAAAACCGTGCATTACATCTGCACTTGTTGCGATAAATTTCACCTTAGCTCCTAGTGGAACTTCAATTTCTGGAGGATTGTAATTAAATGCTGATGCTAAAACAACCACTTCATAATCCCAATCCTTACCTTCTACTTTATGAACACCCGGATTATCGAAGGGGGCAAATTCTTTTACTTTCTCATAATCTAGTGTTTTTTTACCATTGTTCGGATGTGAGCCTTGATGGAATGCGCCGATGCCAAGAATGATAAGGAATGCTACTAAAGTAGCAACTCCGAACACAAGCCAATACTTCTCATATTTATGTAAGTGCATATGTCTCTGTCCTTTCTTAGTAGAATCAATTATGCCTCGGCATAATTGCGTCCGGAATCGGCTTTGTGCTTAGGCCTGCGTGAGGGCCGACAAGATGTCGGTCATTTCGGTAATGCCACAGGACGTGGTGCTTTTACCGATGCAGGTCAGTTAGCCGTTATCGCATGGATGCGATGATTTTAGGCTAACATCCTTTATTAACTCCTTTCCGATTCCGTGTCAACCGCCGGAGGCTTTAATTTCTTTCAGTGGAAACCCGCTGAAAGAAGTTAAAAACGATTGATGAACAAATCGAAGCAGTACGCCCAAAGCAGAATTATAATGATTCCTACTCCAAATACCGCATAGAGTGAACCTTTTAAATTTTCATCTGACTTTTTTTTATTTGCCATTTTTGCTCCTCCTACGCTTTTATTGTGTCTTTCTAATTGCCATGATATATAAATAAATTTCATTTTGATGTGAAAAAAATCACACATCTTGCCGGATTTTGTGAAATATATGTGAAAAATTGAGGGGGGAATAAAAAAATAGCCACCTCAATAGTCATTGAGATGGCCACTTATGCGTTGGAATTGGGGTAATTTTTATTAAAATTTCTTATTTTTCAAGAAATTTTACTATTTGAAATTTAGACCTGAGCCTTATGGGGCATCCACTGTTACTTAATGCGAATGACAAAAGCTCGATCATAAATGTTAAATGTATTGGCATAGGATATATCATTTGGTACAGTCTGGTATTCTAGAAAACTCTATTCTTCTTCAATTGTTAAAAGAACTGTCAGTGCACCAATGCTTGGAATTGTAACAGGGAGTATAAATGCCTTATCAAAGCCATATAACTTTGTATTGCCAACCATTACTGTTGGCGGTGTGATATCGATTTCTAAGCTTTCTTGTCCTACGGTTGTACATAAATTTCCTGCAATCATATTTCCAAATTCCCCTGTGAAGGATTCCAACATTTCTCCCTCAAGAGGCATACCAAACATAGTATTGCCGATGCCACTAAATACTTCAGGAGAGGAATCAATGATTACACGGCCCTTTAAATCTCCTATTAAACCAATTAAAACACCCATTTGCTGTTGTTGAAAAGGTTCAGAAATAATACTAGGCGTTTTCACTTCAATATCCATAGGTAGGATCGATTTTAAAGCGTGAATTGTCCCGTTTAAAATAGTTTGAAAGTACTTCGAATTACTCATCATTACCGCATCCTTTTTCCGACTTTTCTACATCTTACCATGTTGAAAGGGTAAGATGAAAGTATGTCTTGACGAATTAGTGGGAAATTTATATTATATTAATGAGAATGATTTTCAAAATCAATGAATTGACGTTTCAGTCTATTTTTAAATACAAATTTTTATTAAAAAGGAGCGGTTAGCGATGACATTCGTATTCATTGGAGCGACAGTGCTTATTTATATTGGAGTGGGGAAACACGTCATGAAACAGGCGACTGCACATTTAAAATAAGAGGATATCAATAACAATAATATTCATACTAGTAGAGCATGGTCCGAGTAATTTTGGGATTATGCTTTTTTTTTATGAATACTATTTATTTATCTTTATGCAATCATATTATGTATAAAGGGCTAGTTTACGCAAAGCAACATAGAGAGGGCGGTGAAGGTAATCGCACACCAAACTTAATTTTCTTTACCTTAAAATATGAAGAGAATTATTATTTGCATAGTTGTGCAGCTATTTTGCAATAGAAAATAGTAGTTTTTTAGAACAATAATAGCCTATCAAATTGAGGATGATGACATTTGTTAAAACGTATGCAATACATAAGTTGATCTTCGTTCCGATTGGGCGATTCCTTGGGGATTAACGATAGAGGAACGAAGGCTAAAATCATCACATCCTGTGATAACTCCTTCGTGACCAACATCGGTGCTGTTGCTGTTGCTACGTTGCACTACGCTTTCGCACAGACAAAAACACTTTGCTGCCGCTACGTTAACACTACGCTTTCTCGCAAAAGACATCTGTTGGCTAGACGCCCACAGGAAGCTCTGCTCTGCGCGAAAGTGAAGCGGCAGCGATAAAAGCGCCCAGTCGGAACGGAAACAACCCCCACGTTTTGATAGTGAGCCCAAATAATACTTTAATTTATTTGTTAAACAGGACGATATGGATGAATATGGCGTCTGAAACCCCGATATCTATGCTTTTCAAAGTAAATTAGTGTTATACATTGCGTGTCGAATAAGGTAGAATATTATTTATGATATCTTCATTCATAAAAACTACTTCCGGCTGAGTGGGTAGGTGAATGCGGATATAGTTCTTTTCCAAATAAGACTGAAATAGAGGAACTCAGTCTAAGAACGCCACGTCCTGTGGCAACGACTGAGTGACCAACATCGTGTTGCTGACGCTACGTTAGCACTGCGCTTTCGCACAGAAAACATTTGTTGGCCTAATGCCTCCGGCGGATGTCACGGATTATTAAAGGAGTGAATTGTGCTCGCACAATTCAAAATCCGGACGCATTGTTTATCTGTAGCGAAAGCAAAGCGTCAGCTACAATTACGCCAAGGCGAAATTGATTAATATAAATAAAGGGGTTACTGGTTTTTATGAATGATTTTGAACAACAGTTGGAGGCGCTATTAAAGCAAGCGTCGTTACAATACATAATTTATCAGCATAATGGTGATACAGAGCGTATGGATAAGACATCACTTTTTGCACGTAAAATACAGCAAAAAGAATATGTCATTGGCTTTGCAGGCCATTTCTCTGCTGGTAAGTCGAGTATGATTAACGCATTATCAGGTGAAGATTTACTTGCCGCAAGCCCTATTCCAACGAGTGCCAATATCGTTAAAGTCCATAAATCAGATGAAGACTTTGCGGTTGTCTATATGCACAATGAAAAGCCTGTAAAATTTGAAGCAGGCTATGATTTTAAAACAGTTAAAGAGCTTAGTAAAAATGGGGATCTAGTGTCACAAATTGAAATCGGTCATAGCACATCGACATTACCACTAGGCGTTACAGTTATGGATACACCAGGTGTCGACTCGACAGATGATGCACACCGAATGTCCACAGAGTCAGCCCTTCATATTGCTGATATCGTATTTTATACAATGGACTACAATCACGTGCAATCGGAATTGAATTTTCAATTTACAAAGCAATTAATGAAGTACAATCCAAACGTTTATTTAATCGTTAACATGATTGATAAGCATAATGATAATGAATTAAGCTTTGAGGATTTTAAAGCAACAGTTCACAACTCCTTTGCAGCTTGGGGAGTTGTCCCAAAGGGCATATTTTTCACTTCATTAAGAGAGCCTGAGCTCCCATATAACGATTTTGAGGCTGTAAAGAAAATCGTTATGGATAGTATGAACGATTGGCAGGATCAACTAGTACAGACTTCTTCAAATACGCTACGCTTATTACAAAGTGAGCATGATAATTATTTAACGGAGGAAAGACAAGATCGTTTAGACATCGATGAAGATGTATTAAGTGCCGATGACTGGGCAAACCATAAAGATATTTTAGAGCAGTACAATAAGTTAAATCGTCAAGTTGAATTGTTCTCGATTGAGGCATGGAATGAAACGTTCGAAGAGCAACGTAAAGAACTTCTTACGAATGCTGCCATTATGCCAGCTGATTTACGTGATAAATTACGTCTATATTTAGAGAGTCAGCAGGATGGTTTCAAGGTAGGGGGCTTATTTACTGCTAAGAAAAAAACAGAGGAAGAGCGTAATCGCCGTAAAGAGGATGCCTATAGTGCCTATCAAAATGTTGTCCATGCACAGATTACTGGACATTTAAAAGGGCTAATGAAAAAGGTGTTAAAGGATGTCAGTGCATTAAATGAAGAACGTGCTACAACTATTGATGCCTACGCCTTTGAATTACCATTCTCACTTATTGAGCAGCAGGTACAAGTTGGTGCTATATTAACCGGAGATGCCGTTCTAAACTTCGCAAACCGTGTGGCAGAGGCAACAAAACGCTACTTCATCCAGGAAACAGATAATTGGAAGGATGCGCAAGCAACAACTTTAGAAGCGGTGGCTACTGAAATAGCTGCTCCATCTAAATTAAAAATGGCAGGGATGCAGGAGAAAGTTGATGCCATTCAGGCAGTACTTGAAATCGAGGGCTATCAGCAATATAGTGCTAGTATTATGCATCAGGCAAGCAATGAAATACGTCAACTAGCAAATCAACAGCTTACAAATTGGGATAATGCCTTTAAGCAAGATTTAGCTGATATTCGATTATTTGATGAATCGATGTTAAAACCAAAAGAGGTAGTGTTACAACAGGAAGAGGCACAGCAAGCAATTAGTGCTACAAGCCTTCCTATTGAAGGTGTAGTTAAGCGTGCACTTCATACGGCAAATGCTGTAAAAGACGTACAAGGCTTTGCTGAAGTAGCAACTTACTTAGAAAATAAAGTAGAACGATTACAGAAAAAGGATTTCACAATCGCGCTGTTCGGTGCATTTAGTGCAGGGAAATCCTCGTTCTCTAATGCGTTAATGGGTGCCAAAGTTTTACCTGTATCACCAAACCCTACAACAGCAGCTATTAATAAAATTCGTCCTGTGACACCAGAGCATCCGCATGAAACAGCAGATGTATTGTTAAAAACAGCTGACCAAATGCTAGAGGATATTCAAGCTTCATATGCAGCAGTTGGTTTATCGGTTTCTTCTTTAGTAGAAGCGTTTAATCGTGCAGATGAGGGACTTGCGGTCCAACTATCAGACGAACGCTTAAATGTGCATAAATCATTTATTCGAGCATATAAAGAAGGATTCCCAACATTTAAGTCTGAACTTGGAAAAGTATTACGTGTTAACCGTGAAGAGTTCGAAAAATTTGTAGCGCAGGAAAATAAATCATGCTTTGTAGATAACATTGATTTCTATTATGATAGTCCGTTAACACGCATGGGTGTGACACTTGTTGACACACCAGGAGCAGATTCTATAAATGCGCGTCATACAGGTGTTGCGTTTGAATATATTCGTAATGCTGATGCAATCTTGTTTATTACTTATTATAATCATGCTTTTGCTAAAGCTGACCGTGAGTTTTTAATCCAGTTAGGGCGTGTGAAGGATGCTTTCGAACTTGATAAGATGTTCTTTATCGTCAATGCAATTGATTTAGCGACTACAGAAGAAGAACAGGAAGATGTAAAAGGCTATGTCCGTTCGGAGCTACAACGCTTTGGTATTCGTTTCCCTCGACTATACGGTGTGTCAAGCTTATTGGCATTGAAAGAAAAAGTAGAGGGTGCTGATTTAACATCAGGTATGCCACCTTTCGAAGAAGACTTCCACACATTCTTAAATGATGAATTAAGTGCATTGGCTGTTCAGGCACTCGCAGAGGAAGTCGATAAAACGGAGCAACGTTTAGGTGACTTAATTGCACAAACAGAAGATAACTTAAAGCGTAAGGATGAGCGTTTAGAAGAATTAACAACTCTTGAACAGCATATAAAATCGAAGTTCAATTCGCTTAATACAAGTATGTTAGAAAGTGAAACGAAGCAAGAGCTTGATGAATTACTGTATTATGTTCTTCAGCGTGTATATTATCGTTACCCAGAGTTCTTTAAGGAAGGCTATAATCCGTCAACATTTGCAGCAATGCCAGCTCAGCAAGCATTAGAACATGCATTAAAGGAAGTAATGCAAAGTTTGCGATTTGACTTTACACAAGAAATGCGTGTAACAAACTTCCGTTTATCACAGTTTATTAGTAAGAAGATGCAACTGCGCTTTAAAGATGAGGTACGTGAGCTCAAAGAATTGAACCGTAGCTTCTCATTCTTAACGTTTGAATCTTCTGAGCCAGATTTACTTGATTTTGAAGGGCCATTTACAGATATCACGAAATATTCGGGTGTGAAATCACACTTCCGCAATCAAAAGGCATTCTTTGAGAAGAATGAAAAAATGAAGCTAAGTGAAGCGCTTGAAGTATTAACTAAACCAGATGCGCAAAACTATTTAGATTCACAGAAAGTATCCCTAATGACATGGGCTATTACTTATATTGCTGAGGAAGCGGAGAATTTACGTCTGCATATTTTCCATCAGGCACTTGAACAAATCGCAACAGAAAGACTTGCACTTCAGGAAGAAAGTCGATTAGCTTCTTGGAAAGCTATTTACGAACAATTACAATACGCATGAGGTGATTCATTTGGGAAAAGTATTCAAATCAGTTGAGGAAATTCAGTTAGATGGAGTCCGTTTCGTAGATGCTCGTTTTGATTTACAAAAAAAAGAGGCAGGTTATAAAATATTTGAAGAGGGTCATGCACCAGGAGCAATTTATATCGATCTAGAGCAGGATCTATCAGATATGGGGTCCAGCGATGGTCGCCATCCTATGCCAAATAAGGAAAAGCTATCGGCAGTATTTCAAGGATTAGGATTAAACTACGAGGATCAAATTGTCGTTTACGATCAAGGAGCTGCACCATTTGCACCACGTGCTTGGTGGATGCTGACATATGCGGGCTTTCCAAATGTAGTGATTGTGAATGGTGGCGCACCTGCTCTCGAGGAAAAAATATCTTTCACAAAAGACATTATAAAATATCCACCGACTACGATTGAATTTGTTTGGCGAGATGAGCTGTATGCCCCACGTGAAGCAGTTAAAACCATTGTTGATGGCGAAGTCGAAGCGACGTTGCTAGATGCACGTGCAGCAGCTCGCTATCGTGGTGACGTGGAGCCTCTTGATACGGTAGCTGGGCATATTCCAACAGCGAAAAACTTTGACTGGGAGCAATTAAAGTCAGATGGTCATCTGCAAGCCAATGATGAGTTACGCAGCAAAGTTGCCCGCGACGAGCACGTTGTTGTGTATTGCGGCAGCGGTGTTACAGCATCACCATTGTATGCAGTCCTAGCAGATGAAGGTTATGAAAATATTCAACTGTATGTAGGCAGCTATAGTGACTGGATTACACAATATAATGTAGAAAAAGGGACAAATGAATAATTGATTGAAGAAGAAACGCTCACTTTGGTGAGCGTTTTTTTCTTGGAGTGGGATGGAAAGAGTAGTGAAAGCGACGGAAAGAATGATCAAAGCGACGGAAAGGGCAGTGAGAGTGACGGATAGAATGGTCAAAGCGACGGAAAGAATGGCCAGAGTGATGGAAAGAGCAGCCAAAGCGATGGATGGAACGATACAAATATTATAAGAACCTCGACTATTTTAAATTATTTTTTGATATTTAAAGCTAAATTTCCCACTTTAAGGTCTAATAGGTAAAGGGGGGTGAGTTAGTGCAGGAAATACTCGTCCAACGAGCAAAAGAGGGCGATGCTGAAGCGTTCGCACAATTATTTTCACAGTATGAAATAGACGTATATAAAATGGCTTATGTATATGTAGGAAATGAGGCTGATGCACTTGATGTTGTGCAAGAGGTCGCTTACCGCAGCTTTAAATACATACATTCATTACAGAGCGTCACTTATGTAAAAACATGGTTAATAAGGATTGCTATTAATTGTGCGACAGATTTGCTAAAAAAGCGGGGAGAGATCTTACCGTTTGAGGCGGGATTAGAAATAATTGAAGAGCCACTTGAGGAGCTTCCGGAAAAATGGGCGTTGGAAGATGTCATGACAAAGCTCACAAAAGAGGAAAAAGACGTTATATTACTTCGATTTTATCATGATTATACGTTGTCTCAAGTAGCTCATTTTTTGCAACTAAAATTAGGAACTACGAAAACCATTTTGTATCGTGCATTAAAAAAATTAAAGCAAGCGCTTGAACAGGAGGTACAAGGATGAACGATTTTAAGAAGCAGTTGGATCAAATTGATATTCCAAAATCGTTGCATAAGCGTAGCCTACAAGGTATTGAACAGGCAAAAAATGAGCTACAAAAGCCTAAACGTTGGATGCCTAAAATATTGACAGTTGCTGTGACAATCGCAGCGGGAGGCTTTATAGCTTTAAGTGTCGGAAAGCACGATACACGACAACAGCAGTCGAGCAGTTTATTAGATGGAAGTCTGTCCTCACCTATTGTGTATTGGAGCATAGCAATTTTCCTCATGGTTATGACTATTTTCATTGTGAAAATGGCAATTCGAAAAGGGATTGATAAAAAGGTGAGTATAGCAATGGGCTTCATTATGACGCTATTGCTCGGTAATAGTGCATTTTATTTGCAAAATCAATTGCCAAGACCAATCGCGGTTCCACTTGTGCAAACCTTCTTTAGTAACAATGAGACCTATGACTTTACAATCCATTATATTACAAATAAAGATGATCGGCGTTTTGTGAAATATTTACAGGGCGACAATCTTACATTGCTAGCAAGTTACTATGGCGATAGAGAAAATAAAGGAATCTCATATTATCCAGCAGATGTCAGAAATGAAAGTGCTCATCAGTTTATGCGCACAGCTTATTTTGTTGGGATTAAAGAAGAGATACAGGCACTGATTAACAGTAAGGAAGTGTTTCTGGTGCTTGATGATGGTGAGAAGTTACCGACGACATTGCAATTTGATTTCGACCATTCAGATAAAGAGCTAAAGGAGCCTAGGGGGACAACTGGTAGCTTTGATGGTGACGAAACAGCGACTTTTGATAT
Source organism: Lysinibacillus sp. NPDC094177 (assembly GCF_050279145.1). Lineage (NCBI taxonomy): Bacteria > Bacillati > Bacillota > Bacilli > Caryophanales > Bacillaceae > Lysinibacillus > Lysinibacillus sp. NPDC094177. The sequence continues at coordinate 161,745 of NZ_JBNNTW010000004.1, read as the reverse complement.
GGTACAAGATGTAGTGCTGGATACAGTAAATATACCTGAAGTATTAAAGCGTAGTGTCAGTTTTACGAACATTATGGTCAATGAAATTGCATATACGGAAAAGGATCTTCCTATTACTGTGAAAAAGGGGCAGCAAGTAACAATCTCATTCCATGTTAGTGGGACTGGAATGGATGTACATGCGGAGGTTGGAGTTAGTGGTTCAGATGGAATACTACCAATATGGATGCATAGAGAAGCTTCATTCAATATTCCAAAAATACGAGAGGAGATTGAGAGGTATGATTGATTTGGCAGAGAAACAACGGCAATTGAAATTACTAAAGTGGCTAACGATTGCTCTATCTTTAAAACTAGTATTTTTAAATGTATATCCATACGTCTTTTATGTTCAGCAAATATTGATTTACTTAGCATTTATGAAGAGTCTGTCTTATTTTAAAGGTAAATCATTGATCAAAAAATATATTTTCCTTGGAATCATACTTTTAATTGCAAATATTGTAACCTCAAATTTGCTTTCAATTACATGGCACTTAGTGTTAACGGTAAGTGTTGATTTACTCATTATTTTAGAATTCGGCAAGATTTTAGTAGAAATTGAGAGAAGAAATAATATGCTCGAATCTACTGCAAGAATTATGAAAAAATATATGTGGATTGTACTCTGCGTTACTGCAAGCTGGACTTTTATTGTGAATATAGAATACGATGCGATGGTATCTCTATTAATAGTAGGAGCGGTTTTGATATTAATCGTCAATTTACGTTTACTTTTCCATTTGCGTAGCTTGAAAAAGAACATTAAATTAACGATGAGAGTTGTTATGTAATCATAAAATGACTGGTTATTCATTTTGTGCTACACTTTTTTACAAAGGGGTGAAAAAGGGTGTTTAAACGAGAAAAAAGTATAGAGATTCAACAAAATCGTGATGTGCAATGTGCTCACGGTAAAGTGGCAGTTCATGGTATTGGTATGAGTGTTTTTAGCTTTTTTGTAGATGGGTTACTAATTGATGCAGGTTCATACTCGCTTTCGCAGGAGTTCCAATCCTTTTTTAACGAAATACCGTTTGAACAATTGGCGCTCACTCATTCTCATGAGGATCATTCAGGAAATGCAGCATGGATTCAACAACAAAAGGGGATACCTATCTATATTCATCGTGATTCGGTAGGTTTTTGTGCAAAGGATGGAGAGTATCCTTTGTATCGACAGGCATTATGGGGTGAGCGACCAGCATTTATTGCTCAACCGTTAGGCGATACATTACAAACGAAATCAGCTACATGGGACGTTATTGAAACACCAGGGCATACGACAGATCATCTATCATTTTATAATCGAGAAACAGGTGCTATGTTTACAGGTGATTTGTATATACAGACGAAAACTAAGGTTGTCCTTGATGAAGAAAATATCGTACATACCTTGGCTTCTTTAAAGAAAATATTAAACTATGATTTCGAGGTAGTGTATTGTTGTCATGCAGGCTTTCTAGCGGATGGTCGAGCGAAAATACAAGAAAAAATTGCTTATTTAGAAGATATGGAGAGTAATATAAGGCAATTATTTTATAAAGGTTATTCGGAAGAAGAAATTACTAAATCAATATTTCCTCGTGATTATCCGATTACAAAAGTATCGGGGGATCAGTGGTCATCCAAGCATATTATCACCGCATTTATAAATCAATTTACGCAAGAGTCCTTAAAATAAGGGCTCTTTTTGTTGTTTAGAGTAATTTTGTTTAGGAATCGAAGGAAACGAAAAAAAGAATACTTTAATCTACATAATAAAAACTTTGTGAAAAAATGTGAAGGAAATGTGACGAATCTAGATGGAATAATGGATACGCTTACATTAGTTTGTGAAAAATTTCTCATTTACATAAGAAAAATACTATGTGAAAAGTTGAACAGGTTTAATGGCGGTAATTGTACGTTCTTATAAAAGGAAATTAGTGCTAAGGTTATACTGAAATAATTGATTGTGAAGTAAATAACAAAATGAAAAAGTTGGTTAGACGATTATAGATGGCGCTATTTCGAAGAAAAAATAAAATTGACAGAAAATTCGTTGACTTTACTTTCACAAAGTATTATGATTCTGGAATATATAATAATTCAGAAGAAAAGGATGGGATCGAATGGACGTTATGAAAAAAGCTTTAGAAATGCACGAGTATTATAGTGGAAAATTAGAGGTGATTTCTAAGGTGCCTGTGCAAGATTCATATGATCTAAGTCTTGCGTATTCTCCAGGGGTTGCTGCGCCTTGTATAGAGATTGAAAGAAATCCTTCACTTGTTTACGACTATACAATGAAAGGTAATATGGTGGCTGTTGTTTCAGACGGTACTGCGGTATTAGGATTAGGAGATATTGGTCCGAAGGCGGCATTACCAGTAATGGAGGGAAAGGCTATTTTATTAAAGCGTTTTGCCAATGTTGATGCTTTTCCTATTTGTTTAGATACAAAGAATACGGATGAAATCGTCAACATTGTGAAGGCGCTTGCTCCCACTTTTGGAGCTGTAAATTTAGAAGATATCTCAGCGCCAAGATGCTTTGAAATTGAAGATCGTCTGCGCCAAGAATGTGATATTCCTATATTCCATGATGATCAGCATGGTACAGCGATTGTTGTAGGTGCAGGGATGATTAATGCCAATCGTATTGTGAAAAAAGATGTGGCAACGATGAAGGTCGTCATTAATGGTGCAGGTGCAGCGGGTATTGCTATTTTACGTATTCTTGTGCAAATGGGCTATAAAAATATTTATATGTGTGATACAAAAGGTCTCATTTATGAAGGTCGTGCTGAAGGTATGAACCCAATTAAAGAAACGGTTGCCCATTTAACAAATCCAGAAAAATTACATGGCACATTGGAAGATGCCCTTAAAGGTGCTGATGTCTTTATCGGCGTATCAGTTGCCAATTTATTAACAGAAGCACATATTGCTTCAATGAATGAAAATCCAGTCGTGTTTGCACTAGCAAATCCAAATCCTGAAATTACGTATGAAAACGCCAAGGCATGGGGTGTTCGTGTTATGGGGACAGGACGCTCAGATTATCCAAATCAAATTAACAATGTGCTTGCTTTCCCTGGTATTTTCCGTGGGGCATTAGATGTCAGAGCAACAGATATTAATGAGGCGATGAAGATAGCCGCAGTGGAAGCGATTGCCTCACTTGTAAGTGATGAAGAATTAACGGAGGAATATATTGTACCTAAATCATTAGATGAGCGAGTTGTTGAAATCGTTTCGCAAGCGGTAAGTGGTGCAGCTGTTGAGTCAGGTGTGTCGGAGTTATTCCAACAAAATACAGTGCTTTCGGTTTAATCTACTCTACTTATACAAGTGAATCAAAAAAATCTCCCACTCTCATTAGAGAGGGGAGATTTTTTTACATCGTTCCGAAAAAAATACCGAAAACGAAAATGAGAACAATAATCAGAATAATGATTAAGACAAAGAAAATAATGCTTGGAATTAAGAGTGTAAAGAAGGCCATCCAATTGGATATTTGATGTGCCTCTGCAACAACTCCTACAGTAATGACGATTGCCCAAACTCCAATCACAATTGTTACTAAAATGGCTAGCCAAAAAATCCAAGGGTAAGGTCCAGCAAAGTCAGGATCCATTAAAGACTCAGGTGATGTAAATAACCAAATTAAATAAAAAGGAATAAGTACTATAAAGGGAATCGCAGTTAAACTTAGCCCTTTGAATAACTGTGAGTACTTAGCTGTTCCTTTAAAAAGTTTACCGAACAGCCAAGTGACTAGTGCAGCAAAAGCCGTACCGATTATTCCTGAAATTGGAGATAGAATAACACATAGTAGTACGATTAGCCAAGGAGACCAGTCTATAAAAGATATCCTATCAATAAGGTCTGAAAGTGTAACACCAATATAACCAATTGACATAAGAAGAATCGCAAAGCCTATTGATTTTTTTTCTATCATGTAACGGGTTGTTTGCTTTGGATGCAACCAAATAGACAAAAATGGATTAACCTTTAGCCTTTCTTGTGATGTTTCATTAAAGTCATCCATTAATTTACCTCCAAAATAATAGTATAAATACATTAAGCGTATAAATAGTATACGAATGATTCAATGGAAAGTTTCGAAAGAAAAAAATTATTTTACTAACAAAAAAGAGCCGCAAGTAAGCGACTCCTCTTGATTATTCGTATCTAGTCAGACGTGGCATATTAATAGAATGGATTTTTTATTCAGCTAACATAATTTTTTCAAGTTCTAATGGTTCAATGTATTGTTCGCCTTTGTAAGCGCGCATATTACCACCTGAAATTTCATCTATTAATAAAATTTCGTTTGTTTTAGCATCACGACCAAATTCTAATTTAATATCATAAAGTGTCAACTCTTTTTTTGCAAGCTCTACCGCAACAAATTTAGCAATTTCAATTGTACGTTGCTTTAAAATTGCGTATTCTTCGTGTGTTAACAGGTTTAACATTGCTAAAGCATCTTCAGAAATAGGAGGATCTAATCGATCGTCATCTTTGATGGTAACTTCTACAAAAGAATCTAAGTCTTGACCTTCTTTCACGTAAGCACCATAGCGACGTAGGAAAGAGCCCACTGCCTTGAAGCGGCAAATGACCTCTAAACCTTTACCGAAAACAGTTGCAGGCTTTACCGTCATTGTTGCATCGTTGAAGTTTGCATCAACATAGTGAGTAGGAACACCTTGTTCGTTTAGTTTTGAGTAGAAATAAGAAGTTAAGCGAAGTCCAGCTAAACCAGCACCGTCGATTGTTAATCCGACAGTATTAGCACCTGGGTCGAATACGCCGTTTTCACCAGTTACATCGTCTTTAAATTTTAATAAATAATGACCATCTTCTAATTGAAACACATTTTTCGTTTTACCTGTATACAATAATTCCACAAAAAACCCTCCAATATTTCGTAGTACTTCATTATTATAACACGAATATTTTAAATGTTTAATAGTAAAAATGTTCGTTTTAAGAAATATTATTTGTGTTTTTTAACTCTGCTGCTAACTAAAAACAAGATGATAACGAATATTTGTTATCATCTTGTGAAAGGGATTTTAAATTTTTTTAATAAACGCCTTCAGCTAGCATACCATCAGCAACTTTTATGAAGCCAGCGATGTTCGCGCCAACTACAAGGTTCCCAGGGTAACCATATTTTTCAGCAGCTGCTTTACTATCCGCGTAAATGTTTTTCATAATTTCATGTAATTTAGCATCTACTTTTTCAAATGACCAGAATACGCGACTAGAATCTTGCGCCATTTCAAGAGCAGATACAGCAACACCTCCGGCATTAGCAGCTTTAGCTGGACCGAATAATACGCCCGCATTTAAGAATTCGTTAATTGCTTCAAGGTCTGATGGCATGTTTGCACCTTCACCAATAGCTTTCACACCGTTAGAGATTAAAGTACGAGCTGAATCGCCATTAATTTCATTTTGAGTAGCGCATGGAAGGGCGATGTCACAAGGAATAGTCCAGATACCAGTGCAGCCTTCTGTAAATGTAGCATTAGGACGATAGTTTAAGTAAGTGGAGATACGATCGCCTTTTACTTCTTTAATTTCTTTAATTGCAGCAAGATCTAAACCTTCTGGATCGTAAACATAACCCGAAGAGTCAGAGCAAGCAACGACTTTTGCGCCATAGGCTTGTGCTTTTTCAATTGCATATGTTGAAACGTTACCAGAGCCAGAAACTACAACTGTTTTACCCTCAAATGAATCGTTGGCGTCTTTAAGCATTTCTTTTACAAAATATACAGTACCATAACCAGTTGCCTCTTTACGGGCTAAAGAACCACCGTAGCCAGGAGTTTTACCAGTTAATACACCAGATTCGTTTGCTTTTGTTAAACGCTTATATTGACCCCATAAATAGCCTACTTCTCGAGCTCCAACACCGATATCACCTGCTGGAACATCGACATCTGGACCAATATGGCGGTATAATTCAGTCATGAATGCTTGACAGAAACGCATGATTTCCGAATCTGATTTACCTTTAGGATTGAAGTTTGATCCACCTTTACCACCACCGATAGGTTGGCCAGTTAAAGCATTTTTAAAAATTTGTTCAAAGCCTAAGAATTTGATAATTGATTCATTTACGGAAGGGTGGAAGCGAAGACCGCCTTTATATGGCCCCATTACATTGCTGTATTGCACACGGTAACCACGGTTTACTTGAACTTGATTGTTATCATCTTGCCAAGCTACACGGAAGGAAATGATACGATCTGGCTCAACGATACGAGATAGAATATTGGCTTTAATATATTCAGGGTGTTGTGCAAATACAGGCACTAATGAAATGAAAATTTCTTCAGCTGCTTGTAAGAACTCCGCTTGATAACTATTTTGTTGTTTTAGTTGCTCGAATACACCATCAACGTATTCTTTTGCTAATTGGTCGTTGCTTACAGTTGTAGTTGTCATAGTAAAAAACCTCCAGTTATTTGATATGTGTATCGTATATCTATTTTTCGCACTATTCAATAAAATACTTTTCTCAAAAGTCTTAAGTTTGTGAAAAATTGAACAAGGCGAGGGTGGAATTTGTTATATTAAAATAATAATGAGATGAGTGACTTATCTAATTATGAGAAAGGAATGATGCTTTATTGTGAAGGTTTTAATTGACGCTGATGCCTGTCCAGTCGTGGATTTAGCGCTATCTATATCATCTGAGTTTGAGATAGAAACAATCTTGTTTTGCGATACGTCCCACCGTATTGAACGTGATAATGTAATAACAATTATTGTTCCTAAGGGTCCAGATTCGGTTGACTTTACGCTAGTGAATGCGCTTTCAAAGCATGATATTGTCATTACACAGGATTACGGTTTAGCGGCTATGGTTTTGGCAAGAGGAGGTTATCCAATCGATCAAAATGGACGAGAAATGTCCGATGAAAATATCGAACGTTTGCTCGATATGCGCCATGTTGGTCAAAAAATTAGACGTGCTGGTGGGCGTACGAGAGGACCTAAAAAACGAACACAAGAAAACAATATTTCGTTCGAATTGAAATTTCGACAAATTTGTGAACGAGCAATTTTAGCACAAAAAATGGAGGCAACTGAAGATGAAAAATGAACTTAAACACGAACTATTAAATGAATTTCCAAGGCTAAAAGAATTAGCAAATCATGATACTGTGCTTTGGGAAAATGCAAGTCGAAAAAATCAGGCGAAGACAAATCTTTTCTCAATGGAGGAAGTTGAGGAGGCAGAAGAAACACTTCAACGCTTTTCTTCCTATTTAACAGTAGCATTTCCAGAACTTTTGGAAAGCAATGGAATTATTGAATCATCGATACAAGATATATCTTTGATAAAGAAAGCTCTTGAAAAGGAATTTGAAGTTTTAATACCAGGTCAATTTATCTTAAAATGCGATCATGCCTTGCCAATTTCCGGCTCTATTAAAGCCCGTGGTGGTATTTTTGAAGTATTAAGACATGCAGAGCGGCTTGCAATCGCTAGTGGAAAACTAACAAAAGAGGATAATTATGCAGTATTGGCAACAGAGGACTTTCAAGCGTTCTTCCAGCAATACACAATTGCCGTAGGTTCTACAGGTAATTTAGGATTAAGTATCGGCATTATGGGCAAAAAACTCGGCTTTAATGTCGTTGTACATATGTCGAGTGATGCAAAAGAGTGGAAAAAAGCATTGCTGCGTGAAAAAGGTGCGACAGTTATTGAATATGAAGCTGATTATAGCGTTGCTGTAGAACAAGGTCGTCGAGAGGCTGAACAAGATCCTATGTGTCATTTTATTGATGATGAGAATTCAAAGGACTTATTTGCTGGTTATGCAGTGGCGGCGAAGCGTTTAAAAGCACAGTTTGAAAAGACGAACATTAATGTGGATGAAGCTAATCCATTGTTCGTATATTTGCCGTGTGGTGTAGGTGGAGGACCAGGGGGAGTTGCGTACGGCATTCGCGAAATTTTTGGAGAGCATGCCCATATCTTCTTCGCTGAGCCCGTAGCATCCCCTTGTATGACAATTGGCTTAATGACAGGTTTGCATGACGCCATTAGTGTAGAAGATATTGGTCTTAATAATAAAACCGAAGCAGATGGCCTTGCTGTTGGCCGTGCTTCTAAATTTGTTGGCAAAGTAATGGAGACTTATGTGAGTGGTTGCTACACAGTGAAAGATGAAGAATTATTTAAATCACTATCATTAGTTATGGGGGTAGAAGGATTATTTTTAGAGCCATCTGCACATGCAGGGATGTTCGGACCGATACAGTTAATGAAAAATGGACAAAGTTATTTAGAAAAGCATGATTTAGTTGATAAGATGGAGCAAGCTACTCATCTTGTATGGGCAACGGGTGGAAGTATGGTGCCGGTGGAAATGCGTGAGGAATACATGGCAAAAGCAGTGCAAATAGCAAGAATTAATGATTAAGGTAGTTAGTTAATAAGAAAACGCAAGAATGCTATCAAAATCAACATTCTTGCGTTTATTACTTTTGCTCATTTAGAGTTATTTATATAAATAGTCCAACGCTTGATAATCTTCCTGATAGCGTCCACCGTCCGCTACTTCAGCGTGATATAGAGCTTTTAAAGCATAATTTTTTTGCAAATCCATTTCGGACATTAATTCTTTTAGGCGATCATGTAATTCACGGTTTTCTTTCACAAGTTGCTGCATTTGTGGTTTAAAATATTTCATACTGTCTAACTCCTCAATTTATAACGTGCTTATTAGTATAACACTTTTAGCTTTTGAAAATGCACTTATATTCATAATTCTGGCTGTAAAAGATTATTCGGTCGATCATGCCGTGAAGTATTGGCCTAAATTGTAATTTTACTTCAGATTTCCTAAGTCCTTGTTTTAGGTGTATCGGCTTGGCAACAATTCAAAACTGCTAAAATCTCTTCACGCAAGGAGGAAAGGGTGGAGATTTGTATAAATTCCTCCTGTTAAATAAAGATATCTTAAAGAAATGGATGTCCCTCTAGTGCCGTTTCCGCCTCCCATTTGGCAACTTCCTCACGTACTCGAGGAGCAACTTTTGTTCCGAGCAATTCTATAGCTTGCATAACTTGATCATGTGGCATTGTACTTAACGGTACGTACAGCATAAAACGTGTAATCCCTACATGTTTTCGAAGATGGATGATTTTTTCAGCAACTGTATCTGGATCACCTACATATAACGCACCTTCAAAACTTCGTGCAGCATCATAGCTAGAGCGATCATAATATCGCCAACCCCGTTCTTTGCCCAATTTATTCATGCCCGCCTTTGTTGATGGGAAAAACGTATCCGCTGCCCATTCAGTATTCGGGCCAACAAAACCTATTGAATGAGATCCCACCTGAAGTTTTGATAAATCATGCCCTGCTTGAGCAGCTGCCTTTTTATAGAGCTGTACGATAGGTGCAAACTGCAATGGACTGCCACCAATGATTGCTAGCATAAGTGGTAATCCTAAAAGTCCTGCACGGATGGCAGATTGTTGATTTCCTCCACTACCAACCCATATTGGTAAGGAGTTTTGAACAGGTCTTGGATACACACCTAAATTATTGATTGCTGGTCGATGTCTACCTTCCCATACTACTTTTTCTGACTCTCGAATTTTGAGGAGTAAGTCCAAATGTTCCTCAAATAGTTCATCATAATCATTTAAATTGTAGCCAAACAAGGGGAAGGATTCGATAAAGGAACCACGACCTGCCATAATCTCAGCACGCCCATTTGATAGTCCATCTAATGTAGAAAAATCCTGAAAGACACGCACAGGATCAGCTGAAGATAGAACTGTTACTGCACTTGTAAGCCTAATCTTTTTTGTTTGTTGAGCTGCAGCAGATAGCACCATTGCTGGAGAGGATGCAGCATAATCCTCTCGATGGTGCTCACCAACACCAAACACATCCAGCCCCACTTGATCTGCAAGAATGATTTCTTCAACCACTTCACGCAAACGTTGTGCATGACTAATCACTTCACCACTATGAACATCTGGTTTTGTTTCTACAAAAGAAGTAATTCCTATTTCCATTTGTTATCTCTCCAAATCAACTTTAATATTTTGTTAACCGTTTAGTCGTAGCCCAAAAAATAAGAGTAATTGTACTGATTGAAGCTCCGAGGAAACAAACCCCTCCCCAGCCAAAGTGTGCATACATCTGTGTAGAAGCAATTGAGCCGCCAGCACTGCCGATGGAATAAAACATCATATATCCAGCAGTAAGTCGACTCCGTGCCTCTGTACGTAATGGAAGAATCATCGTCTGATTAGTGACATGTACTGCCTGTACGGCAAAATCAAGCAACACAATACCTACAATTAATGCCAATAACGACTGTTCTAGATAGTTGATAAACAACCATGAAATGAGTAATAGAACTAATGCAATACCTGTCGTTCTTTGTCCGTAACCTCGATCGGCCAGTTTCCCGGCCTGTGCTGCAGCTAGTGCACCAGCCACTCCAACGAGACCAAATGTGCCAATTACACTATGTGAAAGAGCTAATGGTTGCGCACTAAGTGGCAGAACAAGTGGAGTCCATAAAATACTAAAGTCAGCAAAAATTAGCATGGCTAGAACTGAGCGGATGCGTAATGTTCTTTCTTGCATAAACAGAGCGAACACGGATTTAATTAGCTGATGATAGGGGAGGGAGTTTACTTCACGCTCCACTTTTGGTAACACCTTAAGAAATATACAAATCATTACAAGAGTGAGGGCGGCAGAGACTAGATAGACGGAACGCCATCCTGTAAGGTCTGTTAATAGGCCAGCAAAGGTTCGAGCGAGCAGGATGCCAATGACAATCCCGCTTGTAACAATGCCAACAACACGTCCACGTTCTGTAGGGGAAGCCATAGTTGCTGCAAAAGCAACAAGTGTCTGTGTCACAACTGCAAGTAGACCTACTAAGGCAATACCTGTAAAAAGCACCACGCTAAAAGAAGCAGTACTAACTACAACCAAAGCTGTTGTGGATAATAGCATCTGTCCGATAATCAAGCGTCGTTGGTTTAGTAAATCTCCGAGAGGTACCAGAAGTAATAAGCCCAACCCATAAAAGATCTGCGTGATGGTAATTACAACACCTATTGTCGAGTGATCAATATTAAATTCATTAGATAATTGATCAAGCAACGGCTGTGCGAAATAAATATTGGCGACAGACATTCCGCAGGCTGTTGCGAATAATAAAGTTACAGTTCTAGACATAGAAGATTGTAGATTCATCACAGATGCATCAACTTCTTGCCTCAGATCATTGTCCACACCATATCCTCCGTTCATTATTGGATTTTAATTATAACATACCGTTCGGTACAATATAATTATTGGTAAATATATCTTAGTGTTGTTTGTGGTGTCAAGGGATTATTTGAAATTATTTTACTCAACATTTACCTAATACTATGAAAATTGACAATAAAAGCAGCTGATTATACAATGTTTACATACCGATTGGTATTAAAATTCATAGGGACAAACTCAATAACTCTTAAACAATGGAGGTGGATTTTTTATGGCAAGAACCCGTGAATTTGATGAGGAAAAAGTATTAGAGGCTGCCATGCAGTTATTTTGGGAGAAGGGCTATGAAGCTACTTCTTTAAGTGATCTCACTGCTAGAATGGGGATTCAACGTCCGAGTATTTATTCAACCTTTGGTGATAAAAAGGAACTATTCGAAGCAGCACTTCGCAGATATACGACATCTCGAGCAGCTGATATACGATCTAGACTTCAAAGTCATACCTCTGTAAAACAGGCATTTGCTATTTTTTTTGAAGAAGTGATTGCTGCTGAATATACGAAAGATCTTAGTAACGGCTGTTTTTGCATCAATACAATGGTTGAACTAGCTCCTCATGATGAGAGATTTGAAATCTTAACGAGAGAACATCAACTTTATTTAGCCGTCATTTTTCAGGAGACAATTGAACGAGGAATCCAATCGGGTGAGTTAGAGGAAGAAACGGATGCAAAGTCTTTAGCACAGGCTCTAATTGTGGCGTTAATTGGATTAACGGTCATGATGAAATCTCAACCACAAAAATCATTTATTGACAATGCAATCGCAACAACTCTCACACTTCTCAAATAATTTTTGTAAACTGTTAACATCTTTCGAAAAAAGTGAAATCGACGACGCGATTTCACTTTTTTCACTTCTTCTCGAGACTATTTATGTCCCAGCCGAAATATAAAAAGCCATAACGAAAAGTTTTTTTTCGGATCCATTGAAACTAAAGGGAATGAATTTATGAAATTAACCCAAATAAAAAAACAAACCTCCAAATCCATACACAGATTTGAAGGTTTAAAGCTTTATCTCACTTACAAGTGGTAAGAATAAAAACTACCAGCTAGATGGGAGATTAACTGCTTGTATAAGTCCCATTGGTGAAGACTAATCTTTAGATTTGCAGAAGACCTCACTGATTAAAGTCTCACTTTTTCGTGGCATTGTTTTCGCTGAGCGGTTAAAAATACTTCCTGTGCTGCTCGTACACCTGCACCTGGCTCAAAGTCATATTCAAAGTCTTGAAGTGCTGCTTCCATTAAAGAAACGGCCTGTAAAATATCACTTGGGAAGCAATAGCCCATATGGCCGAATCTAAAAATTTTGCCCTGCAAATCCCCAAGTCCTCCAGCGAAATCTAAATGATATTGCTGCTTTAAATGTGACAAGAAGTCACCGAGTGCAATCCCCTTTGGAGCCATAATCGCTGTAATAGTCGGAGAAGCATGCTCTTCATTAGTGAGAAGTTCAATATTGAGGGCATTCATTGCATTGCGCACCATGTTTTTCATTAGTTCATGGCGGGCAATTGTTTTTTCAAAGCCTCCTTCTTCCTCTATAAGTTTACATACTTCGTGAAGTCCATATATAAGTGTGACAGTAGGTGTGTTTGGAGTCATCCCTTTTTCTGCCCAATTACGATAGCTTAATAAGTTTAAATAGTAGGACGGTGTATTATTTTCTTCAATAACTTTCCAAGCTCTATCACTAACGCTGACTAGAGAAAGTCCAGGAGGTAGCATCATCGCTTTTTGAGATCCAGTAACAAGAATATCGATTCCCCAGGCATCCATTTCCGCAGGAGATCCACCGATGCAACTTACACCATCGACAATACATAATGCATCCGTTTCCTCACGAACAACTTGTGCTAATTCAGCAATTGGGTTTAAGATACCAGTCGAAGTTTCATTGTATGTTATAAAAACAGCTTTAATATCTTTTAGCGGCTGCAAGAATTCTCGTAGCTCTTTTGCTGTGCAAGCTTGTCCCCAATCTTTTTCAAGCTTATGTACATGAAAACCGTATTTCTCACAAATCGAAACGAAATAGTCTCCGAACGCTCCAACCGTTATTACAACAACATTTTCACCAGCAGAAACAGTATTAACCGCCGCAGCCTCTAAAGCAGCAGTACCGCCTGATGGAAGGAGTAAAATATCCTGTTTTGTCCCGAAAACAGGTTTTACTAATTCAATAGTTTCACGGTAAAGCTCCACAAATTCATTGCTTCGATGACTAATAATATCGCGATTCATCGCAAGCTGAACCTTTTTCGGAATAGGCGTTGGCCCTGGATGTCTTAAAATATTTTCATACACAATCATCAAACCCCTTTGTTTTAAAAAATAGAAATTCTAAATTTTCTAACTATAATATAGCATATTTTTTCTGTTATCTAACTTCTTTTTCAAAACATGATAAGTCAAGTATTGTAAGAGAGTAGAAAATACAACGAATTGTTCCCAATTTTTCAACTTCTTTCAGCAAGTGTCTTTTGATAAAAGGGGTATCAGAAAAATTATTTTGACCCGCTTATTATAGAGACGATAGAAAGCCTACAAATGAATAAATAGCAAAAGATTTTATAAAGACGGGAACAGTGATTGCGGAACTCTTACCTTTAATGGACGAGCTTCCAAGTGTCTACTTTTTAGAATGTAGAATAAGATTTTTAGTTTATAGTGGGGTACTTGCATTAAAGGGTATTCCTAAGTCCATGGGACATTATAGTGTAAAATTACGTGATTAAGTTGAAAACCTCTTTACCCTTTTAAAGGTGTAAAGAGGTTTTCCATTTTGCATATGTAATTATGCAACAAAAGGTTTATTCATTTTCATTAAGCCGTAGATGAAATAGAATAGTCCGAATGTAATGAACGATAAAATAATATAAAGTACAGCTCTTCCAGGCTCACCAGACCAACGATAAAAGAGGCGATATGTGAAGTACATAACATAAAAACAAAGACCTAAGGAAGCGAGTATACCTATAAATGGAATGATGAATGAAACAAGTAATAATCCAGCATAAATTAAAACATTCTTTTTCGCTTCGGCATGAACTGTTACGTCATCATCCCCCTTTGCTGTTAATAAGAAAAGGCTATAAACGTTAATAATAGGAATCCAAGAAACATAGGCAAGATCACCAAAGCCATTTGCTTTAGATGCCTGATAATAAATAAGTGAACTAATAACATAGCCTGCAATACCCATCACAAGAAAAATCAACATAATGATAAGGAAAAAACCAGCGAAGAATGCATCGGTATCATTAAAATAATAAGAATCGTACATTGGAAAACCTCCTTTTTAAAAAAATACTTCATTATAATAACAGTACTAAAGTGTTAAATCTATAGTGGTAAATACATGGAATGTTAGATAATCGTACATATATACTATTTTTATGGAATATTTGTATTATTTTAATGATGTTTTTTTGATATAAGATTGATCGAATTGTAAAAATGAATTTGGTACTATTGGGAATCTAGTGGTGAAGAATCATTTTATACAAATTTTTCTGTTTTAGATTCTACTAATATTTAATAGAGTATGACAAAGTACATCATATGCTGTATTAATTGCTTCTTTCCCTGAAAATCGCATAGAAATATGAAGGAAAGATATAGCAATTAGTTATCCTTTAATTTTTCTTTTAGGGTATTACTTCTACTCAATTACATATTATTGATCTTATAATTTAAGTGGTGAATAAATTGAAATTAAGGAATTATTAGAGACTTTCCATTTTTTCTTTCTTCGATGGATTTAAATAATGAACAAAAGAAATTGTAATGGCTTTAAATTTAATTACAAACGGAAGAGATGAATTAGTTTATAAATTATTTGAAGTATTTATTTTGTACATCCTATGATATCTAACATTACGAAATACGTTTGCGATGGTTTTATTTAATCTTAATTTTGCTAAATCTGACTGGGACGTTTGATTATTGTTTATTGATATACAAATAGAAAAAATTGAGGGGTAGTAAGGCACAGCATAAATTTGTTTTTTTCAAAAGTAATATTAGCATGCACATAATAAAGGCTTTTTTGGATTTTTATAGTTACGTAGAAATAACCCTTTTAACCTTTTGTCTAATAATAAGTGAAAATAATTACCTTTTGTAAGAATATAAGACAATCTATTTTTGGTAAAATAAACGACAAATATATTCATTTTTTAGAATATTTAAATTTTGTGACGAGGAGGATTTAGATGCAAGCGAACATTGTTTTTTTAAATGGTGAAGTAATTACTGTAGATGGACAAGATTCTATCCGTGAGGCTCTAGCGATTTCTGATAACAAAATATTAGCAGTTGGTTCGAATGAGGAGATTAAAGAATTAATTTGTGATTCTACACAAGTAATTGACTTGGAAGGAAAGTCAATTCTACCTGGAATTATTGATGCTCACTTACATCTGGTCATGTATGGTACTTTTCAACTTAGTATCAGCTGTAAAGAGCCCGGGTTGGACTCCATAGATGCAATTTTGACTACTTTAAAAGACAAAGCTGCTACTACACCAAAGGGTCAGTGGATTCGTGCTTGGGGTTTCAATGAACAAACTGTTAAAGAAAAACGATATCCTACTCTTGAAGAATTGGACAACATTACGATAGACCACCCGATTGCCATTACCCGTACTTGCGGTCACATCGGAATTGTAAATTCAGTTGCTTTACGTTTATCAGATATTAACGAAACAACACCTGATCCTCAAGGAGGTTTAATTGAAAGAGATGCAAAAGGTCAACTAACTGGACGATTAATCGAAAATGCTTTTATGCAGTTTAATGAGATAGCAACTTTTTCAAATGAAGAAGTTTATCAAGCAATTCAAATCGCGCAGCAACATTTCTTAAAAGTTGGCATTACAAGCGTTCATGAAGCTGGAACGTTTTCAAAAGAAAATTACGGAATGTTACAATTAGCCTCCCAAAAAGGAGACTTGAAAATTCGTGTCTATGCGATGATTGCTAGTATAAGTGACTGTAAGCAGTTCACATTAAATATGTTGGAGTCTGGGGTGATAACTGGAACTGGAAATGAATTTTTTAAAGTGGGTCCTGCTAAATTGTTTACAGATGGTAGTAGTACTGGTCCGACTATTGCAACCCGAGAAGGTTATACAAGCAACCCCGACGATCATGGAATCTTATACTACACCGAGGATGAAATTTATGAAGTACTTGGTAAAGCACATGAATTAGGCTATCAAATTACTGTACATGCACAAGGTGATCAAGCAATTGAAATGTATTTGAATGTTGTAGAACGCGCTTTACAAGAAAATCCACGTGAAAATCATCGACATCGCATTGAACACGCTGGAATTTCAAGCCCCGATTTACAGCAACGAATGAAAGAGTTAAAGATGATTCCAATACCTAATCCACCATTTCCGTATGAATTTGGTGAAAGTTATTTAACGAACTACGGTGAACGTACAGACTTTATGTACCCTGCACGAGACTTTATTGATCAAGGAATTATTGCTGCTGCGGGGTCAGACTCACCAGTTACAACCTACAATCCGTTTATGGGAATTCACGAAGCGGTCAATCGACTCACTGCCAATGGAACTTCCTTTGGTGAAAAACAAAAAATAGATGTTCTTGAAGCCATTCGTCTTTATACCTATAACGGTGCATATGCAAGTTTTGACGAGGATATAAAGGGTAGTTTAGAACCTGGTAAATTAGCAGATATGATTGTACTTGATCGAAGTATTTTGAAAACCCTTCCACAAGATTTAAAAGATATTCAAGTCGAATTAACAATACTAGATGGGGATATTCTTTTCGAACGCTCTAAAACGAAAATATAGTGATGAGGCTGGGGATCTTATGACAATAAAAATTTCAAGCTGTCAATTTGAGTTGCAAAAAGTTGATAATTTCTCTACCTTTAAGGACCGAATTTTACATGCATTCAATGATGTGCCACTAACAAGTGATTATGTGCTCTTACCAGAGTTATTTACTTTGTCTTTACTAACAACTTATAACAATTACAATCAATTCACAGAAAAAGATAATGAGAAACTAGGTTTCTTTTTAGATGACTACCTTAAATTTTTTAATAATCTTTCACAGAAAAGAAAACAGATAATTATTGCGGGTTCTACAATTGAACCCGCTAATAAAGGAAATTACAATACGACTTATATCTTTGATGGGAATGGCAATGTATTTAAACATCGGAAGACACATATTTTCCCTGCTGAATCTGCTTGGAACACTATAGAGGGAGATGAATTAGAAGTTTTCAAAATTGGACCAGTAACATTCGGTATCGCCATATGCTATGAAATAGAGATTCCAGAAATTGCACATATTTATAGTCAAAAAGGTGCCGATATTATCTTTTGCCCTTCCTATACGTTCTCTGAATATGGTTTCTGGAGAGTTCGCCATTGTGCTCATGCACGAAGTGTTGAAAACCAACTCTATGTCGTTCATTGTCCTACAATTGGCGAAATCCAAGGGCCCATTCTAAATGGATTTGGGACCACTGCTATTATAGGTCCCGTAGACTTACCTTGGACAGAAAATGGCGTAATTGCAGAAACTACTAGTAAATCAAGTACTGTTATTACTGCTGAACTATCCCTTGAAGATCTTTACGAAAATCGTAAAAATGGGGCTGCTACAACTTATAAAGATCGTATCCGTAGAAAAGACATTTATACATTATGAAACCGTGTTTTGAACTTTAATTTTCCAGGCTTATTCTCGTTAAACTGAGGGTTACACTACTTTTTCGTACGATAAAGAGGGAATTCAAAGGAGGCTTATATGAAAAACGTTAAACTGTTATTGGTGATACCTTTTATTGGAATGTGCTTATGTTTGCCTTTTGCAAATAAAATAGAGCCTTATATTGTTGGTTTACCGTTTCTCCTGTTCTGGATTATCTTATGGATGATTTTATCGTCATTAGTGTTAGCGATTGTGTATAAATTGGATCCTGATAACCAAGGAGGCGATGAATAATGAATATAGCTTTACTGATTATTTTTGCATTTGCATTGATTGCTCTTTTCCTTGGTATCCGAGCAACACACGGAAAAAAAATGAATGTCGATGAATTTGCTGTTGGTAATAAAGGTTTTGGTACATTATTCATTTTCCTACTAATTGCGGGAGAAGTTTATACTACTTTCACATTCCTTGGTGGTAGTGGTTGGGCTTATTCGAATGGAGCCGCTGCTTTTTATGTACCTGCATATATTTGTTTAGCATATGTTTTATCTTATTGGATTGCACCGAAAATTTGGAATTATGCTAAAGATCACCACATTATTTCTCAACCAGAATATTTTGCTTCCCACTATAAAAGTCCGATATTAGGATTTGTTGTATCGTTTTTGGGTGCTATCGCATTGATTCCATATATAGTTATACAATTAAAAGGGTTAGGTATTATTGTTTCGGAGGCTTCCTATGGAGGAATTAGCCCAATTATGGCTAGTACTATTGGTGCCATAATTATTACAATTTATGTTACCATTTCAGGTATCCATGGCTCTGCTTGGACAGCCGTATTAAAGGATATTATGATACTAGGAGTCATTGTATTTTTAGGAATATATATTCCGTACCATTATTTTGGAGGCGTACAACCTCTATTTGAAGCTGTAGAGAAAATAAAACCGGAAAGCTTAACTCTTGCAAGTTCTGGCTTAAGTATTTCTTGGTTTGTTTCAACCATTATATTAAATGCATTCGGATTCTATTTATTACCAAACTCCTTTTCAGTAATATTATCATCTAAGAGTGCAAAAGCATTGAAGAAAAATGCCATTACCTTACCTTTATACACTCTATTACTCTTATTTGCATTTTTCATTGGTTTTGCAGCCATTATAGAGATTCCAGGATTAAAAGGGGCTGAAGGAGATTTATCATTACTCCGATTAACGATTCAAACATTTGATCCTTGGATAGTAGGTGTTGTCGGTGCTGCTGGGTTATTAACAGCTTTAGTACCCGCATCTGTTATGTTAATGTCTGCTTCCATTGGATTAATGACTGGATTTTACAAGCTTGTGAAACCAAAGGCAACAGATCGCCAACAGTTATTTGCTTCAAAAATATTTGTGTTTGCTATAATAATGGTTGCATTTATCTTCACGATTACTGGAGGGGATGCACTAGCAATCTTAAACATTATGTCATATAGTTTAATAACACAACTTGTTCCTGCACTCCTATTTAGTTTCTATAAAAATCGCATTCTTAACAAATTCGGTGCAATGATAGGAATTTTAACCGGTGTAGGGATCGTACTGTATGCTGCTGTAACATCACATAAACTAATTGACTTTTTCCCGAACATTCCACACGTAATTAATGACATCAGCACAGGAATGATCGCTGTTATTATTAACTTTGTAGTAGCTATTGTAGTAAGCCTTGCAACTAATCATTTAGTTGCGAAAGAGAAGGACGCTATTGATACACTTGTAGCATAAAGATGACTTGATAATATAGCTTATTAAATAAAATTAAATTTTTATCTAAGATGGTATTTCATTAGCTTTTTATATGTGTTTCAAAAACCTCTTTAACCTTTAAAAGGTGTAAAGAGGTTTTTTGTACTTGCATATGTACTATGCAACGAAAGGTTTATTCATTTTCATTAAGCCGTAAATATAATAGAATAGTCCGAATGTAATGAACGATAAAATGATATAAAGTACAGCTTTCCCAGTTTCACCAGTCCAACGATAGAAGAGGCGATATGTGAAATACAAAGTAAAGCCAATAAGACCTAATGAAGCAATAATACCTAGAAACGGAATAAATGAAACAAGTATTAATCCAACGTAAATAAGAACATTCTTTTTCGCTGCTCCACGAACAGTTGCGTTATCTTCACCCTTTGCCGTTAATAAGAAAAAGCTATAAACGTTTACAATTGGAATCCAAGAAATATATGCTAAATCGCTAAAACCATTTATTTTAGATGCTTTATAATAAATAAGTGAACTAATAACATAGCTTGCAATACTCATCACAAGGCAAATTAACATAATAATGAGAAATAAACCACCAAATGCCGGATCGAAATCATCGAAATAATAAGAATCGTACATAAGAAAACCTCCTTTCTAAAAAAATACTTTTTTATAGTAACAATACTAAAGTCATAAATCTACAGTTAAAAATATCCGGTATTTAATGTTAGTGATATATTTATACTATTTTGATAGATATATATTGCTGAGATGATAAGTTTTTGACGGAGGTTGATTGAATCGTAAATTCAAATAATATTGGAAAGAATTCAATCCCGCAAAAATTAGAGTAATCTTTAGTAACGGAAATCAAGCATACATTATGGTGATGAGCTATATCAATGTAAATAATTACAAAAATATCCACTGTGATATTGGTATAATAGTTTTTAGGAATTACTTTTGTTTATATTAAGTAAAAAAATTAAGAGAAAAGAGAGTATACGTTGGCTTTATATCCAAACACAAAAGCAAACTGCAAAACAGCTTTTCTCACAAGATGATCTTCAAGCAATATAAATAAGCTTGTGCCTCAAATGCAAGTATCCGATGAAATCAAAAAAACGACATATACAAACTATTCAGCAGAAATACGGAAAATAATCGTATGTAAAGGGGACAGTAGGCATGCCAGTATACAATAAATTAGTACGTGATCTGATTCCACAAATAATTGAAGCAGAGGGTAAGACATGTAGCATAAGAGTATTAGAACAAGGAGAACATTTAGAAGAAATAAAAGTGAAAATGCAAGAAGAGGCATTAGAATTTCTGGAGGCAGCCTCACCAAAAGAGGCTATTGAGGAACTTACGGATATTTTAGAATTAGTAAATACTGCTTTACAAATGTACGATGTATCCTATGAACAATTGGAACAAATACGTACTCAAAAGAAGAAGCAACGCGGAGGGTTTTCGAAAGGTATATATTTAATTGAAGTGAAGGAGTAGGGGGAAACAGGATGTCTCATGATTTAAAGGTCGGCGAAATACGTGAACAATATGTTACCGAACATCAGATATGGCAACATCTGAATAATTTTTACTATCGTTCATCGGTCTCAACTTCTTATAAGTATGTTTTTTTTAAAGCATTGCTTGAAAATTTATACAATGTAGAAGGAAAGTTAGTACTCAGTTATGATCAAATATTTTATTCTTTCACAAATATATATTGGAATTTGGTAATCCATCATAAGTTAGCGCAGTCCCCAAATAAAAATAAACCAGCTCGTGCCCAAACTATTTTGCAGAAACATGCTACTGAAAATGCTATCCCTACAGAATGGCAATTCGATCAGCTTCTAGAATCTTTGCAACTAAAAATCGTCAATGAGGTGAAACGTGACTGTAAACAGAATGTGATCGGCTCATTTTACGGAGATACAGCAGGGGTATTTTATGAATTTGACATCAAACATGCACATTTTCGTTTCAACAGTCCTGTCTATCAATTCATGAAAAAATACCAGCGAATTTTAATAAATCTAACAAATTATCATTTAGTCAAATATCTCGAAAAAGTGAATGAAGTCACAAGTACAGTGGCTTTGCTCTCAAAAATTGAAGTAATTTCAAAACGCAGTTCTTTAGAGACATTTTACAAAGTTCTTACACAATTTGAACAAAATCGATGCTTCTATTGTAACTGTGATTTATCAACTAATCGCCGAAAAACACACGTCGACCACTTCATTCCGTGGAGCTTTGTTCAAAGTGATAACTTATGGAATTTAGTGCTGGCTTGTAATGATTGTAACTTACATAAAAGTGACAAAATCACAACTCGATTTTTTTTAGAGTCCATGCTCGAAAGAAACCATGATTTAGTGTCAATTGTAAGAGAACCAACTTATTTTAATACATATGAAAATAATAAACTTGTGGATTTATATGATTACTCAATAATGAACGGATATACGACATTGTGGGAGCCGAGGAAGGTGCATAAGTTGAAGAATTAATTTGATTTCATTACGGAAGACATAGAAGAACTCTGACTAAAACTAAATGTCTACTATTCGAGATCACGGTTTCTTTTTCTCATGCGTTGTCATGTTTGATAATCCTATTATTTCAAGATATAGTTCTAATTACAGATACAATTAAGGAGGAATGCATATGGCAGAAATTAAATACGAAATTATAGAAACACTTGCGGTATTATCGGAAGGTAGTAAAGGCTGGAAAAAAGAATTGAATTTAATTAGCTGGAATGATCGTGAACCGAAATACGATATTAGAGATTGGTCAGAGGACCATACAAAGATGGGGAAGGGTGTAACGTTGTCACTGTCTGAATTTAAGCTTTTGAAAGAGTCGTTAGCTAAATTGTCAGACTTAGATTAATGTACAGAGGACCTCTATAGTTTTATATGAAGCCTATTACGTAAGTTGCTATATTTCGAATGCTCTTAAGAGATAGATGTAGAGAATAGCATTTCAACTAACCGACGATACTGGTGGTAAAAACATAAGTAGTAATCTTCTGAGGATTTTCCAATAGAATATATTGCGTAAAATTGTTAGACTAGCTGTAGCAACAATTCATAAAGCAGGTGGCGGCTGAACTCCCTTTTGAAAGGGGGTGAGGCAGATGTTATCTTAAGTGAAAAGTGTTTAACACGTATGAGGATCATAGAGACATAATCTAGTAGTAAGAAAATGGTGAATGAGAGTAGGATTTATATCTACCTTCACCATTTTTATTTTGGAAAAATTTGATGTTTTCCAGAGATACACAATACTTAATAGTTTATTAAATATTCTAATATTTTTTAGTGAAATACGATACATTATTTATACATAAAATGTTAATATAAAAGCATTATTACATAATATGTATATATTGTGTGTTGGTGGTGATATAGAATTGGAACTACATATATTAGAAGGTGAAAATGGTAAATTCCCTCTACTGTTAGATGATGAAATGAAAATTGTTAATCCAGTATATGAATATATGAAAAAACTAAAATCAGACAACAAAGCAGATAACACATTAATAGCGAATGGTAGGGATTTGAAAATTTATTGGGATTTTCTTACCCATAATTTTTATATTTATGATGAAATAACTCCAAGACATATTCAGCAATTTAGAGAATTCCTTTTCAAAGAAAACCCATATGACAGTACACCTGTCGGGCATGAGGATATCCGAGTTGCGATTATTAAAAGTGGATTACCTTCAAAAGCATCAAGTACATGGTTGGGAGTTGAAATGGTTGGATAGCAAAAAACAACAACTCCGAAAACCTACACCTATCAATGTAGTTTGTGTTAAAGACTTTCGTCAACTTGAGAGATATACTTCTGAATTAAGAAAAGAAGCAGATGCAATATGGTCTGAAGGAAAACAAACTTTTGTTTTTGATGTTAGTGTTGAATAAAAAGAGAGTGACCTACAACTAAATTAATTAGTTTTACTAACATAGGTTTTACATGAAGATCATTGAGCTGCACAGACGGCTCTTTTTTCTGCTAACGGAGCAGTTTAGCTCAATAAGAAGGAAAAAACAAACTGTAAGTTGAAATATAGAATTTATTGAAAACCAGTCACAGAGGAGAGGTAATAAATGGAATACTATAAATATTTACGACAGTATGTAGGACATAGACCTATTATTTTACCTGGCTCTGTTGTCATCATTTTAAATGAACAAAATGATGTACTACTGCAAAAAAGGCATGATGGTTATTGGGGTTTACCAGGTGGTTTAATGGATTTAGGAGAAAGTTTTGAAGAGGTAGCAAAAAGAGAGGTTTTTGAAGAAACGGGATTAGTAGTTGAAAACTTAAAATTACTAAATGTCTTCTCTGGTTCTGAATATTACTTCAAAGTTCCAAATGGTGATGAATTATATTCGGTTACAGCAGTTTATTATACCAAAGATATAAGTGGAGAAATGAAGATTGATTATAGCGAGTCAGAAAAAATGCAATATTTCTCAATTAATAATTTACCAAATGAATTATCTGATGAATATAGAGGGTTTATTGAGCAATACATAGATTGTGAAAAAATGTACTTAAAGTAACGAGGTGCTTTACTTGAAGAACATTGAGCTGCTTTAGACAGCTCTTTTGTCTTATTGTACTAACGGAGCAGGATAGTTTAATATGATATGTTAAACTTAATGATTCAGATGGGCTATTTTTACCTATATAGTAATATATGGATAAGAACGATTGGGAGTGTTAATTTGATAGAACAAATTTTAAAAAAGTATTTGAAAGATAAATATGGTGATTTTACACCTGTTCGTTTAACTGGGGGATATACTAATGCAACATTTTTATTAAATGGAACGAATCTTCCTTTAGTTGTTAAAGTGGCAAATTCTTTCAACAAGGATATTAAAAATGAGGTCAATTGTTTAAAAATCACTCAAAAAACAGGTGTAGTTCCGAAAATTTATGATTTTATTGAAACAGATAATGTTCAGTTAGTTGTAATGGAGTACCGAAAAGGTAAAAATGGACAATCTATTTTAGACAACAATGAGTTAGAACGAACCAAAGATTTGTATAAAAGTTTAGGGGAGTCTCTTTCTAAAAGTACCCACTCCATAAAATATAATTTTGTCTCAAAAGGAATAAAGGAATGTAATTTACAAGACCTAAACTTAAACTTAGATTTTGTCCCTGAAAACCTCAAACAAATTTCACAAGGGGTATTAATAAAAATCAACGATACAAAGGAAGAATGGGTATTAACACATGGGGATTATGGAATGCACAATGTTTTATATACAGACAATAATAGCCTTACCGTCTTAGATTGGGAATGGTCTGAATGGGCAAATCCATTAACAGATATTGGTTGGGTATGCTGGTTTACTAAACTTCATTATCCTAAACATGCTCCTTTATTGAACTCCTTGTTTATTGAAGCGTATAAAATAAATACTCCTATTGAATTATCTCCTGAAAAACTAAAAGCATATTGTGTATATAAAGTTTGGAATGTATTAAATAAAGTCAAAAATGCACAACAAGATGTAAAGCAGGAATGGATTAGACGTTTAAAGTGGACAATTGAATCAGATATTTTTTAATTCCGATTTATTCGACTAACGGGTGCCTTAGTTGAACAAGGAGCAAAAAAAACAATTGATTTAGTTGAAGAAAAGCTATCTCTTTGAGGATAGCTTTTTCTTATTACTAACAAGAGTTAGTTCAAATCTTCTCTCTTCAAGAATGGGATACGATAATAAAAAAATCATCCTCCATGGTTAATAAAAGAGGATGGCTTTTAAGGCTGAATCGGCAGTAGAGTTTTTTCAATTACGTATTAGATGTTTAAAAGTATATAATAAAAAATGCAGTTGATTTTATAGGGTTTATTACTTGTTATATACACTTTACTTAAGATAAGCCATGACAGTATTTGAAGCATTTAGTTTGATTGTACAGTGTAGCCTTTTGCTAATTGCAGTACTTACTCTGATACTTAGTATTATTGTCTCTCAAAATAAAAAGAAATAGCCACCTCGCCGGCTAAGTAAGGTAACTATTTCTACAACTTTAACTTGGTCAGCCGCTATGTTGCGGCATGATTGTTGCTTTGACTGGATGTTGACGCATCCAGTCTTTTTTATTCTATATTTAGTGTATCATATTTATTCTAAAACGAACATTTTGTACAGTCTTTGTCTCTATATTAAATGAATTTTGCAATGTTATTTAGCGCTAAACGAGACGAACCGTAAGCTGGAGATGCTGCTTTTCCGATGGCGATTAAGACAATTGGCACTAGATTTTCTGTTAATTCAAAGCGCTTTGCAAAAGCTTCTTTATTGAAGCCACCCATTGTAACTGTATCATAGCCCATATCTTTCGCTAAAAGCATGATTTGCATAGAAACTAAGCCTGCATCAAATGTAGCTATATTTTTTAGAACTTCTTTAGGAAGGTTTGAATAAATCTTTAATGAATTTTCAATCATCATATTTTTTGTTGCTTCATCCATATAGCCAAGCTCGAAGTTTTTTGTATAGACTTCCTCTACATTATTGTACATTTCTGTATCGCCTAATACCGCAATGATGGCAGACGCAGTTTCAACTTGCTCCTGGTTATTAGCAATTAAACGTAGTTCTTTTTTTACTGCCTCATCTTGTATTACTAAAAAGCGCCAAGGTTGTAAATTGCTTGATGATGGAGCGGTTGTTGCCTCTATAAGTAATTCCTCCAATTCAGCTTGAGGAATTTTATAATTTGCCTCATATTTACGAACAGATTTACGTTCTAGCATAACTTTATTTAAATAACTTTTTGTTGTAGTCATCGTTAAAAAAACTCCTTTATATATGATGAGATTACTATACGATATAGTTTTTAAAATTCCAAGTAAATTGCTCGAATTAGAGAGTTTTGATTTGCCTATTGTTAATGATTGTATTAAAGCTTCATTATTACTTAAATTTAAATGCTTCGAAGTCAATACTTATATTTTGATTGCGGGATTTCAATTGCTTGGCAAAATGTTTTAGCATTTTTTCAGGGCCACACATGAAAATACCTGTATTCGCGGGCACTGAAAAATTTTCAAATGAAAGCCTGTCCATCTGAGTAGTATCAATAAAGTTCACTCTGAATTGTTGATTAATTTTTGCGTACTCCTGTAAAAATTCTTTATAGATAGCATTGTCTTGACCATGATAAGTGTAAAATAACTCAATATCACGATTGACGGGCTGTGATTGCAAATAAGATAAAAATGGAGTAATGCCTATGCCACCTGCTATCCAAACTTGTTGTTGTGTCCCATTTTCAAAGTTTAAATGACCATATGGACCATCAAGTGTGATTGCTGTATTCAGTTGGACTGAATCATATACTTTTTTTGTGAAATCACCAAGCGCTTTAATAGTGATAAATACTTTTTTTCCATCGCCACCTGAAATTGAGAAGGGATGAGGCGCCTTTTCTAATCCATCTTGAAAAATCTTTATAAAAATAAATTGTCCATATTGATATGGTATTTTTTTATCAAGTGTTAGCTCTAGTTCAATAACATTGGATCCCAATTTTTTGATACCGGTAATGTTACCGTTATATTTAAAGAACATATCCTGATACATCGTCAACATATATAATGCAGACATAAATCCAATAGTCGCAGTTATTGCTGTAAAAATTCCTAAAGGTGTAGGCTGTAATAAATCATATCTACTTGAAAAATAGGCATGATAAATTCCAAATGCATAAGGGATAAGCAATAACCGATGAAAGATTCGCCAGTGCTCATATTTTAGGAATTTAGCCAAAAGCGCAATCAAAATTAGTGCTATGAAACCATATTGGCCAAGTGATCCCAGTTCTTTTGCAAATTCGCTGAATGACGTTTTTTGTACTTTATCCAAGTGGGGGACCAGATCTTGTAATTGCCCATGCAAAATCACCAATAATAGTGAAAATATAGCTAAATATTTATGGTAAAAATAAACATTTTCTAGTCCGTGAAACCAACGCTCAAAAATTTTCATTCTTGTTGCTAATAAAAAGACAAGAAAGAAGCCTGTAATGGCCATGCCTCCAATGATATGGCTTAGTCTGTTAACTGCTTGGATAGGTTCTATAGGTGTAGCAAAATACCACAATAAAGCACTACTACTCATTATTAGTATGATAAATAAAATTCCTTTGATAGATTTCATAAATAACCTCCATTACACATTTTTATCTCTAATCATCCTACATATACAATAAGAACCTGAAATGTTTCTGATATTTTTGTTTTTATATAAGAGTTATTAACTTATAACAGTTATCTCCAACCGATAGACATTAAAAAGTGAATTGTCTTTGATAGTAAAAAAGGGACTGTGTGTTCGGAATATATGTTCCCTTTTCGGGTGGGTTGTGTTAAATTAAGAAGGATAAAAATATAGAGACATTTAGGAGTGGAAGTAATTATGCAAGGGAATACACATATTATTGGGGGCATCACTGCAAGCCTTGCCTTTGCACAAATTTCTAATGATAATCCGCTTGTTTTAGTAGGGGCAGGCGTTATCGGTGCATTACTTCCAGATATTTGCCATGGTGGTAGCAAAATCGGGAGGAAGTTTCCCATCATTTCAAAAACTGTTAATTCGCTGTTTGGACATCGTTCCTTTACACATAGTTTGCTTTTTTTATTTTTGGTTGGGATGCTACTACATACATTTATACCTTACGAATCCATTACACTAGGTATTTTATTAGGGATGGCAAGCCACGTTGTTCTTGATATGGGGACGAAGAAGGGTGTTAAGCTCTTTTTCCCAGTATCTATTGCGGTGCGTCTACCACTTACTACAAAAACAGGTAGTAAAGTTGAAAAGGTAGTGTTTATGTTGTTAACAATGCTTTCAGTCTTTTTTAGCTATGAAATTATTGTTAAGTTTATTGATACAATATAAGTAAAGAAACCCACTAAGAGAGTGAGATGCTCCCCATTAGGTAGGCAGATAAAAAAATCTGTTTATCTAAGGGGAGTATTTTTTTTCAATTATTAATTCTTTTGTGTAGCGAGAGTGAAGCTTAAAAGAGAGCATTTATGAGGATTTTTTTGGAGAGTTTTTTGCTGTCAACAGTGATGCTTATAAAAGCAACCTTCGTCGTATATGTTGCTTTATCTCGAAAGAGTTCTTACTTACAGTGTCCAAATTAATGCATTTTACGATATTCCTATGGATGTTTTTTCATTACAGAAAATCTTAATCTAGCTATTGACCTTTGTGTAACAAAAACCTTTATATTCAATATTAATAAAAAAGAATCTTCAGAAGATTCTAATTATGTCAACGGATGGGGGAGTTATTATAGAACGACAAACATTAATGCGAACACTGACTTTGTCTCAAGTTGTATTTTTAGGGATTGCATGGAATAACCCAATGGTATTCTTCAATACTTATGGAATCGCAACCGTCACTTCCCAAGGTGTCATCATGGGGGCTTATATCATTGCATTTCTCGCAATCATGTTTACTGCATTTAGTTATGGAAAGATGGCAAAAGCATTTCCAATTGCCGGTTCTGCTTATACATTCACACAAAAATCAATTAATCCACAACTTGGGTTTCTTATCGGTTGGACAATCATGTTGGATTATATGTTAACACCAATGGTCACTTGTTTAATGTCTACTGTTTTTTTACATGCCATGTTCCCTGGAGTCCCACACGCTCTATGGATCATTCTCTTAACTGCAACTATTGTAATACCTAGTATCTTGGGTGTTAAGTTCACTGCATCCACTGGTAAGATTTTTGTGATTGCACAAGTCGTATTTGTTTTCATCTTCTGGATTTTGACCATCAAAAGTTTATTGGCAGGTGAAGGGGCAGGTACACTTTTCTCTATTCAACCTTTGTTCAATACAGACATTGATTTGCCTGTAATTTTGGCAGGAGCGTCCATTCTTTGTTTCAGTTTTCTTGGCTTCGACTCCCTTACTACGTTGTCTGAAGAAACAATTAATCCTGAAAAAACAATACCAAGAGCGATTATCGTCATGTTGCTGATAATGGGTGTCCTCTATATCGGATCATCCTATTTGGCACAATTGGTTCATCCTGGCTTTGCATTTGAAAATCCAGATTCTGCAGCAATGGAAGTTGTCTATTTGGTCGGCGGGAATTTGTTCAAATCTTTATTTGTGACAGCAGTAATTTTAGGGAATTTCTCTTCCGGTGTTGCTGCGACTACAAGCGCATCCCGTGTACTGTATGCAATGGGACGAGATTCCGTACTGCCTAAAAAAGTGTTTGGCCATATTCATTCCCGTTATAAAACACCGTCAACAGGAATTATTGTAATCGGTTTCATTTCATTACTCGGTATCGTGCTGACACTCGATCAAGTCATTAAGTTTATTAACTTTGGAGCACTTATTGCCTTCGCGTCAGTTAACTTGTCTGTCATTGCTCATTATTTTATTCGGAATCGTAAGCGGTCTACTTTCACCGAATACATGCGTTATCTGGTTATGCCACTAATTGGAGCAGGATTTACGCTTTGGCTATGGTCTCACTTAGAGTTGGATGCATTGATTCTTGGAGGCGTCTGGATGGCAATTGGCATTGGGTATTTAATTTATATGACAAAGTTTTTCAGACAGGGATTGCCTGAATTCAGTTTCGATAAGGAGATTATTCCTGAAAATGTTCTTATAGAAGACATAAAAATGTAAAGGCTTACATGGAATGATTCTCGTGTTATTTTGCAGGTAGGATCTGCAATTGAAAGGGGTGAGGTAATTCACGGAAAGGCTGAATTTCGAAAATGAGAACAGCTTTTTTGGAAAAAAGAAAGATAGTAAACTTTGAAAATGGTATGACGAAACGATTATTTTGGGGAATGCAGTTCTTTGACAGTTAATCGGAATAGAGACGTCATGCAATTCCTCCCACTTATAGGTGAGGCTAAATATGAATTTAATAAAATATGGATAATAAATTAGGGGGTTTTTAGAATGCTAAACTTGAAAATGTTAGATTTGAAAATGTTTATTAATGGTAAATGGTCGGATTCTGTGAACATGGAAAAACGTAATATTATCAATCCAGCGAATAACGAAGTGATTGCAGAGGCTCCGAGAGCAAGTGTAGAAGAAACGCGAAATGCCATTGATGCAGCGCGAAATGCATTTGATTCAGGAATATGGTCAAACTTATCGGCTTCCGAAAGAGCCTCCTATTTATTTAAAATTGCAGATAAACTTGAGGAAAAAGCATCAGAGTTGAGTGAACTTGAAATGTTGAATACAGGAAAGCCCCTTAAAGAAGCAGAGTTCGATATTGGGGATGCTGTGAATTGCTTCCGTTATTATGGTGGCCTTGTCACAAAACCAAACGGTCAAACATATCCAGTTGCCGATCCAGTACAAGCGCTTGTTGTCCGTGAGCCTGTAGGTGTATGTGGTCTGATTGCGCCTTGGAATTTCCCATTATTGACAGGAGCTTGGAAAATTGCGCCTGCTCTTGCAGCAGGAAATACGATTGTGTTCAAGCCAGCAGAGTTGACGCCAATTACCACTTTCAAGCTCTTCGAAATTCTTGAAGAAGTAGGGATTCCAGCGGGTGTTGCGAATTTGGTGACTGGAGGAGGTTCAACTGTCGGAAATGAATTGGCTGAAAGTGAAAAAGTCGATATGGTTTCCTTTACTGGCAGTACAACGGTAGGCAGATCAATCATGAAAGCAGCAGCAGGAAATATTAAGAAAGTTGCACTCGAATTAGGTGGTAAATCGCCGAATATCGTCTTCGCTGACGCAGATTTCGAAACAGCAGTCGATTATGCGCTTTATGGAATATTTGTGAATGCGGGCCAAGTATGTAATTCAGGTTCACGTTTACTTCTTGAAGAAAGCATTCATGACAAGTTCGTTGAAAGCTTGATTAGTAAAGCGAAAAAAATTCGTGTAGGTCGTGGTGATGATCCGTCGACTCAAATGGGTGCCCTTGTCGGTGAAGATCATATGAACTCAGTGCTAGATTATATTCAAATCGGCATCGATGAAGGAGCAAAATTAGTTTGTGGCGGTAAACGGATTACAAGTGGTGGGCTTGAGCATGGCTGTTTTGTTGAGCCGACAATCTTTGTAGATACAACGCCTGACATGAGAATTGTTCAAGAAGAAATATTCGGCCCTGTGCTAGTTGTCCAAAAGTTCAAAGATGAAGCGGAGGCGATCGAGCTCGCAAATGATACGCCGTACGGTCTTGCAGCTGGAGTGTTCTCTCAAGATGGGGCTAAAGCTTTACGCGTTATTAAAAAAATTAGAGCAGGTATTACTTCAATTAATGCATACAATCTTGCTTACAACGAAGCTCCATGGGGAGGATATAAGCAAAGTGGACTCGGTCGTGGGTTAGGCACGTTCGGTTTGGATGAATTTTCGGAAGTGAAGCAAATAAATATCAATTTAGAAGTTAGTCCAACGAATTGGTTTGAAAATTAACATCTCGTGAAAGAAGTTCGCTGACATAAGGTCATGAAAAAAGGGAAGGGGAAATGATTAATGATTTGGGATTTCAATTTTAATTTACCGACTTCTATTGAGTTTGGTAACGGGACAGTAAACAATGTAGGGAAAAGAGCGAAAGAGTTGGGCGGCAATAAAGTACTAATCATTACGGATAAAGGGCTGGCACAAACGGGGATTTTAAAAAGGGTAACAGATTCATTGGAACAAGAAGGGGTTTCTTTCCTTGTTTATGATGAAATTACTCCGAATCCGAAAGATGTAGACTGCGTAAAAGCCTACGAAAAATTCAAAGACGAAAATATCGACTTGTTATTGGGCCTTGGTGGTGGAAGTTCAATGGACACTGCTAAAGCAATTGGGGTACTTTTCACACATGAAGGGGAGCTTAAAGATCGCTATGGTTTCAATCTGCTGGAGCGCGATATTACACCTCTTATTTGTATCCCTACCACATCGGGTACAGGTAGTGAGGTGACGACGGGATCTGTCATCACAGATACAATCACTAAACAAAAAGAAGCAATCCTTGATATAAAATTAGCGCCGAAACTAGCAATAGTAGATCCTGAATTGACCCTAACTTTGCCTAAATCAATTACGGCTGCTACTGGAATGGATGCATTGACGCATGCAATCGAAGCTTATACGAGCAATATTGCTGAACCGATTTCTGATGCACTTAGTCTCTATGCGATTGAAATTATTGCTAAGTATCTTCCACTCGCTGTAGAAAACGGCAACAATTTAGAAGCAAGACAAAATATGCTTGTAGGAAGTTTGATTGCAGGTATGGCATTTACGCACGCTGACCTGGGTGCGGTGCATGCAATGGCAGAACCGCTTGGAGGGCTATATGACACACCACATGGAGTGGCAAATTCCATCTTCCTTCCACATGTATTTGAATATAATATTCCTTCCAATCCGGAAAAACATGCGACGGTTGCTGTGAAGCTTGGCGCGAAAGCGGAAGGGAAGACAGTAGAGGAAATTGCTCAAGAAGGTGTTGTATTGCTACATGAACTCGCAAATAAAATTGGCATTCCGAAATTCCGAGATTTAGATAATATTGACCCTGAAGATTTCGAATTCCTTGCTGAAGGGGCATTCAAACATTTATGTACAATTACAAATTCTCGTAAATTATCGAAAGATGACTATTTGAAATTGTTTCAAATTACTTATGAGATGAAAATGCAACATTCATCTTAATCATCTCACGATACACTGGAGGGCTCCTGTGTACATAACGTGAGAATCAAGAATAGTAGGGGGAAATAATATGGTTAGTCGCGATGAGAAACAATTTTTGAATTTACCATTTACAGGGATATGTACGTTTGGAAAATATCCGATTTGTTCAGATTTGGACCAGCTGGATGCCGATGTAGCGGTTATTGGGGTTCCGAATGACATGGGTACCCAATGGAAATCAGGTGCCAGAATGGGACCACGGGGAATCAGGGAAGGTTCAACACTTTACAGTTTTGGATTAGATGGTGCGTATGACATCGAAAATGATATTACGTATCTCGGGCCAGATTGGAAAGTAGTGGATTGCGGCGATGTCGATATGGTACATGGAGACCTAATGCAATGTCACGAAAATACAGAAGAAGCGATTCGTAAAATTGTGTCAAAAGGAGCAATGCCAGTAGTGCTAGGAGGAGATCATTCTATCACAGCTGCAGTTGGAAAAGGTCTGAACGAATTAGGTCCTTTTCATGTCATTCAAATTGATGCTCATTTGGATTGGGCGGATCATCGTTCGGGAATGCGATATGGCCATGGGAACTGCATCCGCCGTTTATCGGAGCTAGATCATGTACAGCAAATATTCCAATTAGGTATTCGAGGAATTAGCAGTAGTAAAAAAGAGGATGTTGATGCTGCAAGAGATTATGGTAGCGTCATCCTATCTCCACGCCAAATGAGAAAAATGGGAATTGAAGAAGTACTGGAACAAATCCCAGCAGGAGAAAGATATTATGTGACGATTGATATTGATGGATTGGATCCATCAATCGCACCGGGGACTGGTACACCTTCCCCAGGCGGCCTTCTTTACGATGAAGTAAACGAATTATTGGAAGGTATCGCTAAACGGGGAGATGTGATTGGATTCGACTTAGTCGAAGTTGCGCCTCCTTGTGATCCTACCGGTATAACGCAGCAAGTAGCGGCTCGCATCATGCTGGATTTACTCAGCTATGTCTTAAAAGAGAAAGAGACTAGAGGACTAGCAAAAAAGGAAAATAGTACACAAAACACGATGGTTGCTGAACTGAAGTAAAGTATACCTGTTTAACCGTTTGGAAGCGCTTCTGAGTATAGAAAGAACTATCATGAAAACTTGAAAGCTGTACTTGGGCTTTTATTTAATAGCGGAGATGGGGATCGGAATTGCACTTGACAAATAGTCGGAAAAGATTGCATATTTTGAATTAGGGACTCGCTGAAAATTCAATCCACCTGTAAAAGGGTTCTAATAGATTTTTGAAGAAATTGAAGTAGGCAGGAAAATAATTGAGGATACAGCTTATCACTTGTTTTTTGAAGTTTGTTGCATGTATGCCAACTTTAGATTTGGTGAGTTTTAAATTCCTACTATAAAATTTTAGCAGTCCTTAAATTTTGTAGGAGGTATGCTGATTGAAAGAAAAACTGACTATCGGTGAAATGGCAAAGCTGCGAGGGTTAACTTCGGAGACATTACGCCACTATGACCGGATCGACTTGTTCAAGCCACAATTTATCGATCCTCATTCAGGATATCGATACTATTCCATTTTCCAATATGAAATTCTAGGTACCATAAAAGAACTAAGGCAACTTAGGATGACTACAGATGAAATAAAGGAATATCTTAATGAACGTAATTTCAGTAAATCATTGGATATTATGAGAACCAAACATGAAGAACTCGTTTCAAGTCTGAAAGAATTGAACGAGATGGAAGAAAATATCAGGGAAAAGATCGCCTACTTGGAACAGGTGGAAAAAGAAAATGAACTTCAGAAAGTCATATTCCGTGAAATGAAAAGTAGGCGATTACTTACCCTGCATGAGAAAATTAATGATAACTTTGAACTCTGTTATGGTGTGTTGAATTTAGAGAATATGCTTACAGATAAGACACCTATTCTAGCTACCAATAGACTGGGCATTATTATCGAAGAGACGAATCTTAAATTGGGACGTTTTGAAGAACCTTCTACAATTTTTATTGTCGCAAAGAATAAGGAAGTTATTCCAAATACATATCAATTGACGATTCCAGGGGGATTATTTGCGTGTATCCGTTACAATGGAGAATTACTGTCGAGTCGTAGTGAAAGTTTAAGAAAACTACTTCATTATGTTAACAAAAATAACTATCAGATTACTGGTGATGCATTACAAATTATGCATCTCGATATTACGATTACGGATAAACCGAATGAAATCACTTTTGAAATCCAAGTTCCCGTCAGAAAACTGTAATTCATGAATACAGATAACCAAAAATACGCTTGTGATAAACTCCATTTTGAATAAGCTTTATTCAAATAGTTTTTTCATTTGATACGGGGATATAAATTATGGATATAGTGAGAGCTGCCTAAAAAGTAACCCCTGTACGAGAAAATTCTCATGCAGGGGTTTTATTGGTTGTGTATCTTAATGGGTTATTTGAGAAATGTAAAGCACCAATCAGTCAGCCTGTACCTCTTCGACCGTTTGCTCAACTTCTGCTCGTGTCATTTTTTCACGACCATTTTGCATCGCCATCAATGTTTTGTGGGCTAATGCAAGTGGTAATCGACAGAATAATAATACCGTTCGTTTATTAATATCTTTCATATAAAGATCAGCTTTCGCAAGATTTTCCTCCGCATAAGCAAATAAATCCTCGCGTGTCCAGCCATCAGGAACGAAACTTACTCCGCGCTCATCCATATCCTCATGTTGATTACGTAAAATATTAACTGCTTGGAGACCTCGACCATAGCCAATTGCTAAATCGCGATCTGTTTGAATGTCTGCACCCCACGCCCAAAGCTCAGACAGCATTGTCCCAACAAGCCCTGCTACGTAGTATGTATAATCATCTAAATCCTCTCGTGTATGCACCTGCCAGTTTGCCTTTGCCCATTTTGCCATCCCAAATGCCATTTCACTCGTTGAATCTTGGACAATTTTACGTGAACCTTCAGGACAAAATGTTAGCCAATCTGCTAAACGAAGAGATACTTCAGGTAGCTGATCTGCATATGGAGCTAGTAATGCTTCATAAGATTTGGCATTAAATGTATCCTTTAATAATTCGCTTGTAGCAGTTAGTAAATCGAATTTTATATCATTAGAAAGCCCTTCGTGGTCTTCAATTTCATCTATAGCACGCATTGCTAAATATGCAGCTGCCACTGACAATTTTAAATCATTTTTTAAAAAAGTAATAGGTATATAAAAAGTACGACTAGTTTCCTTTAAAACTTGCATCGCTTCTTTATAAAGTTTTTTTTGATCTTTCACTTGTATTCCTCCGTTCAAATGGTAACACATCTATAGTATATCGTATCGTAAAAGTGAAGAAAGATAAAACAGATTGTTCAATTTATAATCAACTATTTTTGAATGGGAAAGATTAAAAATAAAAAGAGGGTAGATAACAATGTTGCAATTATTAAAAGTTGTGCGTCAAGAAGATCGCAGCAATGGCAAAATGATTAGTGATTGATGAAGGATATTCAGTCCTTAATTGCAAGAATTGTTATTGTAGTGAAAATGTAACAATGGGTTTTCACTTCTTTCGTTTTTTAGTAGAATAATGTTAAAGTTATAAAAATGCGACGGAAATCGCGTGAATAATAGAAAGAATTTGATATTATTCGAGTTTTTTTCATGAAAGTTTGCTAAGTTATTGCACAATTATTTCAACAGCGTTAAAGTTTAGGAAGGACAAAATGCAACTTCACTTTTAGAGTAATTGAAGCTGTTGATTTGCTTTCGATACTGAAATACAATACATCGGATTTTGGAACAATAACTCCTTGCAAAATCCGTGATATCGTGGAGGCATGAACGTTATTCAACTGGCTTCTAAACGCCTCTTGAATAAAAGCAAAATCTAGTATATATCTCACCATCTGAAATTGAGATTGTACGTAAATTCAAAGGAGAATGGTATGCCAAAGGCTATAGGTATTGATGCAGGCGGAACATTGACAAAGGTTGCTTATCTAGATGAACATAATGAGCTTGTTTTAACAACTTTCCCGTCAAATGATTTGCTAGCTGTGAAGAATTGGATAATTAACCATCCAGATATTGAGGATATTGGTGTTACGGGAGGGCGTACCGAACAATTACTTGATGTCATTAAAACAATGAAATCGATTCATTATATAGTAGAGTTTGAAGCCACATTGAAGGGCGTTCGATATTTGTTGCAGAAAGAGGGCTACCTCTTCAAACGAAGTATGATTACTAATATTGGTACTGGTACTTCAATTCATTATATGGAAGATAATACACATATTCGTGTTGGTGGGACAGGGGTTGGCGGAGGAACATTGATTGGATTGTCAGCGCTTACAACTGGAATCACGGATTATAATGAAATAAGAGGATTAGCCTCTAAAGGTAATCGAGAAGAAATTGATTTACTTGTAAAGGATATTTACCAAGGGATGGACACACCTATTGATGGGCATTTGACAGCTAGTAATTTTGGTAAAGTTGGTATTACAGAGTCAGTCAAACATCCAACAGAAGATATTATTGCAACTGTACAAGGGCTTGTTGGTGAAGTTATTACTACACTTAGTATTCAATATGCTGAAGAGAAAAATGCGCAGCATATCGTTTATATCGGTTCAACTTTAAGTAATAATGATCATCTTGCACGTGTTATTGCCAATTATACACGTACGAAAAAGCATACACCTGTCTTTATAAATGACCACGGTTTTTCAGGTGCAGTCGGTGCTTTGTTAAATATAACTGAATATACGATTGTCTAAATACAATGTACATTACTAATTAATATTAGTGATGTACATTTTTTTATACTGCAAAAGTTTTAGTAATGTCTGTAGTAATCCCCAAAGCATAAAACCTTCTATCCTGAGCACATTACATGTAGGAGGTGAATATCCGTGGGCAATAGAAACACCAATGGAAACAACAAAAATAACAATAAAACAATGAATGTTAGAACGCATAATCCTTTTGATACCTATAAAAAAATAGACCTCGATAAATCAAATAGTAATAACAATAACCCGAATGACAATCTAAATGAAGAATTCGCAGCGGAATTTGATGCGAAAGCCAAAAATAAAGATAATAAAACGAATCATAAGAAACATCAACAATCCAACAAAAACAAATAACCAAAATATTGGAGGTCTAAATAATGGCAAAGAAAGGGAAAACAAGCTTTAAAAAGAAAAAGAAGGAAGATACACATAAAAGAAATGATCATGAAGAATACTCTGCAGAATTTAATCAAGTAATTCATAACAATCCTCAACAACCAAAACAATCCAGTAAAAAATAACGAAAAGCTGCTCCTTAAGAAGATTGAGAAATACTTAAGGAGCTCTTATTTTTTGCTGTTTTGGCGACTTTATGCCAAAAGAATATGAAAGGTTGATACACTTGAGAAAATTTTGTGTAATACTAGGAATTTTTCTTGTATTGTTTGCTGTACGCAACTCAACAATTGCTTATGCTCAACAAGAAATACCAGCTCATGCGCAATGGGGAAAAGTAGTGATAAAAGAGGCACAGGCAAAATATCCTCAAGCTAAAATCCTCGATTATTTGCATGAGGGGAGCGAGGTTAATGGAGATTCCACTATCGAGAAATTTAAGCTTTGGCTAAAACAAAGTGATAAGGAATTCGGCGTACATGTAAGAATCAAATATGTAACGAATACGAATAAAGTGGTAAAGATTGAATTTCAAGAAGCCGCTTCATAAAATTAGAGGATGCCTAAATTCAGGCATCCTCCTTCCATTAGCTTTCTAGTTTCTGAATAAATTCGCGCATTAATCCAGGTAAATCTGGCCATGCATGACCACTAATTAAATTACCGTCTGTATGAAGATTAGCATCGATATACGCTGCTCCTGCTACTTGAACTTCGGGTTTGCAGGCAATATAGGCCGTTAGTACACGTCCTTTCAGTACCTCTAGAATGGTCGCGAAAATTTGAGCTACGTGACATACAGCCGCGATTGGTTTATTTGAATGCCAGGAGAATCGCTGATAAAGTGAAGAAATC
Organism: Lysinibacillus sp. NPDC094177; assembly: GCF_050279145.1. NCBI lineage: Bacteria > Bacillati > Bacillota > Bacilli > Caryophanales > Bacillaceae > Lysinibacillus > Lysinibacillus sp. NPDC094177. The sequence continues at coordinate 122,078 of NZ_JBNNTW010000004.1, read as the reverse complement.
GCTGATAACGCCAGGAGAATCGCTGATAAAAGTGAAAAAATCGCTGATAACGCCAGGAGAATCGCTGATAAAAGTGAAGAAATCGCTGATAAAGCCAGGAGAATCGCTGATAACCGCATGAAGATTGCTGATTGAAAAAATGCCTGACGACTTTGAATGATCGCGACTAAATGCTTCATCAAAACTTCAAACTTTACATCGAAAAAAATGAAGCGTATAGTATTTATTTAGCTAGGTAAATAAATAATAAATTCAGGAGGTCGCTAACATGAATCCTTTATTTCATGCTTTATTCCAAAAAAGTCGCTATTTAACGAATTGTTTAAATGAAGTACTGAAACAGCACAATTTATATAGCTCTCAATGGACTATTTTATATTGCTTACATAATCATGGGCCAATGACATTAACGCAAATCTGGAAGTATTTAAACGTTGAGGCACCGAGTATAACAAGAGCAATTACCCGACTCGAGACATTAGGTTGGGTGCTTAGAATTGATGGTGAAGATAAACGGGAAAAAATCGTTACCTTATCACCATATGCAGAGAAACATTTGCCTGCTATTACTAAAACCATTTTAGCTTTTGAGGAAGAAATGGTGGGGGCATTAACTGTCGAGGAACAGCAGCAATTTATGATTTTATTGGAAAAAATGAAAGGTTGATTGACATGCAGCAAGAGGGGAATACAAAAATATGGACGAAGCGATTTATTAGTCTCTTTTTAACAAATATTTCGGTATTTTTTGTTTTCTATGGGTTGGTGACGACTTTACCACTTTATGCGATTGGTGAGCTACACCAAACTGACAAGGAAGCGGGATTGTTACTGTCAGGATTTTTATTATCGGCCATTATCGTTCGTCCCTTTTCAGGTAAACTATTAGAAGTTTATGGGAAGAAAAAGCTTTTAGTTATTTCAATTATCGGCTATTTTTTATGTACAGTTTTATATTTATTCATTCATCCTTTTGGACTTTTACTAGGATTACGTTTTATTCAAGGGATATTCTTTAGTATTATTACAACGGCAGCTGGCTCTTTAGCAGCGGATATTGTACCAGCCAATCGTAAAGGTGCAGGTCTAGGCTATTTCACAATGTCTACTAACTTAGCAGTAGTTATTGGGCCATTTATCGGTTTACTGCTTATTCAATATAGTAGCTTCAATGTACTATTTATTGTTATGAGTATTTGTATATTAGCAGGAGGCATCCTAGCTGTAACGATGAATACTGATGATTTACCCAAGCCTGAACATCAAGGTAAATTGACGTTTAAATTTGATGATTTATTTGAACGTCGTGCACTTCCGGTAGCAGCTATTGCTAGTTTAGTAGCTTTTTCATATGCGAGTGTTCTATCGTTTTTATCGGTGTACGCACAGCAAAAAGGTTTAATGGCTGTTGCGAGTCTATTTTATGCAGTTTTTGCAGCAGCAATGCTTATTACACGTCCATATACAGGTAAACTTTATGATACAAAAGGACCGCAATTTGTTATTTTACCTGGTATTATATTCTTTGCAATCGGTCTTGTTATGCTCGCATTTGTCTCAGGGCCAGCATTATTTTTATTTGCAGCCATCTTTATTGGATTTGGCTACGGAGCAGTAACTACAAGCTTACAAGCATTAGCTGTACAGTCTACGTCACATACACGAAGTGGTTATGCAACAGCAACGTATTTTACGATGTTTGACATTGGCATTGCGCTTGGCTCTTATATTTTAGGAATGGTGGCAGTGCAAGCGGGCTATGCTTCTGTTTATCTAACTGGAGCAGGCTTATTAGTTATTGTCTTTATCATTTATTTAGTACGATTAGCAAAAATAAAATCAAAAAAAGTAGCACATGTATAAGGGTAAAGTAAAAAAACAGTTGGGACATCCCAACTGTTTTTTCACTATAAACGACCATATCCAGCAAAATACTTTTTCCAATAAGTGCTATTGATGTTAGCGATACTAACACCAACATCACTTGCGCTAATCATTTGATTATTTCCAAGATAAATGCCCACATGTGAGATACCGGCTATATATGTATTAGCGAAAAATACTAAATCGCCTACTTGAGGTGAACTTACTTTTTTAGCTGTATTGTAAAAACCTGCTGCTGACTTACGACCTGTCGAAATACCAGCATTATTAAAAACGTAAGTAACATAGCCTGAGCAATCAAAACCTGTACTCGGTTTGTTTCCACCAAATGTGTATTTTACGCCTAATTGTTGTTTAGCAACTTGTACTATGTTAACTGTAGGTTTAGGTTTAGATGTAGATGGTGTATTGAGGTTTAACTTTTGTCCAACGCGAATTGTTGAAGAAGATAAGTTATTCCATTGCATCAATGTTTGATAAGAAACACCGTACTGATTGGCAATTTTCCATAAAGAATCGCCAGATTTTACTGTGTAAGTTGCCGCTGATGCTGTGTCAATTGTTGAAAAAAGTACAGATGAACTTAAAGCCAAGGTAGCTAATTTTAATCCCCATCTATACTTTTTATTCTTTTTCATAATATGTATCCTCCTAAAAAATTTAAAACTTAATATATAAATGATATTAACATTGAAATATTACAATAGTATGTCAATAAAATAACATTAAGGATACAAATTGTTCTGATAACAAATGGGGAATAGCTTGCTTTATTGCTCATCATTAAAAGTAGGGGATGACATTTGTTAAATGTATGCCATGTATAAAAGTTGATTGGCTGGGGATTGGCTACTCCTTTGGGGCAGTCTTTAGGGTATTGAGCATATAGTATAGCATTCATTGATTATTATCTGTTTATGTAAGAAAACGGAGATGATAAAAATAAAATAATGGGGGATATTAAGTATCTGAATAAATTGTAGTCGGATGAAGGTAGGAGACCGACTCTTGGTTGAAGGCAAGGGACGGTCCCTGTAGTTTATTTTTTTTCTTTTTGAATTGCTTTACGGGCAAGTGCATCTGCAGCTTTATTTTGCGTATCTGGAATCCATTTGATGAAAAATAAATCGAAGCTGCTTGCAAGTGTTAGTGCTTGCTCAAGATAAGGTTTAAATTCCTCATTTTTCACATATTCTTTTTCCATAGATGCTACAACAATTTTTGAATCAGAGCGGACTGAGACAAGGTTAGAATCAAGCTTCAGTGCTTCTTCAAGTCCGCGTACTAAGGCAGTAAACTCGGCAATGTGGTTATTGGCTTGCCCTATATACTCACTGATTTGTATATGATGGCCTTCTCCTTTAATAAATATTCCAATACCACTAGGGCCAGGATTTCCTGCACTAGCAGCATCAATGTATACTTCTAACATAAAATCCCTACTTTTTGACTTAAATTTTACTTTAATTGTACATCAATAATGTTTTTTCACAACATCTTAGTTAATGAGATCAATTATGCCTCGGCATAAATGCGTCCAGAATCGGTTTTGGGCCAACTTGATGTTGGTCACTCAGTCGTGTGTTGTTGTTGCTGTCGCTTCGCTTTCGCACAGATAAAACCATGTTGCTGTCGCTTCGCTTTCGCACAGATAAAACCATGTTGCTGTCGCTTCGCTTTCGCACAGATAAATTGCCACAGGACGTAGACGTGGCGTTCTTAGACTGAGTTCCTCATTTCAGCGGGTGTTTGGACACTTGCTGAAAGAAGTTAAATATGGATAAACAAAATAGTTGCTTGTTAAAAATGTTCACTTCATAATAGTAAGAAGCGAAATTTGGACGTGAAAGGAGCGAGAGTTCAAATTGGATAAAGTGACGGTTATGAAAGATATTGATGAACTACATGATACGTATTGTGCTGATTGCTTAGTGATAAAGCAATTACGAAAAGAGCGTGGTAAACCTGGAGCTCACCGTTTCTGTATTGAAGCTTGCTCTGTAGGGGAGAGACTACAATTTCTCGGTGAAGAGCTCTTGAAGGTGTATAGTAAATGATGTTTTTACGTATTTCAGAAATGTCTTATGGCCATGCAATCATAGGTACTAAACGGACTATGTTTAAATAAAGTAAAGCTTAATGATAAAAGTTTCATTTTTACTCAATAAATAATCATATTTACTAAATTTGATGCATAAATAACAATATGTTCGGAAAAAATAGTATTGGTTGGTTACCATAGAAAAAGCTACTTTGTTGTTTGGCTCATTGCCTTAACAAATGTAGCTTTTTTCTATTTATATTAAAATGCGCCGTACGCTCTAAAATCTGAGAGTGTATGGCGCATTTCTATTTTAAGCATTATTTAGTAGCAACATAGTTACTTAAGTCTTGATAATATTTTGTGAGAGAAGAAGCTGAAATATCGAACGTCGCTGCAATTTCTTTTACTGTCATTGATAGTGGCTCGAATAGTTCTTTTTCTTGACCATATCGAATTGCACCGGCAGCAATGGCAGACTCTTTACGCGCAGAGGGTTGTCCTTCAATTAAATAGTCCTCTAAAAGCTCTAACATAGGAGCTGTATCACGATCATTTTGCTCAAGGAAATCTTTAACTTGTGTGATTACATTGCTCTCAAAGTTCGTGAATTCTTCGCCTTTATAACCGTTTGATACAAGTAGCTCCCAGAAGGATAAATGCTCTTCTTTTAAGAATGCACCAACCTTTTTCTCAGAGGCCTCAAAATTTTTCTTAAATTGCTCAAATACCTTTGCATGATCTTCAGGGAAGAAGATAAGTGTTGAAACAGCTAAATAATGCTCTGATTTTTTTGTACCATCTGGTAAGATGAATGCAAAGACATGCATACCTTCAGGGATTGGTTTGTCATTTTCACGACGAATATAAATTTCTTCATTTGTTAACACATGTGTAGCCTTGAAATATTTTTCTTCTACAACTGACACGGAACCAATAAATAGATGTGGTTGTGACCAGCCTTCTAACACTTTTAAAGTAGAAGGTCGTACCGCTTTTTTCTTTGTTTTCTTTAAGTAACCTTTCCAAATAGATGGATCTTGATGGAAGAAGAAGTCGTCTAACGCGATCGCCTCAATCAGCTCTCTTTGTAGTACGCTCTCTAATTTAGGTTGCCATGTACCTACATGCTCTATATAGGCACGAACATCTTTGCGTTCTGGATATTCTAGGTAAAATGTTTGTAGTACACGCTCTAATTCTTCGATTGCTACAGCTTCTACTGTAACCTGCTGTTTACCTTCACAACATTTTTTATATTTTTTGCCGCTACCGCATGGGCATGGATCATTACGTTTTACCATAATTAGATACACTTCCTTTGAAAATTGTTAGTCGAATTTTGCTAAATAAATTGCATACATTTAATAATAACGGTACATTTGTATGAAGAAAAATGATTGTCTATTTAGAAATATCAAAAAATGTAGAGGGACGCCCTGATTCTAGTATATGCACGTATTTTCCTGCTTAGAACTAAAAAAGAAAACCATCTACGCGTTAGAAATTGCATAGACGGTTCTCGCTTTGTTTAGCTTTTGATAGCTTCCATTTCTGTCGTTAAACGTTCAAGCTCATCAATAAGGTGACCAATGTAAGCTATCGTATCTCGAAGCGGCTGGTCGGTTGTAACATCGACACCCGCCATTTGAGCTAGCTCTACAGGTGATTTCGTACCTCCTGCTTGAAGGACTGTTAACCATTCATCAACAGCTGTACTGCCTTCTTTTAATATACGCTGAGATACTTGTGTAGAGATCGTTAAGCCTGCACTATAAGTGTATGGATATAGGCCCATATAATAGTGTGGTTGACGCATCCAAGTAAGCTCGGCTCCCTCAGTAATATCGACAGTGTCACCCCAGAAATCTTCTAATACGGAGCGTTTTAATTGATTTAAAACGGTAGCATTCACAGCTTCTCCAGCGTCGATTAATTCATATACTTTTCGTTGATAAGCTGCCTCTAGTAAGTGTGTGACGAAGTTATGATAATACGTTTTGGACACAATATTTGAAATTACCCAACGTTTGAAGCGAAGATCATCGTTATGGGTTAATAAATAATTGGCTAGCAGCATTTCATTCATTGTCGATGGCGCCTCGATGAAGTATAACGAAGGACGACTGTTAAAATATGATTGATGGGCATGCGCATTCGCAAAATGACCTGCGTGGCCTAGCTCATGAATTAAAGTGAATACCTCATTCATACGTTCATTCCAAGACATTAAAATATATGGATGACTACCATATGGACTTGAACAGAATGCCCCTGTCGATTTTCCTTTGTTTGGTGCATAATCAATCCAGCGTTCGTTAAACGCCTTTTCGATCATCTCTTTGTAATCTTCACCCATAACATCTAATGCTTTTTCAACATATTCTTTTGCTTCAGCCATTGTTAATTTCGGATCATAGTCTGGATCAAGTGCGATCTTTAAATCAGCAAATGTCATTTTTTCAATGCCATTTGCTTGTTGAATAAGCTTTGCGTAACGGCGCATATGTGGTGCAAGCTCTTTCGTAATCAGATCAATTTGACGATTATAAAGCGTACGATCAACATCTTGATCAAATAATAAATAGTCAATGACAGAATCAAAACCTCGTAAATCAGCCATTGTTTTTTCCTGTTGAATATGTGTGTTATAAATTTTTGCAGTTGTGTGCTGATAATCGCGTAATTTATTCGAAAATGCTTGGAATGCAGCATGACGTACTTTTGTATCAGCGTCAAACTCCCAGTCATTTTCGTATAATACAAAACTAAGTGGATGTTTTTCGCCATTGGCTTCAAACTCTCCAAAATGCATATCTACAAGCTTTGTCGTATTATACGTTTCATATGGTGCATCAAAAGTAGAGCTAAATGCAGCTAGTGCTTTTTCTACCTCTGGATGTAGCTGGTGAGGCTTTTGTTTTAATAATTCCTCTAAATAGACTTTATAATTAGGGTTTAATTTAGCAGCTTCCTCTAAAATAGACTCATCTAATGCTAGTAATTCACTGCGTACGAAAGAAAATGTACTACTTATTTTTCCGATTGCCGTACCATATTTTGAAGCACGCATTTGGGCTTCATTATCTGTATGATCAGCTTGATTATTTAAGCTTGCATAAGTACCGATTGGAACTATGCTTTCATATAGTGCTTCATAAGCTGTTAAAACATCAATTACCTTTTGGGCATCCGTAATTGTACCTTGATACGTACGTTCAAAATTTTTTGCATCCTCCACAAGCTGCGCTAAAACAGGCTCAAAATCCGCGTCATTTTCAAGTAAATCTGTTAAATCCCATGTATGTTCCACTGGTACATCTTTCCGTAATGGCAATACATCCATTAATTAACACCCCTTTTTGTGTAAGTGACTCCATTATAACGAAACTATTTCGGAAAGTGAAATAATTATAGAGAATAGTTTTAATGTTCGCAAAAATGTAATAATGCTGTAGAAACTTATGTTCGTGTTAGCTATAATGGATTTAAAGTAAAAGGGGAGATGTATTTAAAATGCAGCTAGTTTGGGAGAAACCAAATGTGTATAAGCTTAGTCAAGTGAATCAAGATAATCTCTAGAAGAAGTTAATTGCGGATTTGTTTGAAGATTTTTTGTTGTTCTTTTTGCCAGACTTACATGCAGAAGTTAAAGCCTTCGGCGGATGTGACGGAATTATGCCGAGGCATAATTGATAGTAAGTTGAGTTTTTACAGCAAGAGCTTTTCAAAGAAATTCTTGAGCATCGTCAAGGGCGCAAAGTAGCAGATCAAATTGCGAAGGTTCATCTAAAAAGTGGTAAAGAGCAGTGGATACTTGTTCATATGGAAATACAAGCTGTAGATGAGATACATTTTGCAAAGCGTATATTTGAGTATTTCTATCGTATCAGTGATCGCTATGGTAAGAAGATTGTGGCAATTGCTATCTTTACAAATAAGAGTACAAAAAGCACGAATCAGTATCATGAAAAATATTTTGGTACAGAAATAACGTACACTTTTAACAAGTATGTCGTGTCAGATTTTGATGAAGAAGAATTAAAAAAATCACCGAAGCTGTTTAGTAAAGCTTTACTTGCATCAATTTATTTAAATCAAACAAAAAACGAAATGAGCCATCGTAGTGCTTACAAAAGAGCTTTGTTAAAAGAAGTGTGGCCATTAAATAATGATAAAAGAACAGAAGTAAGTGCTTTGCTTTATTTTATTGATTACCTATTGAAACTACCAAGAGCCATGTCTGAGCAACTTATAAGAGATGTAAGAGAAGAAATTAGAGGGGAGGAAGAGATTTTGCATCTATATAAAGAAGATCTACCGCCGACACTTGCTGCAGTTTTGGAATTAGAAAGGCAAGAAGGATTTGAACAAGGAATCGAACTAGGCATTGAACAAACCATTAAACAAATAATCAGTGGATTGATTGAAACTGGTGCTGATGATGAGTGGATTGCTGAAGTTTCAAAGCTTCCAGTGACAAAGATAAAGGAAATTCGTAAGGAACTAAAATAGTCTAATTGTATAAAAAGATAAAACTGACAATCCCTTATTAGGTTTGTTGTTACGTCCAATTGATGGAATCCATCTGTTTTTTAGGACTGGCTTTGTAGTGGAAAATGTTTTGGTTGTGTATCTCCAGATGATCTTAAAATTTGTTTGAGTTAAAAAGAAATATGTGTGTATAGTCAGTACACTTTGCAACGCATACTAGTGGCTAGAACAACTGGCACATTGGAGGAGAAATAATGACACAAAACTTAAACAAACAATTGAATAAACTTGTCGCTACATGGTCTGTACTTTATACGAAATTGCACAATTATCATTGGTATGTTACGGGAAATGCCTTTTTTACACTACATGCAAAATTTGAAGAATTATATAATGAAACAACGTTAAATCTAGATGAAATTGCAGAGCGCATTCTTTCCAAAGATGGAAAACCAGTTGCTACGTTAAGAGAACATCTTGAGTTATCCTGTGTAGAGGAAGCGACAGGGAATGAGACAACAGAGGAAATGGTGGCTACAACCATTGCAGATTTCCAAAAACTTATGAAAGCTTTAAATTCAACAATGGAGCTTGCTGCGGAAGAAGGGGACGATCGAACAGAGGATATACTAAATGCTATGTATCAGTCCCTTGAAAAGCATACATGGATGATGAAAGCCTTCCTTGGACATTAATAACCACGACTAAATGATAGACGATGGGAACTCTTTTTTATGTACTTCCATTGTCTATTTTTTGATGTTTCAAAAGGTGTCTCAAAGTCATTAAAGTCTATGGGTACTTTTAGGAAAGTAGTTCCCAAAAAAGTACCCCAATATATCAAAGTAAAACTTTAGATAGTATCTGAACTGCTTCTTTTTCTTTGTCTTTCATAGAGTGCGTATAATATTCTATTACTGTATTTGGTGTATCGCCAATCATTTTTGTTATATTAGGAGTAGGGACACCTTGATTACATAAAATGATTGCATAGGAAATGTCGAAAACCATGCGTTTTGGTCTTTTTAATAAAATTAATGCATTTTAAAACACTTTAACTTTCATTAGTGGAAGGTGACGGTCAGGGAACACCGTAGATGGAGTAGAGCCAATGTTCTTTGCTCCCATTTTTAAATAAAAACCTTCTGCATTAGGTTCACTATCAAGAGTAAATTCGATTATTCCTAACTCCTTTGCTTTATTTAATAAATGGTCCCATATCATTCTCCCTAATCCTTTACCGATATAATCAGGATCTATGAATAATGCATCTAATTTCCGTTCGTTAATTGTAAAGCTATAAAATGCTACTATCTTGTTATCACTCTCCATTAGATAAACTGGATTTTCTTCTATGTACTCTTTAGTTACAGTCAAATCATCTATACATTGTTTTAGAAAATCTTCTGTATATCCCCAGTAGGCTTTTGACTTATAGGCTAGATCGCTTAAGATGTTACAATCTTTAATTTTTGCTCTTCTAATTAACATTATAATTCCCCCGATAAATAACTTTTTGTTTACCACTTTGCTTGGTATATATAATTTAAATTCCATAATTTACTTATACCATAAATCTTAAAGTTGAAAAAAATATAACAGATTACTTTTTAACTTTGTTTTCACCTTACTTCCAACATGCTTGTTATTTTTCATTTTGCAAATGTTGTATTTGCTTAATTTTAAAGCCTAAGTACTCAAATAAACTTTGAGCCTGAGCCTTTTTTAAATTTTAAACAAATATTGATGATTTATAGTAAAGTAATAAAAATTTATTGTTTTACGATAAAAATTACTGACTACAGATATTGCATCGGTTATTCTAACATTAGAAATTTGAGAAAGCGGTGAATCCTTTCTTCTTAATTCCAATTGGATTTTTATTATTCTTCTTAGGTATTGTGTTACTAGCTGGCGTAGCTTTGGTTTCAATGCTTAAGAAAATACAAGTCTCAAACTTATAAGATTAATTTTTTTATAAAGCCTACCAACTATCTATACAAAATAACCAGGCACTCATATTAAAAGGTGAGTACCTGGTTATTTTAAATTTCTATTAAATTTACTACTTGTCAAAAAAACGAACGTTCGTTCCGATATGATGCAAACAAATTTTTTACATTCAATATTTCTTTTGTTTTCAGCATATACTCTTATCTTAAAGATATAAAATATTACTGTTCGTTAAAAGAAAGGGTAAAAGGTTTTTTTCTTGGATAGGATGGGTAGATATCTAGTAAGCCATATAAATTAGGAGGAATTGAGCATGACGAATGAACAAAACCCACAAATTGAAGTGGCCCATACAAGGGAAGAAATGCTTCATATTTTAGAAAGTATGCGATTAGAGGAATGTCAAATAGAGGATATTTACGTTATTGCAAAGGATCCAAATAAATTTGAGGGTATAAAATGGGATGCAAATGTTAAAACACATGAGGTAGGTAATTGGGTTGATCAAATTAAGTCTTGGTTTACTGGTGAATCGGCTGTAAAAGAAGGAATAAAGCGATTTGATCTTACAGAGGGTCAAACAGCTTATTATGCTCATCTCGTTGAACAGGGTGTCATCGTATTATTTGCTGAGCATTCAACTGGACATATGACGGCATAATAGATGATTGCATTCATCGTGATCCAAGTGTAACAGAGAGAGTTTAAATAATAATAACAGAGTGAGTGCACATGCATCACTCTGTTTATTTGTTTGTAAGGATTAATGTATAGCTTTCTCATGTTTTTTAATAAAGCGTAATACATGAAGATGTTCTAATTGAGCAACAAGGTTACCAATTAGAATAAAGCTACCGCCTATTAATAATTTTATCGTTATTTCTTCCCCGATAAACATCATGGCAAACATGGCTGCAAAAATTGGCTCTAAGGAAAATATTAGTCCTGTATGTGTAGCAGAAGTAAACTGTTGTGCAACAGTTTGACCTACGAAGCAAAATGCACTACAAATGACACCGAGTCCTAAAATAGCAATCCATGAAGCCGTAGTATTTGGAAGCGTTGGTGTTTCAAAAATAAATGTCAATACGAGTGCATAAAGACCAGCAAAACCGAGCTGGTAAATGCCATAGGAAATTGATTCAACGTTTCGTGTAAATGTACTGTTTAACAGTAAGTAAATCGAATAACATAGTGCAGCGATGGCTACTAAAATATCCCCTTTTTGAAAGGTAAATGAGCCATGAGCGGTTAAAACTGTAATCCCAATCATTGTGCAAACAATCGCAAAGCTAACAGCTCTTGAAGGCAATTTCTTTTCGATAAAACTGCTGAAAATAGGTACTAAGACAACTGTTAGACTTAAAATAAATCCAGCATTTGATACCGAAGTTGTTTCAAGTCCAAATAAGCTTAGAACGAACACAATGAATAACAGCAAACCTTGAATAGCTGCATATTTTAATGTTTTAGCATTGACCTTAATCATTCGTTTATAAAAGATAATACCTGCTGCGAAAAATGCGATGATACAACGCAATGCCACCACATTATAAACAGCCAATGATTCAAGCCCCATTACCATAAAGGTATAAGATAGTCCCCAAAACATTGTCACAATAACCATTAATAAATTTGCTTTTCCTTGGATACTCATTATGCTCACCTACAATCTGTGTACTAAAACAGTTATCATACTAAAATTTACTATATATCTTGTGTTGTGATTAGTAAAACGAATGTTTATAATGGTTAGTATTAAAAAAATTCATGTATATAGAGGACAAGACAATGAGTTTAGTCAAATATGAGATTTTGAATAAAGTGGCTGAGGTAGCTAGTTTTACAAAAGCAGCAGATGCATTAGGATTAACCCAATCTGCTGTAAGTCATGCTGTTTCAAGCTTAGAAAAGGAGTTCGGCTTTGCACTCATTCACAGAAGTCGTGCGGGTGTCACGTTAACGAGTGAAGGAGATACAATGTTAAGGGCAATGAGGCATGTCCTCGATGCACAGGAATTGTTACAGCAAGAAGCAGCACATATACTTGGTGTTACTCGTGGGAAAGTGCGAATTGGTGTAATTTCAAGTATTTCCTCAAACTGGATGCCGGAAATTGTGCGTATTATGGACAATCAATTTCCTGGTATACAAGTTGAATTGCGTGAGGGAGATTATTATGAAATTGAACAATGGCTATTGAGTGGAGAGGTTGATGCAGGATTTTTAAATGGTCAAAAGTCTAAGCAATTTCAGTTTACCGAACTACAGCAGGATCCATTGCTGTGTATTGTCTCCGATAAAAGTCCGCTTTATGATAAAGCAGAAATTGATATTGTTGAACTAGAAGACATGCCATTTATCATGACTTCATATAAAGGGACGAATGATGTGAATGTACTGTTAGAGCAATATCACGTGAAGCCAAATATTCGCTTTGAACTATCGGAAGAGGTAGGGATCATTTCGATGATTTCTCATCAGCTTGGAATTAGTATTTTACCGAAATTAGTGATAAATAATTTGCCGCCTACGTTAAAAGCCATACCTTTAAAACAAGGTGGCTATCGCACAATTGGAATAGCTATGAAACACCAGGCATCACCAGTGACAAAGAAATTTGCGGAGATATTAAGTTCTTGGTTAAAAGAGCAAAATAGGGAGTAATTTCTATCTAACTCTTAGAAGAGAACAACATCTCTATAAAAACAACATTGAAGCATAACATAGCATTACGTTAAAATAGTATTTGTATATTTTCTAGAAAAAGGTGAGTGTATGGGAACATTACGAGGTAAGACCGTACTCATTACAAGTGGGGGAACACTTGAAAAATGGGATCGTGTGCGTGGGCATACGAATTTATCGAAAGGCTTGATGGGCTGTTATTTAGCTGAGGCGGCACTAGCTGCTGGGGCGAGCGTATTGTATATGCATGGTTATTTCGCACAGCTTCCGACGAACAAAGATAAAATGCGTACCATTCGATTTGAAGGCATTGAAGATTTAGGCGAGAAAGTTCGACATGCTGTTCAGGAAGAACAGGTGGATATCGTTATTATGGCAGCTGCAGGTTCTGATTGGCTCATTGACAAAGTATATGACCAATCTGGGAATTTGATGGGAGAAACAGGTAAAATGCCATCTGATGAGCCACCTATCATTCATTTTAAAAAGGCACCTAAAGTATTAGGTCAAATCAAAAAGTGGCAACCGAAAGTTACTCTAGTGGGCTTTAAACTCGAGGCAACAGATGATGAGGAATTTTTACTGTCCCGCGCACGTCTACGTATGGAATCGGCCAACGCTCAATTTATGGTAGCTAATAGCTCACAGTCCTTATATGGTGGAGATGAGCCACACTGGATTGTACCAGCTAATGGCGAACCGATAAAGATTATGGGCAAGCAAAATACAGCGCAAGCATTAATGGATTTTTTAGAAAATGATTAAAACAAAAACTGTGCAGTTCATTCAAGGTTAAATTGATATCTGCACAGTTTTTGTTTTGTTGTACCATAAACCAATACCTTAAAATCTTTTTCATTCCTCAAAACGACCCTCTAAATGTGAAATATTCCACTCATAATAATTTCTTCAAAATATCGTATCAAGTATAGATCTTCATTGATTGTATATCCTTTTATTTTTATTACATAGTATTCTAATATGTTTTATAATGTTTATATTGACAATAGGTTTTCTGAATTATAGAATTATTTCCAAGAAACGTAATACTCTTATCGAAAAAGATGGAGTGCTTGACTAAAAAAGCTTCGACAACAAATAGAGTAGGTCAATCCAACAGAGCTACTCGAAAGAGAAGGGGGCTATGATTGATGTTCGAACAGGCCTCTTTTGTACAAAAAATATGTTAAAAGAAGGGGTGTATCGGATGACTCAACAAGCAAAGGTAGATAATAGAAAACTAGAAGCAATTGCAAAGGCAATTCAAAATTTGGAATTTGGAGAAGTACACATTACGATTCAAGATGGTGTCATTGTTCAAATCAACAGACTTGAAAAGCAAAGATTTCCACAGAAAAAATAAACGGTCTGATGATAAGTGAGCAGATGTTTGAAGGCTTCAAATCAACAGAAATTCATTCCTTTGCCTTATTTTTCTATTAACCAAACTTAGTAAACTTAGTATTACGAAAAAGGGCGGAAAATACGTCAAAAAAACAGGATGATTGCCACGAATCATCCTGTTTTTGCATATATTCTGCTTGCAATAGTCTAGTCATAAAAACTTTTTGGAATTTCACCAATATGTCTGCGATGATACAGTAAGGGTTCCTTCTGTGCATCATCAATTTCTAGGACTTGCCCGATAAATATCGTATGATCTCCAGCATCGATTTGTTGAAAAATTTTACATTGTAAAATGGCTGCAGTATCATGCAAAACCGGTAGACCTAAAGTAGAAGTTGACCATTTAGCCTGGGCGAAACGATCTGGAATTTTGCTTGAAAATAACGTACATAAATGCTCCTGATTGCTAGCTAAAATATTAACAGCAAACTTTTGTGCTGTTGAAAAAAATGGGTGCAGCTGTGATTTTTTATCGAGCGACCATAATATAAGCAGTGGATCTATGGAAACGGACGCAAAGGAATTGACAGTTAAGCCAATAGGCTCATTTTCGTCATTACAAGCAGTAACAACCGTAACGCCGGTTGGATAATTACCTAATGCTAGTTTAAAAGCAGCTACTTTGTCTGTCATTCTAATCACCTCTTCATTTATTTAAGGAAATGAAAGCATCGGCATCGAAATCATTTTGTTGCCAAGCATTAAAAAAAGATATCATAAAATATAGTAACTTCTTAATAATTATAATATTCTTAATTTTATTTTAAACCAACAAAACTAACAGGTAAAGTATATAATAGAGGAAAAAAAGGGGGTTCAGTAATGACTTTATATTTTGATCATCTAGTTCATCAAGTTCAATCACCAGAGAATGCAAAGGTTTTCTTAAACAAACGTAATATCCATACAGTTAACGGTGGTCAACATACAATGTGGGGCACATACAATACGTTAAGCTATTTTGGATTAAACTATATTGAGCAAATAGCAATCTATGATCGTGATTTATTTGAAAATGCAGCGAAATTACCTTATTCCCTACATTATACGTTTAAGCGTGCTAACGAGCGCTATGGTTTTTCAAGAATTGCGTTACGTACAAAAAATATTGAGGAAGAGGGTCAACGTTTGCGTGCACTTGGCTTTGAAGTATATGGACCTGATGTTTGCAGTCGTACAAGACCAGATGGCTCTGTAGTAGGATGGAAGCTATTGCATTTTGGAAAGCCAGAGCAGGCAATTGATTTCCCATTTTTAATCGAGTGGTCTGATACAGATGAGGAACGTGTTGCACAATTAAAAGCAAATGGAGCCATTGAGACGAAACAATCAATATCGATGGAATCTGTACAATTCTATGTAAAAGATGTGCAAGCTACAGTGAAATTATGGAGGGAAGTATTACAACTTCCGGAGCCTGAACAACAAGAACAGTATATTTCCTTACACTTACCAAATATTCGCCTAGATTTTTATGAAGAAGTCGCTGCAACTACTATGACGCTAGGCCATTTAAATGAAGGACCGTTTGGGGTTACACTTAAGGATACTGACAGAACGAAGGAAACTCTAGTATTTCCCGGAGCTTTTTATTGGATCAATTGCTGAAGTTATATTTAGAATATTAAGTAGCGCTAAACAATTAAGAGCATTTGAAAAAAAGGAGCCGTTCATACATCGAACAGCTCCTTTAGTTTATACTTTTACAACATTTGACGCCTGTGGTCCTCGATTGCCTTCCACCACATCAAATGATACCTTTTGACCTTCTTCAAGTGTACGGAAGCCTTCCTCTTGGATGCCCGTAAAATGTACAAATACATCTTCTCCATCATCACATTCAATAAAGCCATATCCTTTTTCATTATTGAACCACTTTACGATTCCCTGTTGCATAAGCATTCGCCTCCAATGCGCTTGAATATAGAACTAAAAATCAATTAAGTTGTGACATAATTAAGAAAATGTGAAAAAATGCATTTTCATTAAGAACATACATGAATTGAGCAAAGTTGTCAATTGATTGTTGAAATGCTTGTATAACTAACATGATTTCTTTCACAATAAAGTCTATAATGGAATTAACTTCTTTCAGCAAATTTTCTGCTGAAAGAAGTTAAGGCCTCCGGCGGATGTCACAGAATCGGAAAGATATTCTTTGTGCTAGCACAAAGCCGATTCCGGACGCAATTATGCCGAGGCATAATTGATCGACAAAGAAAGTAGGATGCCAAATGACAACGACAAATCAACCATTAACAGATTTAGAAATTGCTAATCAAGCGGTTATGAAGCCTATTACAGAAATAGCGAAAGCTGCAGGTATTCCAGAGGATGCACTTGAGCAATATGGTCGCTACAAAGCAAAAATTGATCCATTAAAAATAACAGCACATGGTGAGGACGCAAAGGTTGTATTAGTTACAGCCATTAGTCCAACTCCAGCAGGTGAAGGGAAATCAACTGTTACGGTTGGACTTGCAGATGCACTTCATCAATTGAAGAAAAATGTTGCTGTTGCTTTACGTGAGCCATCACTCGGCCCTGTAATGGGTGTTAAAGGTGGCGCAACAGGTGGTGGATATGCACAGGTTGTACCGATGGAGGATATTAACTTACATTTCACAGGTGACCTTCACGCGATTACGACTGCGAATAATGCATTATCAGCCTTTATCGATAATCATATCCATCAAGGAAATGCATTAAATATTGACCCTCGCCGTATTATCTGGAAGCGTGTTATGGATTTAAATGATCGCGCCCTTCGTAAAGTTGTTGTGGGCCTCGGTGGTCCTGTTCAAGGGATGCCACGTGAGGATGGCTTTGATATTACTGTTGCATCAGAAATTATGGCAGTTTTCTGTTTAGCTACAAGTATTGAAGATTTACGTGAACGATTAGCAAGTATCGTAATCGGATATACATTTAATCGTGAGCCCGTATTCGTGCGTGATCTTCAAGTGGAAGGGGCATTAACATTATTATTAAAAGATGCCTTCAAACCAAACTTAGTGCAAACACTTGAGGGAACACCTGCCATTATTCACGGTGGGCCATTTGCCAACATCGCACACGGCTGTAACTCGATTATGGCGACACAAACAGCACGTAAGCTAGCCGATATCGTTGTGACAGAAGCGGGCTTCGGTTCTGATTTAGGTGCAGAAAAATTCATGAACATTAAAGCACGTAAAGCAGGTTTTAAACCAAGTGCCGTTGTCATTGTGGCTACTATTCGAGCATTAAAAATGCATGGTGGCGTAGCAAAAACAGAATTAGTTGGCGAAAATGTAGAGGCACTTTTACAAGGAATTGAAAACCTAGAGAAGCATGTAGAGACTATTCGAACATTTGGTGTAGAGCCGATTATCGCACTTAATCGCTTTATTACAGATACAGAGGCAGAACTTGCTACTGTATTAAATTGGTGTCAAGAAAAGCATGTACGCATTGCTCGTACGAATGTCTGGGAGGAAGGCGGAAAAGGTGGTCTAGCCTTAGCTGAACAAGTGCTAGCTGTTCTTGACAAAGAAAACAATTTCTCACCTTTATATGATGTAACAGAATCTATTGAGGAAAAAGTGCGTACGATTGTGCAAAAAGTTTATGGTGGGAAAGATGTGCAATTTACCGACCAAGCGAAAAAACAAATTGCTCAAATCGAAAAATTTGGCTGGGATTCTCTGCCGATTTGTATGGCGAAAACACAATACTCCTTATCCGACCAACCAAGTCTTTTAGGACGTCCTGAAGGCTTTACAATTACCATTCGAGAAGTCATTCCTAAGCTGGGTGCAGGCTTCCTAGTTTGCTTAACTGGGGATATTATGACAATGCCAGGTTTACCAAAAGCACCTGCCGCTTTGCGTATGAATGTTGATAATGAAGGACATGCGGTAGGGTTGTTCTAGATTGAAAGAAATACAAAAGAATATGTAAATGTAAAAGTTGCTCCTTTAAGTTATAAAGGGCAGCTTTTTAACTTCTTTGTGAGGATGTCCAGAAATTAAGTCTCGTGCGGATGTCACTGAATTATTTCAAAGCATAATTGTTTTTGTGAAAAAGGGGGAGAAAATTAATAGCCCCCATATTCAATAAGGAGAAAACTAGCTAACCATAAAAAAATTGCAATTCGAATGATTATATTCATTATTTTTTCAAAAAAAGAAAGTTTTCTTTCACGCTTTAATTTTTTTATAAGTCTCACAGAAAAAATTGAACATAAGAGAAGGAATGCTATAGAAATTTGATATATGTTTTCTAACAGGTCTACATTTTCTAACAAGCTTTTCAACATAATCATCCTCTCTTACTAGAATGTATGAGTTGTCTGGTTTTAGTATGCAGATACTATCTACAATAAGTATGATCGGAGCTTTTATTGATTCTTCTGCGGGTTCGTATTACAAACTTTTTGTTCCTATATGAGTTAACATATACCGCTACCGACTATTACCATTAATATATGTAATTTCACAGTGTTTCCTCAATGTGCATATTATCTCCCGTGTTCAAAACAATTTTTTCCCTTAGGAATGTCTTAGAAGGGAAGTAGGGAATAACAAGTAGCATGGAAAAGGGAGATAAGGATATATATGTCTTTAAAATGTCAATAGAAAAAATAAAAGCTGCCATCATCTACATAAATAAGATGGGCAGCTTTTACTTTTTCTTCAGCGGGTTGGTATTACATAACATAACTATCGTTCCTACTTCCTTCATAACTTAATACTTCATATACGGCTTAAATGAAATTCGGAAAAATTGTTGCCTAAAAAAGAATTATCTATTTTTGTTAGCAAGACTCAGATGATTTGACTTTTCGCAAATGTTGGCAAGAAATTGGTATGCTATTTGCCATTAATGGGAGGAGTTACGTTCACACATATTCAAGATCATGAATAGAAGAAGGTAACATCAATTAATGATAATAAAATCACACACTTGGCGACATAAGCTCAAAGCCTTCAAAACAGTCTAATTGTTTGTTCACTTGTTTCATCATGTACATTCACTATGCGGGTTAAAACAAAGAATTTCTAAGGGAAAGTGTTCACTTTTATTTGTTTTCTTAGATGATTGGTTTTCACTATACGCACGTCATCTTTCAACACATTATTCAATTGTAAGCCCGCTGAAGTTGTTAAATCTGTCTGTCAAAACATAGTTCTTGTACACCACTGAAATAGTGAGCCTACAGAACAAAGTTAGCTGTTCTGTACATTCATCTTACAATATTCTGAAAAATTAGTCAATTGATAACGACTTTTCAAGTTAATTTTTTAATAAGCCTAGAGGTTACTTAATTACCAACTCTTCTATGCTATACAGTATAATGAAGTATGAAGGGACTGAACAAAGAATATGAACAATTTAATGAACAAAGTACGGGGAATTTATGAGCAATTTGATGCTAGTCATGATTTTCAACACATTGAACGTGTTTATCAAAATGCGTTAACGATATTACATTCAGAGCCGGAAGCGGATGCAGAAGTCGTGAAAATTGCTGTGCTTTTGCATGATGTAAGTGATAAAAAGTATACCGATAGCAAAGAGCAAGAAAATAAGCTAATTGCCGAGCTACCTTTAAGTGAAGAAAAAAAGCAACATATCCGAGATTGCATTGCACAAGTATCGTATAATGGTGGCAATGAGCTAGAAGCAACTTCTATTGAAGCAAAAATAGTACGAGATGCGGATCGCTTAGATGCGATTGGAGCAATCGGTATTGCACGCACATTTGCCTATGGTGGGGCTAAGGGTCGAAAGCTTTATGACAAGGAAGAGGATGCACGTAAGGATATGACAGAGGAGGAGTATCGCAGTAAAAATACATCCTCAGTTACACATTTTTATGAGAAGCTATTATTGCTGAAGGATTTAATGATTACAGAGAAGGGCAAGCAAATGGCTAATGAACGTCATCAATTTATGGTAAAGTTTTTAGAGCAATTACAAAATGAAATAGGTGAGTAACTACTCATGCTACTAAAAATAAACCGTTGTCTATTTCAATAGACAACGGTTTTTTAGGGCTGAAAAATGTTGATTCATTTACTATGGAAGGAGAATAAATAAAAAACATGTACGTTTTTTTTACTTCAATTTTTTCGGCTGCCGCTCGAGAAGGATATGAGTCTGCAATGGTACCATAACTTAAAACCCTACCGCTACTTTATTACTGACCTTTAAGGTATTAGTATTTTGATAACAAAACATACTGTGAAATCTTCAAATCCATCCCTTCCTATAGAAAAAATGTTCTCCAGCTTTCAACTTACTCTCTAACGTTGTTATTAATTGAAGAAAATCATAATCGGAAACCTCTATACGTCTTCTATAAGCTGGGATTCGAAATCTTGAACAGTTGATAATAACGCTTCCCATATAATAGCTATATCTTTTTCTTCTGTACGCCAATTGCTAAAGGCAGCACGGATTGCAGGAACTCCATTATAAATAGTTGGTGTCATGAAGACATTTCCTTGCTGATTTAAATCAGAAAGAAAATGATTGTTCATTTCAGTCGTTATGGATTCTTTATTTAAAGAAAAGCATACGACATTTAATCTTACTGGAGAAAGAAGCTTAAAGTATTGACTATCGTCTATTTTTTGTCCAAGCTGTTTAGCTAGCTTTACATTTTCCTCAATAAGATGTTGGTACCCCTTTTTGCCATATGCTTTTAACGTAAACCATACAGGTAGGGCACGGAATCGTCGAGAGTTTTCGGGTGTCAGATCAAAAAAATCTGGATTTTCAATCGAGCCTCCTAAATAGGCAGCATTATTTTGAAACACTGCCACCTGCAGCTGTTGATGACGAGTAAATTGCATAGCAGAGTCGTAGGGCACATTTAGCCATTTATGTGCATCAATCGTAATTGAGTCAGCATAGTTCATTCCATCTATTAATTCTCTATATAGTGGAGAACAAGCTGCAAAACCGCCAAATGCAGCATCGACATGTAACCAGAAGTTATATTGAGTTTTTAATTTTCCGATGGCAACTAAATCATCAAAGTCTACAGTATTAACCGTTCCAGCATTCACTACGATAATACATGGTTCATTTTTATGGAGTTCAAGATATTCCTGTAATTTAGTTATATCAATAGCTTCACGATTTTCCTGACAGGGAATTTGATGAATAGATTTCCTACCTATACCTAGCATGGCAGTTGCTTTGAAAATACTTGAATGTGGTGTACCACTCACTATTTTAATCTGGGGAATATCGTATAAACCATCAATAGAAGTGCTTTTTCCATAGTGTTGTGAAATCCATTCTCTTGCTTGAGCAAGACCTACGAAATTAGCCATTGTGGCCCCACTTACGAAGGTACCACTATAGTCATTACTTAACAAAAATAATTCTTTTAACATGTCAATCGTTTCTAATTCAATGTATCCAGCGATTGAATCTTTCGAGTTGGATAGGTTTTGATCATAAACACTAACTAACCAATCCCCTATGATGGATGCAGGAGTAGCACCGCCCGTTACAAATCCTAAATATCTTGAACCAGCACTGCCACTTAAGCTTTTCGCATAATTTTGAGTGAAAAAATCAAGAGTTGCCCTTGAACCACTTCCTATTTCGGGAAGTTCATTTTTAGGTAGATTGTAGGAATGAGTAGATACAGCCCTATCTTCAAGGTCATTAAAAAAATTTGTAGCATGATGTACGACTTCATTTAAAATACTGTCAAAAATTTCTTGATCATGTTTCATTATGTTCATACTTGACCAATCTCCTTGTCTTATCATTTTGCTTGCCTTACGCTTTTTACAATAGATAGTGATATATATAACAGTCAATCAACGAGTATAACAGTGGGAGGACCTATGAAAATAAAGCTAAATCGTCAATCAGATCAATCGTTAATTCATCAGATATCGGACAATTTATCGGAAAAGATACGAGCAGGCTTGTTAGAGGAAGGTAGTCAATTGCCGTCAATTTGGAACTTTTCAAAAGAAAATCAAGTTAGTCTTGTTACTGTAAGTAAAGCTTATGCATTGTTAGAGAAAAACGGCTATATTCAATTGAAGCATGGGAAGGGCGCTTTTGTTAGAGAGAAGAAACAGAGAACTGGTACTCAAAGTAAGACCGATTATAATTGGCAACTAGCTATCCCAGATTATATTCATCGCTCTCAATACATGTTAAATTTGGGAACCGAAAATTCGATTAAATTATCTAGTGCTACAATTCATCCAGGACTATTACCGTCAACATACCTATCGAAAGAAATTTTTCAAGTTTTACAGGAAGATCCGCAAATTGTAGCACGCTATGGCCCTGTCCAAGGAGACCACGCAGTTCGAGAGGCAATTCGGAACCATGTACAACAATATTGTCAAATCCAAACGAGTCCTCAAGAGATCATCATTACAAATGGTGTTCAGCAAGGAATTGATTTAGTTGCGAGAACATTTATTGGGCCAGGAGACATTGTTATTACGGAAGCGCCCACGTATACAGCGGCAATTGATGTTTTTAGAAATCGGGGAGCACATATTATTCCTATTCCTATGGATGAAGAAGGTATGCAGACCGATATTTTAGCTTCATTATGTTTAACAAAAAAACCAAAGCTTGTTTATACAAATCCTACATTTCATAATCCAACAGGTACTGTTTTAAGCGAAGCTAGAAGAAACGAGTTATTAGAACTCGCTCAACACAATAGCTTCCTTATTATTGAGGATGATTCATGGAATGAAATTTATTTTGATGATAATCCACCACCAACAACTATCAAATCATTAGATATGAATGGTCATGTTATCTATTTAAAAGGTTTTAGTAAAGCTTTAGCGCCTAGTTGTAGAATTGGTGCAATTATATCGAATGGGACAGTTCATCAACGGCTATTATCGGCAAAATCTAGTGCTGATTTAGGGAGCCCACTTTTAACACAAAAGGCGCTTATTCCTTTTTTAAGTTCGAATAGAATGAACACACATTTAGAAAAGTTACGTATTGCTCTTGAAGTAAGAAGAGATCAAACGATTAAGTTGTTGGAAAAGTATGCGCCTGAAGGGGTTACTTGGGTAATGCCTAAAGGAGGTTTAAATATTTGGGTGTCTTTGCCTAACGATAGAAATACAGATGAAGTACTTTTCAAAGCACAGCAATCCAACATTTCTTTTTTACCAAGCTCTGCATGTTATCCGGGAGAACCTCAATATAATCATATGAGAATTAGTTATTCCTTTCCAGATCATCAAGAGCTTGAACAAGGAGTAATTGAACTTTGTAAGATTATTACATTGTATTTGCAGTAAAGAAAGTGAGGGGATTTCACTTTTTTACTGTTTGAATGTAGGAGGATCGATTATTGATTCTCACATATAAGCTAATTTAAACGATAGGTGTATTTTTTCAATGGATTTGCACATGCTTATTTTAAATAAAAGTATCTTATTACCAATAAAATTAACAAAAAGGGAAATATTTCAGAATCGAGGTCATTTTTTTCTTAGAAATGAGTGAAAATCCTTTTCATCCATTACATAAAGCATATATAATAACTTATGTTTTTTTGACAATGGGGATCTTGATTTAGCTTTATATTAGATTGTGGGAGAATTTCCTTTCAAAAAACATTGGGGTAACCGTCAAAGGAGTATTTACATCATGAAAGAAGCAAAAAGCGCAGTCAAGTGGATTCCTTTCTTCATTACCCTTGCTGTTGGAGTGGCTATCTGGTTTTGTCCAGCACCCTCAGGAGTAGATGAAAAAGCATGGCATCTGTTCGCTATTTTTGTTGCGACAATTATAGGATTTATAACGAAACCGTTGCCAATGGGAGCTGTATCCATTATTGCTATGGCTATGATTGCCATTACTAATACATTAACCATTGAAGAGACATTAAGCGGTTTTGGCAATTCAACGATTTGGCTAATTGTTATTGCCTTCTTTATTTCTCGTGGATTTATTAAAACGGGACTAGGGGAACGAATTGCTTATGTATTTGTTCGTCTTTTTGGGAAAAAAACGTTGAGTTTATCTTATTCTTTACTTGCGAGTGACCTAATATTAGCGCCGGCTATTCCTAGTAATACAGCTCGTGCGGGTGGGGTTATATTCCCGATCATCCAGTCATTATCTCATACTTTTGGCTCTAAACCAGAAGACGGGACAGAGCGTAAGATGGGAGCTTTTCTTTTGAAGGTAGGCTTTCAAGGGAATTTAATAACGTCTGCTATGTTTATGACTGCCATGGCAGCGAATCCTTTAATTGTAAAGCTAGCAAGTGATACAGCTGGCGTATCTATTACCTGGTTCGGTTGGGCAATGGCAATGATTGTCCCAGGATTAACAGCTTTAATCGTTGTTCCTTATGTTATTTATAAAATCTATCCGCCTGAAATTAAGGAAACACCTGAGGCAGCAGCTATCGCTAAAAAGAAACTGGATGAATTTGGTCCACTGAAAAGTTCTGAGAAACGAATGATCGTAGTATTTGTTGTTGTGTTGTCGTTATGGATTGGTGGAGACTACTTAGGCATTAGTGCCACTACAGCAGCTCTTATAGGTCTTTCATTGCTGTTATTGTTAAATGTGTTAACATGGGCAGATATTAAAAAGGAAGAAGGAGCATGGGATACACTAGTTTGGTTTGCAACACTATTTATGATGGCATCTTTTATGAACAAACTAGGGCTGATTCCATGGTTTAGTAATGAAGTTGGTGGACTTGTATCTGGGTATAGTTGGATATGGGCTGTTTTAATATTAGCATTAGTTTATTTCTATTCTCATTATTTCTTTGCGAGCTCCACTGCTCATATTAGTGCGATGTACGCAGCATTTTTATCTGTAATGTTGCAAGCAGGAGCACCAGCAATGCTAGCAGCTATATTATTAGCAGCATTTAGTAATTTATTTGGCGCCACTACTCATTATGGATCTGGTCCAGCACCGGTATTCTTTGGTGCAGGTTATATTGATCAAAAAAAATGGTGGACAGTTGGATTTGTTGTTTCCGTTGTTACCATCCTGATTTTTGTTGTAGTAGGAGGACTATGGTGGAAGCTTCTTGGTTATTGGTGAAATAAATAGCTTCTGTGAGGCTGGGACATAACTAAATGATTCCTTCAAAAAGCCGAATAATCTCTAAATTAACAAAACACGATAAATAGAAAAACCGAACTATTCCGAAACACTTCATGAGCGTTTCATTGGATAGTTCGGTATTTTTGTTGGCTGAAACACTTTTGTCTCTGCCTCTTTTTTTGAGATTTTTTAGAAGTTCTTTACATACCCTCGCTCTTCTTCATTTTGCTGATAAATGGGGGAGGCATTTTTTAGATAGCTAAGAAGAGTTTGTTGTCCTTTGTTTACCTGTCATTTGGTGTTATGATAAAAATGGATATCAATAATAAACTACATATTAAAAGTAGTATGGACACTAAACAACACCTAAATGAAAGAGATGGACAAGTGTAATGAGTCATTTAATAGTACAAAATTTAACGAAAACAGTGGGCGATAAAACGCTCTTTCAAAATATTGAATTTACGATTTATGAAGGGGAGCGAGCTGGACTAATTGGTATTAATGGTACTGGTAAATCCACATTGCTTTCTATTTTAGCTGGTGAAATCGAAGCGGACTCAATGAATGTTGACCGTCCAAATAAATATCGCACTGCTTATTTACCTCAAGAGCCTACTTTTAAAAGCGGAGAAACTGTGTTACAAGCAGTGTTTGCAGGGGATTCACCTATTTTAAAACTTAACCGTGAATATGAGGAAACGGTTGCTGCCCTTGCATTAAATCCGACTTCAGAAAGTTTACAAAAGACGCTATTTAGCTTGCAACATCGTATGGATGAGGAGCAGGCATGGGATGTCAATGCCCTTGCTAAGACCGCGCTTACGAAGCTTGGCATTGAAATGTTTGATAAAGAAGTATTAACACTGTCAGGCGGTCAGCAAAAGCGCGTTGCTTTAGCTAAAGTATTAATAGAGCCGGCAGATCTTTATTTATTGGACGAGCCTACCAACCATTTGGATGTACAGTCAACTGAGTGGCTACAGGAAATGGTGTTACGATTAAAGGGAGCAGTAATATTTATTACCCATGATCGTTATTTCTTAGATGAGCTATCTACTCATATTTACGAGCTAGCTGACCAAACATTATACCGACATACTGGGAATTATGGGGATTATTTAGAATCACGTGCTATTCGTGAGGAAATGAAAGCAGCTTCTGCACAAAAAGACCGCAACCGTTATCGCTCAGAATTAAAATGGATTCGTCGTGGAGCAAAAGCTCGTTCTACGAAGCAAAAGGCACGTATCCAGCGTTTCGAACAATTAGAGGATAACTTGGAGCGTAAATCTGAGGATGTTTCTCTTGAAATTGGCCTAGCAACAACTCGTCTTGGTCGGAAGGTTTTAGAGGCTGAAAATATTTCAAAGTCTTTTGGTCATCAAAAAATCCTTGACCACTTTTCATTTTTACTACAGCAGGGCGATCGTATTGGCATTATCGGAGCTAATGGTGTAGGAAAATCAACATTATTAAACATGCTAGCAGGTGAGCTTACACCAGATGCTGGTGAAATTCTTGTTGGTTCGACAGTGAAGTTAGCGCATTTCAAACAAACTCTACCAAAAATGAATGAAAATGAACGCATGATTGAATATATCCGAGAAGCTTCAAATGATATAACGGACGCAGAAGGTGTACGCTATTCGGCTGCTCAAATGCTGGAGCGTTTCTTATTCCCGCTTCATGCACACGGTACACCTATCGGTAAATTATCGGGTGGCGAACGTAAACGTCTACATTTATTAAGATTATTAATGGAGCAACCAAACGTACTGTTACTAGATGAGCCTACGAATGATTTGGATATTGAAACATTAGGTGTGCTAGAGGATTTCATTGAGCATTTCCCTGGAGTCGTAATAACTATATCTCACGATCGCTTTTTCTTAGATCGAATCGCGAAAAAACTGTGGATTTTAGATGGTCTTGGGCATGTTGATGAGACGCTTGATATTTACAGTGAATATTTACAAAAGCGTGAACAGGAAGCAGCTGTAAAGATAGAGGCGCCAAAAGTTGAAAAACCTAAGACCGAAAAGCCTAAATCGGACAAGAAAAAATTATCCTTTAAAGAGCAAAAAGAATGGGAAACGATTGCTGAGGAAATAGAAAAGACGGAAACAGCGATTATGGAGACAGAAGAAGGTATCGCCAACGCTGGTGCTAACTTTACAAAGCTACAGGAATTAACGGCGAAGCTGGATGAGCTGAATGCACAATATGAACACCTTATTGAAAGATGGTCTTATTTAGATGAAATCGTAAACGGATAAGGAGCGATAGACATGAAGATTATTACAATTGAACCGACACCAAGTCCTAATTCCATGAAGATTGTCGTTGATACAGAGTTACCTTTTGGCAAAAGCTATAATTTTACAAAGGATAATAAAGATGAAGCAACTGGTGAAGTAGCAGCGATATTAGCAATTGAAGGTATTAAGGGCGTTTATCATGTAGCAGATTTCTTTGCTGTTGAGCGTAACGCAAAGTACGCGTGGGAAGGTATTTTAGCAAGCATTCGTCAAGTGTTAGGTGAGGACGTATACGACGTAAACAAAGCACAAGTTACCAATGAATTTTATGGTGAAGTGTACGTTCATGTGCAGTTTTATAAACAAGTGCCACTCCAAGTAAAGGTATTTGATAACCAACGTGAGCACCGTATAAGCTGTGGTGAGCGCTTTGTCGAAGCTTTCAATAAAATTATCGAGACAGCAATTGACGAAAATTATATTTTCCAACGTAAGTGGATTGACTATGGCGTACGTTATGGAGAACTTGAAGAAATTGCTGAAGCAGTAAAAGAAGAAATCGTTGTGACATATTCTGAGGAACGTTTAGCAGAGATTGTCGCAATGATTAATGATTCTGAGAAAACGATTGAGAAGTCAGCTAAGCTAAAAATTACTGTTGAACAATTTAAGCAACCTGAATGGGAAAAACGTTTTCAATTGCTTGACCAAATGGCAGATCCAGAGCCAGATGATTTACCGCTTTTAGATTTGGCGTTACAAGATGAACAAATGTCTATCCGTCGACTGGCAACCGTTTATTTAGGAATGATTGAAGAGGTGGCGGTTGTTCCATATTTGGAAAAGGCATTACAGGACAAAAGTGCAGCGGTACGTCGAACTGCAGGAGATTGTATGAGTGATCTCGGCTTCGTGGAATTTGAAGACGCGATGCAGCACGCATTACAGGATAAAAACAAACTTGTTCGTTGGCGTGCAGCTATGTACTTATATGAAGTAGGTACTGAGAAATCATTAGTGGCATTAAAGGCTGCTGAAGAGGATAAAGAGTTTGAAGTGAAGCTACAAGTAAAAATGGCAATTGCCCGCATCGAACAGGGTGAGGAAGCAAAAGGTTCTGTTTGGAAGCAAATGACAGAATCTCGCCAGCAATAATTTGAAACTTTAATCAGTGACCCGGTAATGGGGTAAAAGAAATAAACCAGCTCTCTGCTTTGAATGTAGTTCAACAGAGACGCTGGTTTTTCTTTTATTGTTGCTTTTGATAAAAAGTAAAATTCTCTGCTAATATTCCAATAAAAATATTAACTTACTTATTTGATTTCCTCAGCCAACTCCAAAATAATTCCCTCTGGACCACGAACGTAGCATAATTTATAACTTTCTTCATATTGCTGTATCTCACTAAAGATTTCCGTACCCTTCTTTTTCAATTTGGTAACAACAGCTTCAATATCTTCAACAGTAAATGCAATATGTCGGATACCCAGTGTATTTGCAAAGGGTTGCTGAATATCTTTTTCATCTGACGGTGTAAAAAATTTGATTAGCTCTATCCATGTTTGACCGTCTGGCGTTCCCAATCCTACACATGCTACTTTAGCGTCATTAAGCCCAACTGCATATCCCATCAACTCTCCTTCCATTTCCCATTCCCCTTTCACCTCTAGTCCAAAATCGAGAAAAAACTCTTTAGTGGCAGAGAGATCATTTACGATTACACCCACATGATCTATTCTTTGGATCTTCAAATTTCATACCTCCATGTTTCTGTTATTTTGCAATATGCTGTATTCAAATTCTAGTATTAACAAAGGAACGATTAATATAATAATAACAGTGAAGTAAAGAATTATTTAACTAATTTTGTATTAAATTATTTTTAAATTCCCTCCCATTTCCCTAAAACGGTGTCAATTAGGGATAATTATTCATATTACTTTCCACCTATTTTTTATCAGATCGGAAATCAACCCCACATTATGGTAATTATGCAATCTTTTTTTATCGAAAAACAACATAAGATAGATATTTTTGTTATTTTCTAGCTTTTCACTACTAAACTAAAAGTTAATAGCATTCTATGTATTATTAACAAATTGTCTAATACTTATCTAATAGGACAATGTTAAAAGAATTTAAAGCCTCCGGCGGATGTCACGGAATCGGAAAGGAATTCACATAGGATGTTAGCCTAAAATCATCGCATCCATGCGATAACGGCTAACTGACCTGCGTCATGCCGCTGACGCTACGCTTTCGCGCAATAAACATCTGTTGCTGCCGCTACGTTAGCACTACGCTTTCGCACAAAAAACATTTGCAGGCCTAAGCACAAAGCCGATTCTGGACGCAATTATTCCGAGGCATAATTGATCTCTAGAATATTCCATAAAAATAAGGGGGCATTTGAATGACAGTTACAAGTTTAAAGACAACAGAATCTTATTTGCGAGACCGGGAAGCAGTTATTGAGCTTACACAAAAACTAGTACGTATAGAGAGCGTTTACCGAGAAGATGATCCAAATGGTAATGAACAAGAAGTTGCGAATTTTGTTGCTCAGTATTTACGTGATATCGGGATTGAAACACATGTTGAGGAGGTTGTGCCAGGTAGGCCAAATGTCATTGGAATTATTGATTCGGGTAAGCCAGGAAAAACACTACTCTTTGAAGGACACACAGATGTTGTTACTGAAGGAAATCGTGAAGCATGGACGTACGATCCATTCGGAGCAGAAATTATTGAGGGTCGAATGTATGGCCGAGGCACAAATGATACAAAAGGAAATCTTGCGTGTATGATTACAGCTTGTCAGTCGTTGTTACTGGATCAGGAGGAATTTACAGGCAAGATTATTTTATGTATTCCTTGTGATGAAGAAGGATTAATGCTTGGCATTAAACATTTCATAAAAAATGGTTGGGCAGATGATGTAGATGGGGCCATTATATGCGAACCTCAGGAAAATAATGTAAGTATTGCGCAGCGTGGAGCGATACGTTTGAAGGTAGATATTTTTGGTAAGATGGCGCACGGTGCAATTTCTTGGAGCGGTATTAACCCGAACTGGCGTATGGCACGTTTTATCGTGGAGCTTGAAAAATTAGAAAAAGAAGAGCAAGCACGTTTGGGACGAGATCCAATGCTTAATTGGCCATCTATTACACCGACTATTTTACGAGCACCAGTCAAAGGGGATGCACAAATTAATGTGATTCCTGATCATTGTATGACGACGCTTGATATTCGTACAGTACCTGCTCAGGATCATGATGAGCTTCTCGGCAAAATTGATGCGATTATTAAACGTCTGCAAGCAGATGACCCTGATTTTAAGGTAGAACTAACGGTGCTTGACAACCGACCAGCCACAGCTACTGCAAAGGAGGATCCCGTAGTACAAGCCATTTATGAGGCAGTTGCTGAAGTAACGGAGAAAGAGCCAAAATATAACGGTGTCCCAGGGGCTACAGATGGAACATTCCTTCATGTGCACGGTGTCCCAATTGTAACGATTGGTGCGGGTGATCGTGATATTCCCCATCAAATTGACGAATATGTCGATATAGAAGAATTGGCAGAAACAACAGCTATATATCGTTTGGCAGCACTTAAGTTTTTAGCAGGTGACAAACAATGACTCACACGAAAATCGCAGTCATTCCAGGTGATGGTATTGGAAAGGAAGTTATGGAGGAAGCGCTAAAGGTATTAAATTTTCTTCAGGAACATGATTCGTCTTTCCAAATAGAAACAACCATTTTTCCTTGGAGCTCCGATTATTATCTCAAGCACGGTCGTATGATGCCTGAAAATGCACTAGACATTTTAAAAGAGTTTGATGCGATATTATTCGGGGCTATTGGAGATGCTCGTGTTCCAGATGACGTGACGGTGTGGGAATTAATTATGCCGATACGAAAAGGCTTCCAGCAATATGTGAATTTTCGCCCGATTAAATCGCTACCTGGGATAGCCTCACCGCTTGCCAACGGGAGAGACATTGATTTTGTTATCTTCCGGGAAAATGCAGAGGGGGAATATTCCGATAGTGGTGGGCGAATTTATGAAAATCAACCGCAGGAAATGACGATTCAAAATACGATTATGACAAGGATCGGTATAGAAAAAATTGTACAAGCCGCCTGTGATTATGCCTATATAAATGGCAAAACAAAAATTACGAGTGCGACAAAATCGAATGCAATTATCCATTCAATGAAGTTCTGGGATAAGCATGCTAAGAGAATTCTAGCACAAAGCTCACCATCATTAGATCTAGAATCTATCTATATCGATGCTTTAGTAGCTTATTTTGTGGAGCGACCGCAAGATTTTCAGGTTGTTGTTGCATCCAATTTATTCGGTGACATTTTATCAGATTTAGGGTCAGCCATTGTAGGCGGTCTTGGGTTGTCACCGTCGGCTAATTTAAATCCAGAAAAGGAATTCCCATCTATGTTTGAACCTGTACATGGGTCAGCACCAGATATTGCAGGAAAGGGTATAGCAAACCCAATTGCACAGATTTGGTCACTTGCTTTATTACTTGGGCATATTGAGAGACCGGATTTAGAAGAACTAATTGTTAATGCGATTGAGAAGGTGCTTCGAGAAGGTGTTGTGAAAACTGCAGATATTGGTGGACAGGCGACAACAGCACAAATGGGTGATGCGATTTGTCAGGAGATTATCAAAATGAATTTAGCCGCAAGGGGTGTATAGCATGGCAGTAGAACAACAGGTCATCGTCGTCACAGGTGCAGGGGGCGGTATGGGGAAAGCAATTATCCAAGATCAGCTCGCAAAGGGCAATATTGCAGTTGGGCTTGATTTATCAGTAGCTTCTCTAAGCGATTTAGCGCAGGATGCCTTGCAATGCTTTGAAGTCAATGTCTTGCAAGAGGAGCGCGTGAACGAAGTGTTCAAGCAGGTTTTTGATAAGTATGGACGGATTGATGGACTTGTCAATGCACTTGGCATAGCGCAGGCAGCAACACCGCTTGAGCAAGTAACGATGGACGAGTGGAATCGATTAATGGATGTTAATGTTAAAAGCTTATTTATTACAACAAAGGCAGTCGTTCCTTATATGAAAGAGCGGCAAAAGGGCTCAATTGTCACAATCGCATCCATTTCTGCTGTACGTCCACGCCCAGGTTTGCAGGCTTATATCGCTTCTAAAGGGGCAGCGGAGAGTTTTACGCGTGGTTTGGCTATTGAGTTAGCACCGTTCCAAATACGTGTTAACACGATTCACCCAGGGCCAGCCGATACACAGATGCTCGCTCAATTTACGGCACAAGGAGCGGACATCGAGCAAACAAAGCAGAGTGTCTTTGTTCAATCAGTTCCCCTTGGACGTTTAGTGAATCCATCAGACATTGCAGGAGCAGTAAGTTATTTACTTTCTGATACAGCGGGCATGGTTACAGGAACGACCTTACATGTAGACGGTGGTCGCGGACTATAGGAGGGATAAGGGTGAAAAAAATTCCGATGTTTATAAATGGTGAATGGATTCACGGTGGTATGAGCGAGGCCTTATTAGATGTTATGAATCCCTCTACTGGTGAAGTCATTGCCCAAATTACGAATGCCGATAAAACTCATGTCGACGAGGCTGTACGTGCAGCTCGTGAAGCGTTTGAAAGTGAAGAATGGCGGAAAATAAAGCCTTATGAACGGGGACAGCTACTTGTTGAATTTGCGCACTATATACGCATGCATGCAGAGGAATGGAGTTTATTAGAATGTCGTGATGTTGGAAAGCCGTTAACACAAGCACGAGCGGATATTGAAGCAGCAGCTCGCTATTTTGAGTTTTATGGCGGAGCTGCTGATAAAGTAATGGGGGACACGATTCCCATTGAAGACGGTATTTTAAATGCGGTAGTGTTAGAGCCTGTTGGAATTACCGTACATATCGTGCCTTGGAATTATCCTATTCAAATCACAGCGAGAAGTGTAGCGGCTGCAATTGCTACTGGCAATGCAGTAATTGTCAAAAGTGCTGAGGATACGCCATTAACTACACACGCCATAACGGAATGGTTTGCAGATAAATTGCCGAGAGGTATTTTTCAGCATATTACAGGCTTAGGTCGTAATGTAGGGACGTATTTAACATCCCATCCTGATATCAATCATATTACGTTTACAGGCTCTGTTCCAACGGGCATTGCGGTGATGAAGTCAGCCGCTGAAAATATTGTACCTGTGACGTTAGAGCTTGGTGGGAAATCACCAAATATTGTTTTTGCGGACGCCGACATGGAGCAAGCGCTTGAGGGAGTTGTACGTGCCATAATTCAGAATGCCGGACAAACATGCTCTGCGGGGGCCAGACTACTAATTGAAGAAAGCGCCAAAGAAAATTTCATTGCACAGTTAGTACAAAAATTCCAAGCCTTAAAAGTTGGTCCGGGTGAGGCAGACGTTGATATGGGGCCACTTCTAAATGAACGACAATATACGAAGATTTCCACACTGCTGCAAAAGGCGAAGGAAGATGGTTATGTGATTACTGGTGGTGAAACACTGAAGATTGAGGGCTATGAGAAAGGATATTATGTTGAACCAACAATACTGGCAGGGGTAGAAGCCAACGATACACTTGCACAGGAGGAAATTTTCGGACCGGTATTGACTGTATTGTCGTTTACGACGGTTGAGGAAGCAATTGCCTTAGCGAATAGTACAGACTACGGCTTAGTCGCAGGGATTTGGTCGAAAGATATAGATACTGCACATTATGTATCAAGCCGTGTAAAGGCTGGACAAGTGTTTGTTAATAACTATGGAGCAGCGGGCGGAATTCAAATGCCGTTTGGTGGCTATAAAAAGAGTGGCATTGGTCGAGAAAAAGGTTTTGTCGCGTTAAGAAATTATACGCAAATGAAAAATATCGCAATACGCTATGCACCACCAAATCTAATGTGAGATGGAGGAATGCATATGGATCAGTCTAAAGAAAATCAGTTGCTACTAGAAGTAAATCATTTGAAAATTATATTCCATTTAAAAAATGGTAGGCAGGCGAAAGTTGTTGATGATGTGAGCTTTACGATTCGTAAGGGAGAAACAGTTGCGCTTGTAGGTGAGTCTGGAAGCGGTAAAAGTATTACATCGTTATCAATTATGCGATTACTGCCCATTCCACCAGGAGAAATTACAGCTGGTACCATTAAATTGAATGGTAAAAATCTCTTAGACTATAAAAATAAAGAGATGAGCACTATAAGAGGCAATGAAATTAGTATGATTTTTCAAGAGCCGATGACATCATTAGATCCTGTTTTTACAATTGGTAATCAAATGATGGAAGGGATTCGAAGACATCAAAGGATTCCCAAAAAAGAGGCGTGGGAGAAATCTCTACAGCTGTTAAAAGAAGTTGGTATTGCCGATGCGGAAAAGGTTATTGCTGAATATCCGCACCAATTATCAGGTGGGATGCGCCAGCGTGTCATGATTGCGATTGCAATGTCTAATAACCCTCAGCTGCTGATTGCTGATGAGCCAACAACTGCACTGGATGTAACCGTACAGGCACAAATTTTAAAGCTTATGATGAAGATGAAGGAAGAATATAATTCAGCCATATTATTTATTACGCATGATATGAGCGTTGTAGCAGAAACAGCAGATCGAGTTATGGTTATGTATGCAGGGCAAATCGTAGAAGAAGCACCGGTGAGAGAGCTTTTTATGAATCCAAAGCATCCGTATACAACTGCCCTTTTAAAAACAATGCCTAATCTAGAGACAGATGTTAAAAGATTGCCGTCAATCCCAGGCTCTGTTCCACCAGCTTATGCGTTACCAGAGGGCTGTCGCTTTGCACCACGCTGTCCATTTGCGATGGAACAATGCCATGACGTACAGCCGGAGGTAATCCATATTCAAGACAAGCATAAAGTGCGTTGTCATTTATTCACAGAGAAGGGGGCGCTTGATTATGACGAAGAAAGAAGTTTTGCTTGAAATCAATCATTTAAAAGCCTACTTTCCTGTGAAACGTAAGTCGATGAAGGAAGAGCAAAAAGTCATTAAAGCAGTCGATGATATTTCTCTTGAAATTTTTCGTGGTGAGACGCTTGGGATTGTAGGAGAATCCGGCTCCGGAAAATCGACGTTTGGCCGAACTATTTTAAAACTCGTCGAACCGACCGAGGGAGAAATTTTATATAATGGACAGCCCATTCAGCAGTTAAAAGGTAGTAAGTTGCAAACCTATCGCAATCAAATGCAAATGATTTTTCAGGATCCTTTTGCATCACTCAATCCTCGTATGCGAATAGGTTCCATTATAGAAGAGCCGATGAAGCTGCAATTAACATTAACGAAAGAGCAACGCAAAGAACGTGTAAAAGGGCTTTTACAAAAGGTGGGTCTCCCAGAAGATGCTATACAAAAGTTCCCGCATGAATTTTCGGGAGGTCAAAGACAACGAATCGGGATTGCACGTGCACTTGCTATTCATCCAGAGTTCATCATTGCGGATGAGCCTGTATCTGCCCTAGATGTTTCGGTGCAGTCACAGGTCTTAAACTTAATGATGGACTTACAGGATGAATTTCATTTGACCTATTTATTTATTTCTCATGATTTAAGTGTTGTGAAACATATTAGCGATCGAGTGGCTGTGCTGTATTTAGGGAGGGTAGTGGAAGTTGGGGCGAAGAAAGAATTATATGAGAATCCTCTGCATCCATATACGCAGGCATTGCTATCAGCCATTCCAGTTATTAATTTTGATCAACTGAAACAAGAAATACCGTTACAGGGTGAATTACCAAGTCCTATGAATCCCCCTGTAGGCTGTGTGTTTCATACACGTTGTCCATATGTGATGGAAAGATGTCGTCAAGAACGACCTGTGCTTCAGGAAGAGAATAAACATCAACGGGTAGCGTGCTTTTTATATGATAAATAGACTGAAAAATCAGTTTTTGGAGCGAGGTGTGAATTATGTTTGGAAATATTACAGATGTGCCTGGAGTTAAAGTTGGACATGCAGAAAATAATGAAGGAATTACAGGCTGTACAGCAATTTTAGTGGAAAATGGTGCAGTTTGTGGTGTCGATGTAAGAGGCTCAGCGCCGGGCACGCGAGAGACTGATGCACTTGATCCAATTAACGAAATTAATCATGTACATGGGATTTGCTTGTCCGGAGGAAGTGCATTCGGATTGGAGGCTGCGACAGGAGTAATGCAATTTTTAGAGGAGCAGGGGGTTGGTGTGGATGCAGGCATTGCTACAATTCCAATTGTTCCTAGTGCAGTACTGTTCGATTTATTTATCGGTGATCCAAAGACAAGACCTACTGCTCCAATGGGCTATGAAGCGGCTAAGAGTGCAATCGTTGGTCCATTTGCAAATGGTAATACAGGAGCTGGTTATGGTGCGACTGTAGGGAAATTAGCAGGTCCTCAATTTTGTATGAAAGGGGGACTAGGTAGCGCCTCTATAGCTGGCAAAGAGGGTGTTGTAGTTGGGGCCATCGTTGCTGTCAATGCTGTTGGGGATGTAAAAGATCCTAATACAAGAGAAACACTAGCAGGTGCAAGGAATCCGAAAACAGGAGAATGGATTGATTGCTGTTCTTATTTAGAGGAGCATGTGCAATCCGAAGCATTGTCTGGTACGAATACGACAATCGGTGTCATTGCTGTAAATGCCAAGCTGACAAAAGCAGAGGCGAAAAAAATAGCCCAGCTTACACAAAATGCTCTGGCACGAACAATTTATCCTGTGCACACAATGCTGGATGGAGATACGATCTTCGTGCTTGGTACAGGAGCAAAGACATATCCAGTTGACTATTTGGGTCATTTGGCTACGAAAGCTATGGAGGAAGCGCTGATTGCTGGCATTAAAGCTGCTGATAAATTAGCTGAGGTAGAAAGCTATAAAAGCATTCAAATAATGAGCACATAAGGGGGAAATGACATGAGGCTGAAGAACAATTGGTTGATTCTGTTGTTGACATTGATAGTAGGTTTACTGATCAGTGCCTGTTCAAGTGATGACAAAAAAGACGCAAGTTCTGGAGAAAAGTCAGTATCAGAGTTACCTCAAGACATCGTAGTACGTATAAATGATGACCCAGATTTTTTAGATCCACATAAGGCAACAGCATCTATTTCGTACCAAATGATTCTCAATATTTTTGAAGGGCTAATGGCACCGGAAACAGATGGAACTTTAAAAGAAGGGTTAGCCGAAAGCTATGCAATATCTGACGATGGTTTAACATATACATTCAAAATTCGTCCAGGTGTGAAATTTCATAATGGTGAGGATTTAACGATTGAGGATATTCAGTATTCATTTGATCGTTTAATGGGGAAAAACGGTGGCGAAAAGATGTCAAATAGCTTTGATAATGTGGCGTCAACGGAAGCACCAGATGCCAATACATTTGTGATCAAGCTAAAGGAGCCAAACTCCAACTTCTTATATTCATTAACTGCTCGACAATCAGCCATCTTACCAAAAAGCAATGATGGCAAGCATAATGAAAACCCAATAGGTACTGGACCATTTGCTTTTGTAAAATACTCTCCTGGTACAAATTTAGAGTTGAAGAAAAATGAAAACTACTGGAAGAAAGGGTTACCATACTTGAATAAAGTGACGTTTACGTTCCAATCGGATGATCAAGCGGCGATTATGAGTTTAATGGCCAATGAAGTCGATTTAACGAGTGTACCTTGGCATCGCGTAAATGAAGTAGAAGGTAACTATAACTTATCTCATCAAAATAATAACTCTTCATTAATCGTTACATTTAATGAAACTAAAGCACCTTTTGATAATGTGAAGGTCCGTCAAGCAATCAACTACGCTATTAGTAAGTCCGATATTATTGACTCAGTGTTTGCAGGCTATGCTGTACCACTTGGTTCAAATATGAGTCCAGCGATGGGGGACTATCAAAAGAAAGGCTTAGAAGATATGTATAAGCGTGATGTGGAAAAGGCTAAAGCATTATTAGCTGAAGCGGGCTATCCTAAAGGCTTTAAAACAAAAATTACGGTGTCTTCGCACAATGAGATTTATTCAAATATCGCGCAAATCGTTGCAGCTAATTTAAAGGAAATTGGTATTGATGTAGAGATTGAAGTTGTAGAATGGGGAATATGGCTTGACCGAGTTTACTTTGGCCGCGACTATCAAATGACAACAATCGATTTAACAGGTCGTGCCTCTGCTTATGAAATTTTAAATGATTACATTTCAACAAATGATAGTGAAAACTTCTTCAAATTTAAAAATGCTGAATACGACAAAATTATGGCAGACGTTTTAAAGGAAACAGATCAGGCAAAACAAATTGATTATTACCATCGTGCACAGGAAATTTTAGCTGAGCAGGCAGCAGCTGTTTACATCGCAGATTATCAGATTGTTTGGGGTTCAAATAAGCAAGTTACTGGATTAAAGAGCTACCCATTCTGGTTCCATGATATGTCTGAGGTTAAATTTTCTAACTAGAAAGGGATGAGTGCTAGATGATGTATATAATACGTCGATTCATCCTGTTAATAACAACCATCCTTCTAGTGTCGATGATTACATTCGTTGTTTTTCAAATTTTACCTGGTGATCCGGTTCGGACAATGTTAGGTACTGAAGCGGATCCCACACAAATTGAAAATTTGCGATCAGAGCTTGGCCTGAATCGCCCCCTTTATGAGCAATATACAGATTGGATGAAGGGATTATTGACAGGGGAATTAGGAAAATCTATTCGTTTTTCAATGCCAGTAAAAGATTTACTGTTTGACAGATTACCTGTAACGATGTCATTGACTGGGCTCACCCTCTTAATTGTGCTACTCATTTCCTTACCATTGGGGATGTTTGCGGCGAGAAGACAAAATAAAATCAGTGATGTGTCGTTGTCGACAGTGACGCAAGTTGGAATGGCTATTCCTTCTTTCTGGCTTGGTATGATACTCATTTTATATATTGGCATGCAGTTCAGCTTCTTTAAAATAAGCGGGTATATTCCGTGGACGCAAAGTGTAGCAGGAGCGTTAAGTACGCTCGTTCTCCCAGCATTAACAATTGCGATCCCACAAATTGCGGTCAATTTCCGCTATGTTCGTACGGCTATTTTAGAGCAAGTTCAGCTCGATTATGTGCGTACGATTCGTAGTAAAGGGATGTCTGAGCAAAATGTTATGTATAAGCATGTCTTAAAAAATTCGATGATTCCAATATTAACGGTATTTGGATTGATCATGGCGGAAGTTGTTGCTGGAACGATTATTGTGGAGCAAGTATTTTCACTGCCAGGTGTTGGTCAACTCCTCATCACGGCTATTAGTAATCGTGATTTTCCATTAGTACAGGGAATCGTTATGTATATTACTGTTGCGGTGGTCATGATCAATTTTATGGTCGATATTTTATATTCTGTGTTAGATCCTAGAATCCGATTACGATGAGTGAGGTGGATACGATGAAAAATATACTAAGGTACATGAAAAATATCAATTTAATCATTGGTCTACTAGTCATTGTCGGTTTTCTAATCGTAATGATTACCAGTTTTTTTTATACACCACATGATGTGAACTCGATGAATATACCACAAAAATTACGAAGCCCAAATAGTGATTATCTTTTCGGTACGGATGAATTTGGTCGTGATATTTTTAGCCGTATTATGAAAGGAACACAAACGGCTTTTGCAGTCGGTCTACTAACGGTATTTATCGGAACAATTTTTGGTATTTTAATTGGTGGTATAGCGGGGTATGTAGGTGGTTGGATCGATGAAATTTTTATGCGCATGATGGATGCATTAATGGCCTTTCCAGGAATTATATTAGCTTTAATGCTCGTTGCAGTATTTGGACCAGGGATTGTAAATACAGCTATTGCATTAGGTATTATTGCTATACCGGCCATTGCCAGAATTACACGTAGTGGTTTCGTCCAACATCGTGACAATGAATATGTCTTAGCGGCAAAGTTAATCGGCGTAAAACCTTATAGCATTATGTTCCGCCATATATTACCTAATATTTCATCGCAGATTATCGTCGCTGCTACTGTGACCTTTGCCACTGCGATGCTTGCGGAGGCGGCACTAAGTTACTTAGGGCTTGGAGTGCAGCCACCAAACCCAAGTTGGGGACGAATGTTAAAAGACTCTCAAGCCTATTTAGTTGGAGCCCCTTGGTACACCTATGCGCCAGGTGGAGCCATTACAGTACTTGTTTTAGGTTTGTATATGCTTAGCAATGCGTTACGAGATTTTATGGATCCACGTTCAAAAGCGTAAAATATCAGGTGCTGTTTTTTTCAATAATTCATAGGCCTTTACCGCTATTTCTATATTGAGACGATGTGGGGCCTGTAAAAAATCAGCACCTAAAATATTTTCTAGTCGTTCAATTCGTTTATAGAGTGTTTGACGTACAATAAATAATTGTTCAGCAGTATCATTTTTTGCACCATTGCATGCTAAATAAACACAGAGCGTTTGATAAAGGTCATTACCATTCTTTTGATCAATCAACAGTATTTCTTGTAAATAATCTTTAACGTATTGCAAAAGGGTGGCATGGTCCTGACGTAATATCAATCTGTAAACACCTAAATCCTTATAGTAAATTGAAGAAGCAAGTTCATTGTGTTGCATTTGAATGGTTGTTTTTGCCTCCTTATAGCCTTGATGTACGCTGTTAATGGATTGATAAACATTGCTAATGCCAATTGTAAGGGTTATTTTCTCTAAAAGCTGTGGTGTTTTTCGAGCAGCACAATATCTGCTGCAATGTAAAATGCAAGGATAATAATTTCATGCTGTCGAACCGAAACAGTAGGGAAAAAGCCAAGTTTTTTTAAAATGGAACGAACAAACATGACATTTTGTAGCTGAAATTCTTGCCAGTCTTCTTCTGAAAAGGTATTGGCATAGTCAAGAATATTAAACACAATTACACGATAAAACTAGTTACCGGGGATAGAGGTGAACGGCATGTATTGCGTGGAGAGATAAAAAGGTATTTTTCATAAAAGAAGGCGATTCCAAATGCTCAGAAGCGCATGGAATCACCTTTAATAATTTCGTGTATGACCTTTCTTTACATATTCCCAATCAGTTTCAATGTTTTGACGAATACGAATTAATAAGTCGTGAATACTGTCAATTTCTTCAGGGGAAAAACCATCTAATGCTCTAGCATTCGAATAGTCTCCTTCTCGCTTTAACAATGGATAAATCTTGAGACTTTTATCTGTCGGGAAAAGCTGTTTGTTTTTCTTGTTACCAATTTCATTACGCTTTTCTACAAAGCCTTTTGTCTCCAACTTTTGAATCGCTCGAGAGGCAGTTGTGCGATCTACCTTTAATAGTTCAGCAACCTTTTCCTGAATAATACCAGGATTTTCACAGATGCGGGTGACATACAAATATTGTCCCTTTGTCAAATCGAGTTCTTTAAACTCAATATTACTAATGGAATCAAGTGCCCGCGCAATCGCACCAATATCTCGCAAAATCTCCTTCATTGATTGCCTCCGAAAAATTTATTGTATTTGCAATAAAAAATGCTCTATACTATATATTATCACCCATGCAAGGAAATATCACTTCATAACTACAGTGGGGTTCTTTTACAAAGCGATTCTAGCGGCGAAGAGAACGGCTTTAGCGGCGGAAAACAAAGTTCTATCAACGGAGAGTACGCTCCTAACAGAAAAAAACGAGGAGGAATATAAAAATGAACACGAAAAAAATTACAGATAAACAGGATTTACAAACAGCATTTGCCATTCGTCAAAAAGTTTTTATAGAGGAGCAAAAGGTGCCGAAGGAAGAAGAATTTGATGAATTCGACACGTTAGATGCGGCATGTGATCATATTCTTGTGTACTATAACGATCAACCTGTGGGTACTGGTAGACTGCGAGTTGTTGATGGCTACGGCAAATTAGAGCGTATATGTATATTAATAGAATTCCGCAAATTTGGTTTAGGTAAAGTAATTATCCAAAGTTTAGAGGAGATAGCACTTGAAAAAGGTTTAACAAAATCTAAATTAAATGCGCAATCCTATGCAGAGGGCTTTTATGAAAAACTAGGCTACAAGCGTGAAGGTGAAGAATTTATGGATTGTGGTATCCCACATATTTTAATGAAAAAAACAATTTAAGAAGGTGTAGGACGTACTGGCAATTGAAACAAGCTGGATTTAACGATTAAAAAAT
Source organism: Lysinibacillus sp. NPDC094177 (assembly GCF_050279145.1). Taxonomy (NCBI): domain Bacteria; kingdom Bacillati; phylum Bacillota; class Bacilli; order Caryophanales; family Bacillaceae; genus Lysinibacillus; species Lysinibacillus sp. NPDC094177. The sequence continues at coordinate 79,031 of NZ_JBNNTW010000004.1, read as the reverse complement.
AGCAAACTAGATTTAATATTAGTCTGCTATTTTATTTTAGTGCAATAGCTCTTTTATTTTTTCCCATAGTGGCTTAATTTTTTCTTTATTCGGTACATTTTCAAATATCCAACCTGATTCATTGTTGAAGGCGTTCACTAATTTCCTTACTGCAATCTCATGTGTTACAAGGCTCATATTGTTCATAATATCGACTATCTCATCTAATGGGGCAGTAGGTAACCAGTTATATAACGCTTTGAGTCCAAGTAAAGCCCGTTCAGGATAATATTTATGTAATAGTACTTTGGCGAAGTGTTCTAAACTATTCCGTAGTAAATGAACAGACCAAATCTCATTTCCACGTTGAGCACTCCAATAATATTGATACAAATACCAGATAGTATCATCTACAGCATCTTGAAATTCAAGTGGGGTTAAAGACAAAGTTGTATTTTTCTGTTTAGCCATAAGAATTCCATTTGGATCAAATAATACTTTTATCGCATCTTTATTACTTATCTCAGAGGGAGTCACGGTAAATAAATCGATATGAATCATATCTTCATATATGACTAATAGCTGGGGTGCAATAAGATAAATGTCATCGACAAATAATGTTTTCTTATAAGCTTCAATATGTTTCTTGCGGTTTGGCAAAAATGCTTCGATATTTTCTTCTTTAACAACGCAATAAATATCGATATCTGAAAATTCATCGTGTTCCTCTCTAGCCATTGATCCTCTTAAAAATACAGCTTCAATATATTGATCATCTTTTAAACTTTCAAGTAACACCTCAACAACATGGTCTATTTTCAAGTGTCGTCACTCCTTCTATTGACATAGGCTACCCAAATAATATTTTGAGCAGCCTTATTTTTGCTAGATTTCCTTAACTACAGTACTTGAGAAGCTATCGTGAGGAAGAAGTTGTCCATTTTGTTGTTCGAATGCTTTTGGATTTTTTAAGTAATCGAAAGTGCTAATTGAGTCACGGTAAGCCATTCGTTTCATAATTTGAGCGGAAGTCAGCTTAGGCCCATTTTCATTTTCAAGAATTAGTCCCATTTTTTTGTAACCAACTGTTTGTCCTTTTTTACGTAATTGTGCAAATTCAAGTGACCACATAATGACTGTTGGTGTGACGATGGCATGAATTGCCTCGTTTTTTACTTTTTTTCTCAGGACATATTCCACTCCAACTGTGACAGCCGATGAAATAGCCAAATCAATAAGAAATGCTTTTGTTCGTTTTTTTGTAATAGATTTCACTCGATCTCCTCCTCATACAACAGATTAAATGCCAAAAAATTTAAAAGAGCATATTATCTTTAAATGGCAATTCATGCTTAGTAATGTAAGAAGCAATGGCACCATGTTTTTCTGTCGAAGCTCCTGCATAGTGATTCGCGAACGTAAGGAGGGGGATAGCATGCAAAGTACAAAAGTCGATTAGATTGATCGCTGTAATTTGATTGTTTAGGAGAATAGCTAACAATGCTCCAATAAAAGCATCGCCCGCTCCGGTTGTATCAATTGCATGGACCTTGTCAGCTGGTACTTTGACATGAAGTTTTTTAGTATAAAGACTTGCACCCTCAGCTCCACGAGTAATTATGAGTACTTGTACTTTCCCTTGAAATAATGAATGAACTGCTGTTTCCTCATCCTCAATCGCTGTTAAAAATAAAAGCTCCTCCTCGGACAATTTAACGATATGGACCTTTGGTAAAAATTCTAAAATGGTTTGACGACATGCTTTCTCATCATTCCATAGTGGCAAGCGAACATTGGGATCAAAAGACACAAGACTACCTGCCTGATGAGCTTGTTCTATCAAGGCCACATGTGCATGTTTCATTGGGCTTTCCACTAAATTAACTGAACAAAAATGAAGAATATCTTTTGCTGTTAATAGATTAGGCGGGAGTTGCTCTTTGTTGTAAAGTAAATCTGCTGCGTGGCGCCGATAAAATAAGAAGTCACGGCCTCCATCACTTGTCAAAGAAACAAAAGCTAGACTTGTTTCACCTTCAACAGTTTGAACAATATAGTTCGTATCGACATCAGCTTTTTTTAATGTTTCTATAAGAAAATCTCCAAAAGCATCCTGACCTACCTGTGTAATGAGGGCTGCTGTTTGCCCAAGCTTTGCACAAACAGCTGCAACATTGGCAGGTGCCCCACCAGCATTTTTAGTGAATTGCTCAACTGTAGCCAGGGAGGCATTTTGTTCAGTAGGTGTAAAATCAATTAATAATTCACCAATTGCATAAAGTTTACTCACGGAATAATCTCCTTTACATTTGTCTGAGGCACACGCTTTTTCTTTGGAACGTAAATTGTGTAAAAAATGCCGCCGAAAATTAATAATATACCAACTGTTTGCATGAAACTCGGCATAAAATCAAGCAACAGCATATCGAGTAAAATAGCCACAACTGGGTCAACAAATACTAATACTGAAACTAGGATTGTAGAGAGGCTACGAATACTATCAAAAAATAAATAATAAACAAATCCTGTATGAATAAAGCCTGTTCCTAAAATATATAGCCAGTTTGTTGTTGTTAATCCTTCAAATAAAGAAAAATTAACAAATGGGAATAGTATGACTATTCCAACTGCAGTTTGGATATATGTTAGTGCATAGGAGCTAAGCTTTGTTATCGTTTTACTTGTTAGCATTGTAAACGCGTAAAACAATGCAGACAGTAATGCCCAAATAAAGCCCGATTTCATAAATTCAGAGAGTGACAAAAAATTATTTAAGCCAATAATGAACATACTGCCGATAAAACAAGTAACAGTTGCTAGCAATGCTTGAATAGTCATCTTTTCTTTTAAAAACAATGCACCAAATATTAATACGAATATTGGTGCTAAATTATAGATAGAAATGGCAATGGAAATCGACATTTCTTCAAAGGCTTTAAATAAAAATACCCAGTTTAAGACTATAAAGACACCGCATATAAGTGTACGTAATATTTCTTTTTTATCCCATTTCTCCGTTTTATGACCACCTGTGACAAGCCACATTCCGCCTAGAAAAAGGGTAGCGCAAATACATCTAACAAAAACTAGCTCGGTAGCAGGTACGCCAGTATGAACGGTAAAAAATCCAATTGAGCCAAAAAGGGCCATCGAAACCGTTAGTTTGATAATCGCTGAAGTGTTTATACTAAAACCTTCTCTCTACTATAAATTATTATAATTCTTGACGCTTGTGAAAGTAGGGGAGACTTAACATTTTCGCTCCGTTATACTCAGGTAGAGGCTGGAGCTACTTGGCAAAGAAAAGATTACGCGCCCGCTACTGTGAGAATATTCCAAACATAAGATTCAAAAATTAAGCAAAGAAAGCCGACAGCGGATGTTAACTGTCGGCTTTTCATGAATAGTTCTACAATTATTCTCGGATTTGTCCGTTACCGTGAATGTAATACTTTGTAGATGTTAACGCTGGTAAACCCATTGGTCCACGAGCGTGTAATTTCTGAGTACTAATGCCGATTTCTGCACCGTAACCAAATTCAAAGCCGTCTGTGAAGCGAGTTGAGGCATTGTGATATACTGCTGCAGCATCCACGCTATTTAAGAAAGTTTCTGCTACTAGCTGATCTTCTGTCAAGATCGCTTCAGAGTGGTTCGTGCCGTATTTATTAATGTGTTCGATTGCTTCATAAACGTTTTCCACAATTTTAACGCTTATCTTTAAATCTAAATATTCAGTTGCATAGTCTTCTGCAGTTGCTAGTTGAGCGAAATCAAGAGCTTGACAAACGGTTTCATCACCGATAATTGTCACACCTGCTTGATGCATAGCCATTAATAGCTGTTGGCCGTGTTCAGAAAACCAATCAGGATGAATAAGTAAGCTTTCTGCGGCATTACAAACCGAAGGACGTTGTGTTTTGGCATTGATACAAATTTTTTCTGTTTTTATGTAATCAGCCGCTTGGTCCACATAAATATGACAGTTTCCAGCACCTGTTTCTAGTACTGGTACAGTGGCTTCATTTACTACTAGGTCAATAAGTGCCTTTCCGCCACGAGGAATCAGAACATCTAAGTATTCTTTTAAATGGAATAATTCTTTTACAGTTTCACGATTTGTATCCTCGATTAATTGAACAGCGTCCACAGGGATAGACGTTTTTCTAAGTGCACGATGAATACTTGCCACAAGAGCTATATTAGAGTATTTAGCAGAAGAGCTACCACGTAAAATGACCGCATTACCTGTTTTCAATGATAATGTTGCTGCATCAACTGTAACATTAGGTCGCGCCTCGTAAATCATCCCAATAACGCCAATTGGTACGAGACGCTTTTCAATTAGTAATCCATTATCTTTTTCTATACGCTCTAAGAGACTGCCTACTGGATCATTTAATTCAACAAGTAACTGAATTGCACTAGACATAGCCTCTACTCGTTCCTTGTTTAGCATGATGCGATCAAGTGTAGAAGCGGGCATTCCCTGTTTCTCGCCATTTGCTAAATCCTTTGCATTTTCAGCAATGATAGTATCTTGGTCGATGATTAATTGCTCGGCAATTTTTGTAAGAGCCTCATTTTTTTCACAAGTTGTTTTTATATTTAAAATATAGCTTGCGGCCTTTGCTAACTTTCCTTTTTGTTGAACTTCACTTGTCATGTGAATTCCTCCTTAATTTGCTTGAATTTTAAGCCATTTATCTCGGTGAATGACCTCAATTGGATAATTCGCTAACTCATCTGTACGTTTTCCCATCGCATGTGCTAACTCTAGGGAAGAATATAAGACCTCACCACGGCCAAGGAGTCCCTTGTTACTAAATACTTCGACAACGTCACCATTTGCGAAGTCACCTTCGACACGAAATACTCCAGCAGGTAACAAGCTTTTCCCATTTGCCAATAATGCATGTTCAGCACCGCTATCTATAAAAATTTTACCAGATACTTCCGTAAGTGCAATCCACTGTTTATTATTTGTTAAAACAGCAAGCGCATCATGTTCAACATACGTACCATCACCACGTCCTTCGACTATGTCGACAAGCTTATTAGCACCGTGACCAGTTCCGATAAACACCTTGACGCCTGCATTTAAAGCTGCTCTAGCTGCCAGTAATTTGGATTCCATACCACCTGTACCGACCTTTGAACCTGCACCATCTGCGAAGCCAAGCATTTCATCAGAAACTTCTGTTAAATGATCAATACGTTTGGCATCTGGGTTTTTATTTGGATTGGCGTTATACAAGCCATTGATATCTGTTAAGATAATGAGCTGATCGGCATGAACGAGACCACTTACAAGTGACGATAACATGTCGTTATCTCCAAAGGTTAATTCACTGACAGATACCGTATCGTTTTCGTTAATGATTGGTAGCATGGAGCGCTCTAATAATTCCTCAAATGTAGCATAGGCATTTTTATAGCGCTCTTTTTTTGAAAAATCAGTGCGTGTCAGTAAAATTTGAGCAGGCACAATATCATAAATGCTAAATAAAGCATTATAAGTTTGAATAAGTAAACTTTGTCCAACTGCTGCCGCAGCCTGTTTCCCTTTCACTGTGATAGGACGAGAAGGGTAGCCTAGCTGTTTAAACCCTGCTGCAACTGCACCTGATGAAACAAGCAATACTTCATGACCGTATTTTTTTAATTCTGCTATCGCTTGAACATGATCCATTAAACGTATTTTATCAATTTCACCTTTTGCATTTGTTAAGGAGCTACTCCCGATTTTGACGACGATTCTTTTTCTTTCCATAACAATACCTCCAATTCGCTATTTCACTTGCATTATTATTTAATCTTTAGTAACGGCTAGATTTCGCTACAAAAATAATTGTTGAAAGAAGTAAAAATAAAAAAACCTTTTCATCCTAAAAAATTAGGACGAAAAGGCTTGCTTTCCGTGGTACCACCTACATTGAACGTCATTGACATTCCACTTTGCTCATAACGCTTGAGACTGCGCCTAGTTTAGCTAGGACGTTTTACGAAGTAGGTTCTTTAGTCTTTCTTGTACAATGCCTTTCAGCCGATGGGCATCGCTTTCTGTTCAAGTAGTTTCTAGATACTAGTCTTCGCTCGCTTTTATTGTATAATTCAATATCTTTTTTTGATGGATTCACATCATTTACTTTCGGTAGATGTTTCATTTCTAAAAAGTAATTGAATAAAGAATGCACTACTTTAGCATGTCTGTCAAGCTGATTAGGAATGTTAATAGAAGTTTTGAATAAATCAGTAGGTATATAGAACAATCGAGGGTAAAGTGTGAAGGGGAACACAACTTCGATTACTTGAACCACCAGATTGCGATTAATAGTGGGAGCATCGCTATAACAATCACGAAAAAACTCCATAATATTTGTTTTCCTGAAGACATATTTTTCGGTTTAATACTCATTTGTTCATATAGTTCGTTGATGGCACGTTGTTCTTTTGTATAAAGCATGGTTTGAAATTCATCGTAATCTTGAATATAACTTGAGGGAGGGCGAGGACTAAAGCGCAAACTTCGAATATCGTCAGTAATCTCTTTTTCACCTATCCAATAAGTAATAACTGGCGCTAACCCTGAAGTTTGCGTAGCCTGTACCCCGATATTATGTGTTTTCATTTTATAATAGACATTTCCTTGCTCGTCTTCATATTGCTTAACAATGTCACTTACTGCCATCGACAAACACCTCTTTCTTAAAACAATGCGACTTTTTCATTTTAATAATATTCATTATAAGGTATTAAAGGAGAAAAGTGTCGCTTAAACGAGCATAATTAATCGAATAATTTTGCTTGTGAAATTTAGTAGAATATATCGTCATGTAGTATAATTGAAATAAAACCATATTATAATGGTTCTTTTCTAAAAGTAATTGTTCATTACAGAAAGCAGAGGATGACATTTTGTTAAAAAGTATTGTCATGTATATAGGTTGATCTTATTGGAATACAAATAGCGCTGAGTAAACAGTAAAAGGGGGATTTTCATGGCAATTTTACATATAACGTTTAGTTTATCTACACAAGGTTCAATCAAACATGCGATACGACAACATCATTTACAACGAGATGAGTCGGTGCTTAGTGTCAACGAGATTTTCTCGATTGGTCCGCTAAGTAGCTCAGAAGAACGCAAAAGCTGGTTAAAAGCTAATATCTTTAGGGACAGTGAAGAGCGTGAATTGAACGAGGATCTTCATAAAGAATGGAAGAAAAAAATTGCAGGTTTACCTTGCGATGTTGATGTCTGGGTTTGGTACAGCCAAAGTACTCATGAAGAGATTGGGTTACGTTATGTCATGAGCGAATTGATCAATAAATGTAGTATGGTATATGGGATTGATGCCACAGATGGCTTGAAACGTGTACAGCCAAATATGACGATTCGTCAAACAGGTGAGCTTTCGTCAGACTTACTAATGAAGCTCCGTTCTGAGGCAAAGCGCTTTTCTATTGATGAGTGTCAGCAACTTGCAAAGGAATGGGAAGAGCTGAAACAAAACCCTAGTACATTACGAGTTTGGAAGAATGGGATTGTGCATGTAGCGGAAGATGCATTGGATCCTATCATTATGGAATGTGCGGAAAGAGCACATTCCGAACTAAATGAGGAATGGCTTTTACCGATGCGTATCATCGGTGAAACAATTGGGACAATTGATGACTATTTAAGTGAAGAGTTTGTGGAGAATCGCCTGATGATCCTTGCAAAGAAGGGACTTTTTGAGATTGATGGCGATACAACAGATATGTATTCTTACCATATTAAATATATAGGGAAATGATTATAAAATAGCTTTTTTAAGTAACCACCTTTTATACGGAGAAGGTGGTTTTTGATATTGAATAAAAGAAAATCAAAAATAACAAATACTCATTAATAATTTTTGGTACTCTTAAAACTTTTTCTGTTCTCACTTTTATAGGTAGTTGCAAAAAATTTCTTTTAAATGGAGATTATAGGATGAAAAAAATATGAGCTTCGATGTATTATCATACAAGCAGGTAGTCTTTTTGGAAAATGACCCAAATCATAAATCAACTGAAATGAGGCTTATCATCAAAAGTTTGGGATGACATTTGTAAACGTTTGCGACTTGTTGGGGAACGGCGTCACAAATGAGACCCCGAAGCGGTTCATCGGATTCCCTCAGTCGGAATAGAAGTCAACCTACATTATGGTGATAAAGTACATAGAACTGCAAGAAAATTGTTAGTTTTTCTATAGTTCGGTAACATGATAATAGTAATAATCTTAGGAGGGTTCTCATTGAAGAAAGTATTAATTATAGAAGATGAGGAAAGAATTACGGAATTTTTAGAGTTAGAGCTTACGCACGAAGGCTTCGATGTGACGGTTATCCATGATGGTCGTGAAGGGCTAGATATAGCACTGAATCAACATTTCGACTTGATTCTCTTAGATTTAATGCTACCTCATTTAAACGGTACAGAAATTTGTAGAAGAATACGACTTGTGAAAGAAACGCCCATAATTATGCTTACTGCGAGAGATAGCATTATGGATCGTGTGATGGGATTGGATGTGGGAGCTGACGATTATATATCTAAACCTTTTTCAATTGAAGAACTGTTAGCGAGAATGCGTGTGATTTTTCGTCGAAATGAACGCTATGAAAAGAATGTTATCAAACACTTAAAATTTAAAGAAATACTTGTTGATATGATGTCTCGAACGGTTACGAAAGAGAATGAAGAAATAGCTTTGACGAAAAGAGAATATGAACTTCTATTAATGTTTTTACAAAATATAAATCATGTACTTTCTCGGGAAGTAATATTGGAAAAAATTTGGGGATATGAAACGGAAGTGGAAACGAATGTTGTAGATGTCTATGTTAGATATTTGCGCAATAAACTTCAAAATGATGAAGAGCATTATATTCATTCTGTTCGTGGTGTTGGGTATGTAATGAAATGATGAAATCGTTAAAGCTAAAAACAAAAATTATTTTATGGACAACGATTCTGATGATTAGTTTATTCGTTTCCTATAATATATTGCAATATTTTGTGGTAAACAGTTGGATGATTCATTATGAAGAACAGTCGATTGCACAGAAGATGATTACAATACAAAATCTATATGCTGACAAAAAGCTATCGAGCCAGTTTATTAAGGCAAATGAATCGTTCATTCATTCAATTAATGAAAAATCAGAGACTATTCGTATATTGGATAAAGAAGGGAAAAATGTTATCGCGGTTAGTGAAGGTGAGTTATTGAATGTACCTTCTAACGTAGTCCCAAACGGACGATTTGAATTAATCAAAGTGGATGACGACCGATTGTTAGTGTATCGAGAGCCTTTAAATGATACTAATTTTGTAGTTGAAATTGTTCGTAATATGGAGAATTTCGAAAATTTATTAGGGCAATTTGGCTTTGTTATGTTTTTGTCAGGAGTTGGTGCATTATTCATAAGTTTTGTAGGTGCGCTATTCATTTCTAAACAAATCGTTAGACCAATACAGGATATTTCCCGAACACTTACAAAAATCAAAAAGGTTGGTTTAGAAGAAAGAGTGCAAGTACAGCCTACGCAAGATGAAATTGCCGAATTAGCCAATCACTTTAATGAACTGATGGATCAATTAGAAACTTCATTTAATCAACAAAAACAGTTTGTGGAAGATGCTTCACATGAATTAAGAACGCCGATTTCGGTGTTGAATGGAAACTTGATGATGTTAAATCGTTGGGGAAAAGACGATCCGGAAGTGTTAAATAAATCATTGAATTCATCTTTAAAAGAAGTGAATCGAATGGAAAAATTGGTAAAGGATTTATTAGAATTATCTAGACTTGATTCCGAAAAAATAAAAAATGTCTCTCTTTTATTAGATAATCCTGAAAATATTATTGAAAAAGTTATCAATGATTTTAAAATTACACATCCAGATTTCTCTTTTTCATTTCAAATAACTAAAGGTGAAACATTGACAATAACAGAAGGGCATCTTGAACAAGTACTTACAATATTAATCGATAACGCTATTAAATATTCCAATGATGAAAAAAAAGTAAACATCTATTATTATCACAATGAATTAACTGTACAAGATTTTGGAATCGGTATACCTGAAGAAGAGATACCTTTTGTTACAAATCGTTTTTATCGAGTGGAAAAATCACGTAATCGAAAAAAGGGGGGATACGGGATTGGGTTATCCATTGCCCAAAAATTGATGGACAATTATCACGGCAAATTATCTATTAAAAGTAAAATAGGTGAGGGCACGTCTGTAACACTGACTTTTTCAAAAAATATTTGAACATATATAAAGAGCGAGTAACAATTATGAAAGTGGTGAATTGTTACTCGCTCTTTTATTTTAGTCCATTCTAATGAATTATTTTTTTTCGTAAAAATCGAATACAAATTGCTGAAATTGTCGTGCTGATGGTGGAAGATATCGATTTTCAATCCAAGCCATACCTATTATTCGTTCACAAACCATATCCTCCACACGAATTTTAGCTAATTTATTTGGATTCAAGTCTTCGTCAAAAGGTAGCAACGATACGCCAAGCCCAGCACCTACAAAACCAGCAACTGTTGATACCTCATCACCTTCAAATGTAATTTTCGGTTTGATACCTGCAGCATTTAATAATTTATCAGCTGTACGGCGCAATGCGTAACCCTTTTTCATTAGAACAAAATTCTCATGTTCAAGTTCCTTCATCTTGATGCTCTTACGGCTAGCGAGGGGATGATCGATTGGCACCATAATATAAAGCTCATCACGCCAAAGCTCCTTCCAGCAAACAGGTGGCTCCGTATCTATCGCTGCAAGTAAGCAAAGATCTAACTCTCCCGCGAGTAATTGCTTCAACTGGGAATGAGAGTAATTTTGTGTAAAGTGAAAGCGTATATGTGGATGGTTCTGACGGAATGAGCGGATCAAGTCAGGTACGATGCTAGTCCCTAGAGTATGTAAAAAACCGAGTGACACATCTCCTAGCTCTGGGTTATTCAACTCCTGTAATTCTAAAACTGCCTTTTCATATTCCTTACGCATGCGTTGGACGCGATACAAAAAAAGCTCTCCATACCGGTTGAGCATAATCGAGCGTCCTTGTCGGTCAAACAAGGGAACTCCTAATTCCTCTTCAAGCTTTGAAATAGAACGACTTAATGCTGGCTGAGAAATCGCTAATGTTTCAGCGGCACGAGTCATATGCTCAAGCTTTGCTACTGTGACAAAATATTCTAATTGTTGCCACTCCATTTTTTCACCTCTATTCCCGTTATTTTTGAGTTAACTGCATTATAACGGTAAAAGAGTAGGAAGTATAGGCACATAGCACATAAAGATGAAACTTTAATCAGCGGTGGGTTCTTTATCCACCACTGATTATTAGTCTTCCCCAATTGGGCTTTTACGGGCAGTTAATCTCATGCCTTACTTTTAGTTTTTGCTGAAATTTGAGGTAGGATTCTTATCCCTGTCGTTTCTCTTTCTGTACAGATAAATTACTGCCCGTTAAAGCGGGATAAAGTGAAACTTAATCAGTAGTGGGTTCTTTATCCACCACTGATTATTAGTCTTCCCCAATCGGGCTTTTACGGGCAGTTAATCTCATGCCTTACTTTTAGTTTTTACTGAAATTTGAGGTAGGATTCTTATCCCTGTCGTTTCTCTTTCTGTACAGATAAATTACTGCCCGTTAAAGCGGGAAAAAAATATTTAAAAAAACTTAGAACTTAAAAAGAGGAATGCAAAATTAAAGTTACGGAAAGCGTTATATAACATGCATTAACCTCACATCATTAATGCATGAAATACATTAATATGATAAAAACTATAAATTGTACATTATGAATAAAGGGTGTTAAGATAGACACATAAAATACACAATTACAAATTTCCGTGAAGGGGATATTATAAAATGAATTTATCAAAGCCACAACCTCTAACAATTGAGGGAGGCAAAAAGGCCGTACTATTACTGCATGGATTCACAGGTAGCACAAAAGATGTGAAAAAACTGGGAGAATTTTTATCAAAACGTGGTTATACAGTTCATGCACCGATTTATAGTGGGCATGGTGTAGAACCAGAAGCATTACTTGAAACTAAACCGGAAGACTGGTGGAATGATGTTGTGGAAGGTTATAACTTCCTAAAAAGTAATGGTTATGAAGAAATCGCGGTAGTAGGAATTTCACTTGGCGGCGTATTTTCGTTAAAAGTAGCAGAGAAGTTTCCTGTGAAAGCATGTGTTGCTATGTGTGCACCAATCACACGCGATAACTCAAAAGGCTTATTTACACGTTTATATCATTACGCTCGTTTATATAAACATTTTGAAAATAAATCAAAAGATCAAATTATTTCAGAATTACATGAGTTACGTATTACACCAAAGGATTCATTAGACGGTGTTACACGTTTAACAACAGAAACACGCGATGAATTATCTACAATTAAAGCACCTACATTAGTATTACAAGGTTCATTAGATGATGAGCTTTATCAAGAAAGTGCACCATTCATTTTAGACACTGTGGAAACAAATGATAAAGAGATTATTTGGTATGAAAATTCTGGTCATATTATTACATTAGACAAAGAGCGCGAAAAAGTGTATGAGGACGTATATAAGTTTTTAGATCATATAGAGTGGTCTGTAGCAAACTAAGGGGCTGTCAACAGACAGCTCTTTTAGTTTTGTCTATTTAACGCTAGGAACTGTACAATTAACGATTTTAAAAGAAAAAACTATTGTTTTTAAAATAAATGCTTGATACTATAGTGGAATTGTAATGTGAAATCTCTATTTAAATTATTTGCAATAGTTAAATACATCTAAGGAGTACATCAAAATGCAACAGAAAATACCTTTTTCAACATATGCAGTCATTGGCACGATGCTTTTTGGACTGTATTTTGGAGCGGGGAATCTTATTTTTCCAATTCAGCTTGGACAATTAGCAGGGACCAACTTTTGGTTTGGCCTAATTGGATTTTTAGTAACAGCTATCGGTTTACCGTTTCTAGGTATTTTAGCTATTGGTTTATCAGGTAGTAACGGTTTGCGAGACTTAGCGAGCCGTGTTCACCCGTTATTCGGTGTCATCTTTTCATTAGCCCTCTATTTAACGATCGGTCCTTTTTTTGCGATTCCTCGTACAGCGACAGTTCCTTTTGTTGTTGGCTTTGAACCATATATACAAGTTGAGCATACAACACTTTTACTTGCTTTATTTAGCTTTGTATTTTTTGCCATTGTTTATTATTTCTCATTGAATCCAGCAAAAATTATGGATTATATCGGAAAATATTTAACACCAGCTTTTTTGATTGTGTTATTTATTTTAATTATTACTAGTATTATAAAACCGATGGGGCATTTCCAGCAGCCAATGGGAGATTATATTGATTCAGCATTTATGACAGGCTTTAAAGAAGGCTATAACACAATGGATGCGTTAGCCTCATTAGCTTTTGGAATTGTCGTTATTAACGCGATTAAAAGTGCAGGAATATCGGATAGAAAGGAAATTGCTAAAGCAACGTGGAAATCTGGTATTTTTGCCATGGCATTAATGACATTAATATACGGTTTAATAACGTATATGGGGGCATCGAGTATTGATGCTGTTGGTACTTTTGATAATGGTGGTTTAATATTTGCCGCAGTCGCAGATCACTATTTTGGATCATTTGGGGCTATTTTATTGGCAGTTATTATTGTCCTTGCTTGTTTAAAGACAAGTATTGGCTTAATTACATCTTGTAGCGAATTTTTCCACGAGATATTCCCGAAAATTAGCTATAAATGGTTTGTATTTTTATTGTGTATTGTGTCGTTTACGATAGCGAACTTCGGATTAACGAATATTATTAAGTTTGCTATTCCAGTGCTAATGTTCTTATATCCGATAGCGATTGTCTTAATAATACTTGCATTAAGCTCATCACTATTCAAAAATAAGCAAACGGTATACGCGATTGCTATGATTTTTACAATTTTTATTAGTTTGATTGATGGCTATAAAGCATTAGTGGCCAGCATTCCAGCGACGAAATTAGGTATTTTTGATGCGATTGAAAAAGCTTATTCGAACTTTTTACCTTTTTACGATATAGGCTTAGGCTGGATATTACCAGCGTTAATTGGGGCATTTATAGGATACTTATTCCCAGCAAGAAGAGCGTAAAAGTTTAAAATGAGGCTGGGACAAAACTAATTGGTTCCTTCATAAAGCCGAATAATCTCTAAATTAATTAACAAAACACGATTAATAGAAAAACCGAACTATTCCGAAACACCACATGAGCGTTTCATTGGATAGTTCGGTATTTTTGTTGGCTGAAACACTTTTGTCTTTGCCTCATTTTTGTTTTGAGATTTAATCACATACTGACGTGAAATTCCACGTTATAGCAGTAGTGATCAGAGTCGTCCACTATTTTGTTTTTTCAAGAAGTTTGCCCATTAACTTTATTCAACTTCGAACAGTATTTTTTCCTTCAATAACGAATCCGCTTTAACATTATACTGGAATACTAGAAATGCAAAGGAACTTAACAATTGAATCTGTTTTATTTATCCAGTTATAAGAGGTGGTTGATTCTAAGAAAATACAATCATAAGGATTCAAATTATGTTCCTCTTCGTCAATAATGATGGTCAGCGTCCCTTCTAGAACGTAAAGAAATTCTTGCCCGGAGTGTGAATAAGAATCCTCTCGATTTGCACCTGGATTCAGCAAAACTAAAATCGGATTAAAGAGTGGATTTTCAATGTTTCTTGCCAAATCTCTATAAAAAAATTGGTTATGCGTGTAACGGGTTCTGTTTTGAAGTACAAAAAGCAAAATCGCAGGTAAAAAAGACAATTAATTAGCATATTAAAAGGTACTGCAATTGAAGTACCTTTTTTTTACAACTTGATTTAATATTTCGTGAATCAAAATTCAACTAAAGCACTCCGTTAGTTGAATAAGAAAAGAAACGCTTATTCCACAATCGCACCCTTTAACGGAATAACACATGAGCTTCTATTACCTAGTTTTTTAATAAGAGGCTCTACTACTTGGTAGAAGGTGACTGGCAGCCATAAGAGTATGCAAGACATAGAAAACCACACTTTTCTAGGATAGGCCTACTCATTGAACTGGCGTCAACAGTAAGGAAAGGATGCCCATTTTCATATGCTTTTTTTGCACGAGTAGCTAAAAGTGCTGTATAATAACCTTTTCCTCGGAACAACGGTAGTGTTGAACCTCCCCATAAGCTGGCAAAGGAGGAGTTTTTCTCCAAGTACATCCAAGCTGCACTTACAAGCTGACCATCTTCATAAATTCCATAAAGGTATAGGGATTCAGGATTATTCTGTTTATCTCTCCAAAGTCTTTCTCCCAGCTCAGCATGTGGTACATTCCAGATGGCATCTTCTAGAACAATAATGTCTTGAATGCCTTGTTCATCCGTTATTTCCTTTAAATTGAAGTGTTGGTCATTATTAAGCAAGGGGTGCTGTTCATCTAACTTCATGACCATTAGTGCTTCAGGATCATCTATTGTGAATCCTTCTTGTTCAAGACTATCTTTCAAACTATCAGGCTTGTCGTAGTTATACACCTTCCACTCAAAATCCTGCTCAAGGTTACTAAAATAGTTTAACTCGTTCTTAATAATTTCTCTTACATCGCCTTCGTTTACATTAGATGAGACAATGAACCCTTTTTCACCAAACTGTGAAATGTGACGCACGACATGCTCTGTTTCCTCTCTTATGTAGCCTTTTACTTGAGCCTCTTGTCGAAGTTCTTTATGGAATAGTGAGATTAATTCATTTTTATCCATTGGCGACCCTCCTATATTTTAAAATTCTTTTTCTAATGAATCTTATTCCATTAATAACATATTGATTAGTACCAATTATTTCAAAAGCAGACGTTCAACTCAATCTTTTTTTCCGTAAAAAAGATACTATTTGTTTAGTAACTATATAATCATTGTTTCACCAAACATCTGTCACTTTAGCTGTAAGATACAAATAATTTACAATTGTTTCATGAGTTAGCGGCACAGCTTGAAGAATATAAATTACTCCAATCTATTCCCGGTATTGGTGAAAAAATCGCTGCAATGATTATTTCAGAAATCGGAGAAATTGATCGGTTTAATCATCCGAAAAAGTTAGTAGCCTTTGCAGGACTAGATATAAAGTTTCACAACTTAAAAAGATATGATACTCAAAGACATAAAAAAGGTCGTCTTTCGACGAACCTTTCTTTGTATATGTTTTTATGATTCATGCCTATTACTTATTAGATGCTTTTGTAAATGTTTGTAATAACTGTTTCATTTCATCTACTGAACAACCTTGGCTAGTCACTTCGTAAATAATCCCGTTTACCTTTGTAGAAAAATAAGGGTCATTCTGGTTATACTTACGGCTGTATTGAGTCCATTTAACACCATTGGAAATAAAAGTTCCTTTTTTATGTTGGCGGTCATACTGAAAATCACCATTGTAGTCAGGACCGCCTTGATACTCTTCTGGATATTCCTGCATCCAGATAAATTTGTCCGTGATATGGTTATCACCTGGTATGGTGACTGTCTGCCCCATGCTACTTTCGGATGTAGGTTGGTATTCAAGTTTCACATGATAGCGAGAGCCGTCATTGCGTAAAGCGCTAGTAGTCATCTTTAATTCAGAAGACTGAAATATTCTCAAAAAAGGAACCACCTTACGGATGTTTTCATATGCAGCCTGCACTTCCAATGGGTCATTCTTTCCGCCGAAAATAGATTTCACATCTGGTTTTTCCACTAGGTTCGCTCGTTTTAGAACCTGATAATACTCGATAGTCTTTTTCCGTGCTGTACCTCCCAGTATTTCAACTGCAATATATTCATCTGGTGATTGTTTCTTCATGGCATAATAGTTGGAGTTCGGAGGATATTGTGTAGTATCGCCTTCTCGTAAAAACGTCCAATTTCCAATACGGGAGATTGTGCCTAGTTTCGAAGCCAATTGCTCTTTGTATACTCTCTCATCTGTCGTCGGGATATAGTAATGACCGTCGTGAACTAGGTATTCTGAATAAGGGTGAGAAGGTTGTTTGCTTATCCCAAAGAGCTTAAGCCCAGCCCAACTTGGTGTAACATTTGGAACTAACAATAAGAAAAGAACCATTAGAACTACGAATAAAATCGCCTGATTCAACCTAAAACGTTTTTTCTTTCTAACGATGCTTTCAATATTGATTTCTTCTGGAAACTGAATTTGTCGTTGAACGTTTTTCAATGTGTTTTTTAATTCTTGTTCCATGTCCATCCCTCCTTATGAAACATATCTCCATGTGATGATGACAGCAATTGTTTCTTAAGCTCACCTCTAGCGTGATGAAGTCGCGATTTAATTGTTCCCTCACTAACTGTGAGGGTCGAAGCGATTTCCGAGATAGATAAATCCTGCATGTAGTATAAAATGATAACGGTCTGATGTTTCATTGAAAGTTTTTTAATACATTGATATAACTCCTTTTGGTTTTCCTCCTCAAGATAAATATGCTCTGGCTGTCCATCCTTGGACTTGTCCAAAATATCCTTCCACGGAGAAAAGAATCGTTTTCGCTTTGCCATTTTCCATATTACATGCAGCAGAATTTGATGAAACCAGGTTTTAAACGATGCAATTTCAGGATTAAACCGATGTATGGATTTATATGTACGAATTAGGGCTTCTTGTACCGCATCATCTGCCGCAGCTCTATCCCTTAGAAGCATAAACGCCACCTGATATGCTGAAGGGATATAGGGTTTCAATAGTGAATTGAATGCATGATGTTCCCCTGACTGAGCTTTGATAAGTTCTTCATGTTTTGTCACGTCAAAACCTCCTTTATCTACCTACTTATTCCCCAAAGAATAGGAAATGGTTCAATTTTCCGTAAATTTTTTCTAAAAAATTCTAAAATGAAAAGCCACCATTAGGTAGCATTATTTTATAGTAATTTCGCTTTAATAAATAATTTTCCTTCTTGAAGTAACCTGCCACGTTAGCACAATAAGAAAAAAGAGCTGTCTAAAACAGCTCAATGTTCTTCAAGGAAAGCACCCGTTAGCCATCCATGTAGCGCAAAAACCAGCGCTACACCACAGAAAATGAAAGATGATTAAGTTCTTTCATGGGAGTGGAATAAGAATTAAACAACTTTATTATTTTTTATAGGACTTTAAAGTTACTAAACACTTAAGAAATCAACTATCATTTTCTTTTCATGCTCTGGCAACATATGTATGTGTCCGCATTCTTTTAGCATATGAGTCGTGTTGTTTGGTATGATTCTATTTGCTCTTGGTAATACTTTTTTCGCTGGAAATAAACAATCTTTTTCTGCTGCCATAATAAGTGTGGGTGCTTTACACTGTTGCATTAATTTTTCACTCACATTTGACGGCATCCCTACTTTTGTTTTTACATGATCAAAACTATCTTTCACCATATCCAAAGTATCTTTATCAAGAGTTTCTTCGTTAATGGCCATAAATAAAGCCGTTTCTTTTATATATTTTTCTATCTTTGTTAGTTTATATTTGAGTAGTGGAATCATCATTTTCACAGTACTGATAGGAAAGGCATTATTAATACCTGATGGCACAATTAATACGGATTTTTCTACTTTTTCCGGTGCAATACACATCAGTTTTGCCAAAACTCCGCCTCCAAACGAAACCCCAAAACAAGCTATTTTATCAAATCCAAGCCCTGAAATAACGTCACTTGCCCACTTTCCATAATCATAATTGCTAGGAGAGAGATTAACTTCATCACTTTTTCCAGGGTGGCCAATAATATCAACCGCATAAATATGAAAATCCATAAGCAGGAATTTGTACGTTAGTAAATTATAGGCAGTCGTACTATTACCACCATGAAATACTAACAATGGTTCACCTGATAAATTGCCAGTTTCAATGATATGTGTTCTTCCAAAACGAGTATGAACGTAAACATCCTTACATGAATAATCCAATTTCTTCAATTGAGCATCATAAAGCTTTAGAGACATTTCTCTTCCGGATTGTGTTTTGTATATACTCATATAGTCCTTCCTTATATCCATATTTCCTTTTTAACTTGTTATTCGCTAATGTATTTAAAAAATCCTTCTTCCACTAAACTGCTCCGTTCGTATTAGTTGAATATAGTTCCTTGCCATTTAAATTATCACGTTAACTAATTCGAGCGAAAAAAAGATTATGTATTCGCATCGTTATAGGACTTTCTATAATGTAGCTTTATTAATGCGATTTGATATACCAATTCGTAAGAAAATTGTTAAAAAACCGCTTTATATCAATAAAAAAGGGACATCCAAATCATTTTGATTTGATATCCCTTTTATAGTTTTTTTTTAAGTTTTGTACTCGAAAACAGAACCCGTTATTATGCATGGTGTTTGTTTTATTAACAATATTTCTCATAACAGTTGGTGCTGTCTGATCATCGGATTCTGAAAAAACCATGCTATTCACTTTTTCTTCATACCATTAATGGGACACTTAAGTTATGTTTGGGGTCGGAAGTCAAGCTATCTTACAGGAGCCGTTTTAACTGCATTTTGAGGATTTATTGGGTTCCCAATGATAGATACAGGGAATGATTGGATTATTATGGCAGCCATTATTATTGGTTTATTCATACAATTGATGACGTATTCACCGTAAGCTCCATCCCAATTTCAATTTATTTGGTCATAGCAAGTATCATTTCTATTTCATGTATGTTGCTAGTAAAAGAAACTAAAGGAAAATCACTCACTTTTAAGAAAGCTCAGTAAATATTTTCGTTAGCCATATTTTAAGCTAAAGCCAATTAGCAATTTGAAAAGAATGATCTCTTGGAATAACGTGTCTCTAAGAGGTCATTTTTGATTTTTTATCATTTTCCGAATATAAAAAGGGGACAGGAATGCATTAATATGCAATTACTTCAATGGATAAAGGCCAAATACAAAATGAGTTCGATACAATACATACAATACCGAACTCATTTTAAACATGCTACTTCATGAAATAACCATAATTATTTCATATATGCTATAAAAAATTAGTAAGCTGTCCAACCACCATCAACAGCAATTACTTGTCCGTTGACAAAGCTTGCTTCATCTGAGCCAAGGAAAATAGCAAGCTGAGCGATTTCCTCAGGTTGTCCAGCACGTGGGTTAATGGACATACCTAGTGCTTGGCGAGCTGCACCTGTTTGGCTCACATTTGTCATAGTAGAAGCAATGTTTGTGATAACTGCACCTGGAGCGATACCATTGCAACGAATATTTTTATCTGCATACATAAATGCTGTGTTTTTTGTTAGACCAACAACAGCATGCTTAGAAGCAGTGTAGGCAGCCCCGGCACGAGCGCCATAAAGACCACCAGCAGAAATATTGTTAACAAAGACACCGTGTCCTTGAGCAAGGAAAATCTCTGTTGCCATACGCATTGAACGCATTACAGCAGTTGTATTTACCGCGAATACTTTGTCCCATCGTTCATCAGAAACTTCCCCAACTGGTTCCATGCCATCCATGATACCAGCATTATTTACTAAAATATCTAATTTGCCATATGCATTTTTTGTTTCATCAAACAAGCGTTGTAAATCTTCAGTTGAAGCGACATTTGTTTGAACGGCGATCGCTGAGCCACCAGTTGCTTCGATACCTTCAACAACAGCCTGTGCACCTTCTAAATTTAAGTCAGAAACTACGACTTTTGCTCCTTCTTTGGCATAACCTTCTGCAATTGCTTTACCCATACCTGACGCTGCACCTGTAACGATTGCTACTTTACCTTCTAATCTCATCACAAAAACCTCCTATTATTTATGTTGTTTCACAAGAGTTTGTCCTAGCGATTTCTTGGATATATAATGATAGATATTGAACATGTGTTCATTAAAATAATATAATAGTTTTGTAAGCGATTTCAATACACAAAAAACTCAGAACTGTTCAGTAATCAACACATATAAAAAATCTGTTTAGTAAGGGGAAAAAAATATGAGCGCTAACGATTTAAGAGTTGTCAAAACGAAGCAAGCATTACATAATGCCTTATTAACTTTATTAAGTGCAAAGCCTTTAGAAAGTATTACAATCGCAGAAATTTGTCGGGTGGCTAAGGTGAACAGAGGTACCTTCTACTTGCACTATGAGCAAAAGGAAGGACTATTTGAGGAATACTTTCAGGAAATTATGGAGGATTTGTATAATTCCTACGAGGAACCGTACCGTGCAGTAACAACATTGGATAAAAATCAAATAGATCCAAATACTATTCGTATTTTTCATCATATTGAGCGCTTTAAAATGTTCTATCGTATTGTTTTTTCCAAAAATGTGCCTTTGACCTACTATTACATGTTATTTGATGGAATTTTCTCTCTGCTGAAAAGGGATATCACAACCCATAATAAAGTACATGATGAGATATCCATTGAGTATTATAGTGCGTATCAAGCAAATGCAATCATAGGCCTAATCATTCAATGGTATCGCCAAGATTTTGAGGACAGCGTAAGGACCTTGAATAAACAGCTTGCGGCTATTTTGCGAATTGGTGATTAGTTTTAAAGGACTAATCGGCAAAGCGAGGGGTTGATTTCCGTTCCGACTGGACGCTTTCCTGGGGGCGTCCGATGAGCCGCTTCGCTTCGCTGCAGGGTCTCATCTGTGACGCTAATCCCCAAGGAGTCGTCCAGTCTCCACTCCAATCAACCATTTTCAAAATATGGATCTTCTAGCATGTCGCTTCCAAGGATATAACCCAAAGTTAGCAATAGCGTCAGTACAAATGTTTACTGTGCGAAAGCGAAGCGACAGTAAAAATATAAGAGGAGGTGGTGGCTCGACTCTCACCCGCAGAAAAGCGATAGCCTAGAACGGAAATCACCTTTATTTAAAGTACCGCATCTAAGCAAAGGTATCTTCACCGTTTTATGGTTTTACTATAAAAGCGATGTACTAACTCGTCATTAGAACATCGCTTTTTTAACAATATTATTGAACAGTAGCTGGGGAAATGTGCTCACTTTCGCTTTTTACTTTTGATCTACTTAAAGCAATGACCGCAGCAGAAATGCCCAGTGTCACAGCGATGATAATTCCTAACGAGCTACAATTACTCATTAAATTATCAGTGCTTCCGCCAAAAATAATAGTGTAATACCCGTCTGCTCCGTAAGTAGCTGGAAGAAGTGCAGCTAGTTTATTGTAAAATTCTGATAGCATTGCTTGTGGAACGAGAGCACCTGAAGTAACAAGCTGTATAGAAAGAGCACAAATGTTAAAAATCATGCCCAAGTTACCAAAAATTATGATAAAGGCTTGTGCCAAGCAGAGGAAGGCCCAGAACATTAATGCTTGAAAAAGATATACTGTTAAAAAGTTTGCTGTGCTTGAAATATTAAATAGATGCATTAAGCCAATTGTTAATAGCGGAAGAGCAAAGGCTACACCAATATTAATAAGCTGTCTTGCTAGGAACAATTGCCATTTGGAAATTGTATCTTGCACAATTTGTGCGGCCTGCTGGTGCTGCATAATCATTACCATTGCACCAACAAACGACGAAATAATAAGCATCAATGGCACAAAATTCGCAGCAAATTCTTTAACATTATTCGTTTTAATAATAGTAGAATCTATTGCACGATCTTTTACATTCATAATTGTTGTAGCAACGGCTTCGTTAATTTGTTGTGCTGTATTTTTTTCCATTGGAAGTTGTGAGAACTTTTGAGAAAATGCTTCGATGGTTTTCCCCTGCTGTAAACTATAAATATTGTGGTTAATTTCCTCCGTTACTTGTTTAGCTACTCCGTCCATCATGTTTTTTGCGATACTTGCATTTGCTTGATTAATAGAGTAAATAATTTCAGCCTCTT
The DNA here is from genome assembly GCF_050279145.1 of Lysinibacillus sp. NPDC094177. Taxonomy (NCBI): domain Bacteria; kingdom Bacillati; phylum Bacillota; class Bacilli; order Caryophanales; family Bacillaceae; genus Lysinibacillus; species Lysinibacillus sp. NPDC094177. The sequence continues at coordinate 56,092 of NZ_JBNNTW010000004.1, read as the reverse complement.
TACCTGCTTGTAATTGACTCGTAAAGTTGTTTGGAATATGAATCATCATATGAATATCACGAGTATTTAATTCTTGTTCAGCTTTGTCTTGAGAGGTGTAATTTTCTATTGTAAAAGGTAGTTTTTCTTTTATTTCATTTACTACTTGTTGCCCCATCTCAGTATCTTCGCTAATGAGTCCTATCTTTAAATTTTCTGTTCTGTCATTTACACCATCATAGGCAGTCATCCATACGGAAAAGAAGATGACCTGAAATGCAATTGTAACGACAATGCCAATATATGTTTCTCGAATTTTAAATAAAGCTTGTAAACCTTTCATAATTGCCCCCCCATAAATATAAGTAAGTACTTACTTGCATTGAATAGAAAAATTTTTTCTAGGGAGCCAATCCCCTAGAAAAAATTGAAATGCTCGTTTTTAACAACTCTTCAGTTGGCATATCAGAAACAATTGTTTCTAAACGTGCACGTGAAATAAAATGACCAAAATTAACAGCGATAAGGGATAATGCTACTGCTTCAAAATCAATCTCTCTGACTTTTCCTCTTTCATGCATTTCTTGAAAATAATGAATTAGCTCATGTTTAATATGAAGTGGGATATTAGCAATCTCTTCATTAATTTCAGGGAATTGCATAGCTTCCCTAAAGCCAATCATTACAAAGTCTTTAATAGACATTAAAAAGTTAAAATGCTTTATAGAGAAATTTAGTAAATCCGTTTCCAAATCCCATGTAACATTTTTATTGATCTCTTGCTGTAAAAGAGGAAAATAGGAAAATTGCTCAATAATGGCCTTCAAAATTCCACGCTTGTTTCCGAAATGGCGAAAAATTGTTACTTCATTAACCCCAGCTAATTCAGCAATTGCTTTAGTTGTTGCCGCAGTATAGCCCTTCTCACTAACGAGTTGTAAAGCTGCTTCTATGATTCGCTCTGCGGTGCTTTTTGTTGACAATAGAATTCTTCCTTCCATGCAAGTAATTACTTACATGCTAACATAGAGCAATTTCATTTTGCAATAAAAAATATTAACAAACTGTGGAAATTAAATAATATTTGGAAGGCAAGAAGAAGAGCTCGGTAGCCAGAAAAATCACTCAAGTGAATCAAAACAACAACATAGTGCTACACTTCAAGTATGAAAAGTATTAATGATTTTAACTTTTTATGGAAGAAAAAGCGTTTGACAACTATATCGTCTGCTGATATATTTTAAGTATATCGTATGACGATATATTGTTAGGCGATATAAGTAGGGGGGATTGTATGACTCAAGAGCATCCGCCATTAACAGAAGGCGTTTATTATATTTTATTAGCTTTATTTGATGCAAGACATGGTTATGGCATTATGCAATTGGTAGAGGAAATGAGCAATGGTCGAGTTCGTCTTGGAGCGGGGACAATATATGGAGCAATCAAAACATTACTCGAGCGGGGATGGATTGAGGCACTAGATGGTGATGGACGAAAAAAAGAATACATCATTACAGAGAGTGGAAGAAAAGTAGTTGAATACGAAATTTTGAGATTAAGGGAACTTTTTGACAATGGCATCCGTATAACAAAGGAGGATGGAACAAATGGATAAATATAGAATAGTTGTCAACCCGTATGATATTGAGGAATGGGTCAACGATATGGCAAGCCAAGGATGGCATTTAAAAAAGTTCACTTGGATACGTTTTACATTCGAACGTGGGGAGCCAAATAGCTATATTTATCGGTATGATGAACTGGAACGATTTGGTGCTTCATATGAAGACGAATATTTAGAATTTCTTAGTTCCTCGGGAATTGAACAGGTGGATCGTTCTGGCAATTTCGTATTCTTTAGAAAGCCAGCAAGTGATGGACCTTTTGAACTTTACTCTGATAAGAAAAATAAAATTAGTAAGCTCTCCCAAAAAATTTCATTGCTACTATCGCTCATCCTACTTAATTTGGTTATAGGTTTAATAGGTCTGAGTGGGATTTTTTCAGAACAGGCAAAAGACTGGATTAAATTAACATTAAATATCGCTAATATTGTTGTGGCCGTGTTATTCTCTTTACCATTATTAAAACTTGTACGTGTGCGCCATAAATTGAAGAAGGAAATGGATGTGTTTACTGATTAATATAGGAAATGGCTACCGATCAAGGCAATTGCATATTATCTATTGTTACTTTAATTAGTAAGAGATGAACATTTGTTTCGAAATTATTTTCTGGGAAATTAGAAAAATCGGATAATAAAAAAGGGAAATGTCAAGTTATAATGACAACTATCAAGGTACATATTTAACCATGAGTTCGCATCAGTTTTATAAGATTTAGAATGGAGGTGGGACTTTATGAAAAAAAGAGTGTATCGTTTTTTTTTCGATTATGAAAAAGAAGAAGCATGGGTTAATGTTATGGCGGAACAAGGTTGGTATCTAAAGCGAACAATGTTGGGCTACTTTATTTTTGAAAAAGGGGAACCAGGACAATACAGTTATCGCAACGAACTAGTCATTGGTAAAAACCAGGATTATTATGATTTTTTAGAGTCAATGAATATTGAGTTTGTTTCAAAATTTGGATGCTGGGCATATTACCGAAAAAAGAAACCAGAAGGGCCATTTGAATTATTTTCAGATAGTTCTTCAAAAATAAAGTATTTAAGATCAATAAACCGTCTATTTATATTAGTAACATTGTTAAATCTTTTCATTGGATTTATCAATCTTTATATTGGACTTGGTGAATCAACAGAAAGATTCTTAAACACGGGAGTATCGTTCTTTAATTTTGTAGTCGTAATGATTATGTGTATGCAGATTTTGAAGGTTGAAAAACGGAAAAAGGGACTGCAACGAGAATTACATATATTTGAAGGGTAAGGAGGAAAAAAGATGACATTACAATTAGAGCGTGTCACAAAGAAATACAAAGATTTCACAGCGGTCGATAATCTTAATTTTACAATTAAAAAAGGGGAGATTTTTGGGCTGATTGGACAAAACGGAGCCGGCAAAACAACGACTTTCCGAATGATTTTAGATTTACAAGAGACGACAGCTGGAACGATTACATGGGATGGCAAACCCGTTAATGCCATCAACCGTGATGTACTTGGCTATTTACCAGAAGAACGAGGCATTTTTCCGACGATGAAGGTAGAGGATCAACTTTACTTCTTTGGCGAGTTACGTGGAATGAAAAAGTCGGAGTTAAAGAAGGACATTGACTTTTGGATTAGCCGATTTGAGCTCGAAGAAAGACGGAAAGATAAGGCTGAAACTTTGTCAAAAGGGAATCAGCAAAAAGTACAATTGATTGCTAGCTTTATTCATAAACCACAGTTCTTAATTCTAGACGAACCATTTAGTGGACTTGATCCCGTGAATAAAGATTTACTAAAGGATGCCATATTACTTTTAAAAGAACAGGGCACGACGATTTTGTTCTCTAGTCACCAAATGGATAATGTAGAGGAGCTATGCGATCATCTGTGTCTATTAAAACGTGGAGTCTCTCTATTCTCAGGTAGTCTACTAGATTTAAAGAAACAATATGGAAAAACAAGATTAGCAGTTCGAACAGAGTGGACGACAACTCAATTATTGGCACTAGAAGGTGTCAAGGATGTTCGAGAAGAGAAAGAGCAAACAGTGCTCATTCTGGAGGATGAGAGTTTTGCACAAGGCATTTTCGAACAGCTTTCAAATGGTAAATATATTGAAAAATTTAGTTTAGATTACTTATCGTTAGATGAGATCTTTAAGGATAAGGTAGGTGGCAACATTGTCGAAGTTTAATTTATTAGTGAAACAGCTTTACAAATCAAAATTAAAATCAAGATCCTTTGTTGTAATGACATGCATTTATATATTGGGGATGTCTGTTGCAGTTTTCTGGTCGGATATTAAAGAGCTTTTTACGGGTGATGATCATACACAACAAATTGCAATCGTCAATGAAACAACTGCTGATTTAAGCGGTCTCTTTGTTTCAAATGGCGATATGAAATTTATACAAAATGAGTCAAATATATCGGCGTTAGAGAAAAAGGTCAAGGACGAAAAGCTAGATGCAATCATTAAAATAACAGATCAAAATGATCAACTAAATGCTGAAATTGCCACTTTCACGCCATTGAAATTAAATGATCAAGCTGCGTTAAATTCGATACTGCAACTTGCTGGCCAAAATTATACCGTACAACAGCTATCGCTAACACCAGACCAAGCATCGCAAATTATTGGTGCAAAAACGGTTATCTCGAATAAAAACTTAAACGAAAAATCTGCTGACGGTAAAAGCGAAGAAGAAAAACAATCAGGATTATGGGTATCTTATGCAGTTGGTATATTAATCTATTTCTTTATTTCTACATTCCTATCTATGATTACTACGGAAATTGCATCTGAAAAAGGTTCACGCGCAATGGAAATGCTACTAGTAAGTGTAAAGCCAGCTACCCATTTTAAAGCAAAAATTGCTGGTGTACTATTACTCGCATTAACACAGATGGGTATGATTGCAGTTGTTTTCCTAATCTATGCAAAATTTGCGAAGAACGGCTTTATTTGGGATATGGCAGCAAGTATTGTTAAAGAATTATCGATAAGTTACGTGATATATGCGATTCTATTCCTGCTATTAACAATAATTCTTTATTTAATTGTTGGGGCATTATTCGGTTCTTTAGTGTCTAAAGTTGAAGAAGCAGGTCAAGTATTAATGCCAGCCATGATGATTACATTAATAGGTTTCTATGTTATGATCTCAGGGATTGGCAATCCAGATACAATTTTCATTAAGGTATTCTCTTATATTCCTTTTACGTCTGGAATGGTCATGCCGATGCGTATCGGGGCTACTGATATAGGAGTAATGGTGCCACTTATATCGTTAGGTATTTTAATTGCGACGATTATTGTTGCTTATTTATTCAGCATATCATTCTATAAACGTAGTGTACTAACTTATAGTTCAGGTGGCGTTATCAAGAAAATTAAAACAGTGCTAAAAGTGACAACATGATGATTAAAGTAGCTACATTCTACGAAGAAAAATAAACGTCCATTTTAAAAAATAACATATAAATGAACTACACACCGAATTGTGGGCACTTAAAAAAGTGCCCTATTCGGTTTTTTTATTGATATATAATTGAGTGCATAATTTGTAAGAAATCATGATTAATGAGGAAGGTTTGTGGATGAATTAGGATTCGGAAAGTTTTTTCTGGACTTGCAGACGGTAGTCTTTACTTCCTAGTAATTTGGATTCGAATGAATTCATATTTTTTCTGATTAGTAGTCCCTGCCAGAGGTTCAAATCATCTGTTAAAATTACCATTTCGATTTTATTGCCATTGTGATCTTCTGCATATATTGCGTCGTTAAGCACAAATGCAGTTGAACCACCTTTTGCCCCAAGGTGGACAAAACGTTCATGATTCTGCTCGTTATATTGCATCGGCCATTCTAGTAAATCTCTTACTGTAGCAGCAGCTCCCTCTGGAAGTGCGTCATTCGAAATGATTGCTAACAACTTCCCATAATCATTCGCTGATGCACCTATTAAACGATCCGACCATACTTTTTGCAGATTCATAGACATATCAAATGATATTTCCTCAGCTATAATCGTTCCAACCTTCATTTGTTCGCTTAAATCTTCCGCAATAGAACGATATGTTGCTATCGGCATCTCTCTAAGCTTTTTGATCAACTGTTTCTCACTCGTTTCGTTCTCTATGTCTTCAGAGATTAATAGTGCACTAACAATTGGATAGACCTCCTCATGCTGTGTCAGTTTTAGAGATTTTGCTCTCTCATTAATGTTAGATATGCCTAGTACATCAATGAGAAAATCTGTATTGGCATTAGAGCTGTAGGTAATCATTCCTTTTGCTACATCATGCAATGTTACTGCATTGTTTTTAATTTTACCTTCACTGCTCATTGTTTTCAGCCAATCTTCATGTGCGTTACCGTCTGTATTTTTAATGTAATAACGCTTTAAATTGTCTAACGACACAGGGCTGTCTTTAGTTATTTTACCTGCATTAATTTGCATCGCGTATTCGACGGCAATTAGCATCTTTACTGTGCTTGCTAGTGGTCTGACTATATCCGAATGATAAGTGATCAATTTCTCACCATTTTCAGCAACGTAAAGAGAAGTTGTTTGTGGGTGGGCTTTCAAATGGTTCAAAATATAATCGGGATTATCACGGAAAAAGAAATAGCTCGCAATTCCAACAACGAGAATAAACGATCCATATATTATTATTCGTTTCTTCGTATATGTTTTTTTATCGAAGACAATCATTGCAATGAAACCTGCAATCAATGCAAGTAAATAATTGACATTAAAGATGAGCACAGCAACGATGATGCCTAGTACCATCAATCCGGTTACGATTGTCCTTCTAATTTCCTCCTTTGTCCTGTTCTCTTTTTTGAGTAAAGGCAAGAGTGAAAACATCAAGATTCCTAGAAGCCCAATCCACGCCCAAATATTCATCCAGTACCTTCCTTTCTGGTAATTTCAATAAAATAGTTTAATATCTTCTCTTAAATATCCTTAAATGAGTAACAGTAAACGTTGTGGGCAAAACAAGATTTCTAATTTGTATGTATCATAATTCTACATATTTATGAGGTTATATAGTAATAAAGCCTGCTCATCAAAACTTATTGAATAAATATTCACTGAGTTTTGTAATATGTTTTGATAAACATAATTTGGTTGCTTTCTTAGTTTAAGCATGCCAATATTAGAAAGTAATGTAAAGTATTTCACAAGATCATTCGAATTTTCTATTAAAACGAGCTATAATTTACTATAATGAAACTTTTTCAGCTTGGAATCGTATGTAATAAAAGAGATAAAACGCAGGGGGTAAAACTTTATGTCTGAATTCGACAACGACCTATTAAAATCTAAGGATCCATTCGCATCGGAAAATCCATTATTACAGCCTAATCCATTATTACAGGTAGAGCAAACACAAAAACCAGTACTTGTTTCTGAGCAAGAGTTATCACAAATTGCTCAAAATCAACTTGCGTTAAAGCAAGATCCTGAGGTCCATGCGTTAGCACAAAAAATTGATGTCAAAGATCAAATTGCTATGCTAGAGCTGGGAAAAGAAACAGCGAATGGTATTTCTACTTTTTCTGATAAGATGCTGGCAACGATGAAAACAAGTAAGCTTGAGGAATCAAGTGTATTATTAAATAATTTAAATAGAATTATGGATAAATTTGATCCTCAAGATTTCGCGGAGGATAAAAAAGGTGGCTTCCTTACTAAGCTATTCAGTAAAGGCAAGGAACAATTAGAAAAGTTTCTATCTAAATATGACAGCATGAACAAGGAAGTTGATGTCATTTTCCGTGAGGTCCAAAAATACGAAGGTGAAATGAAACGTAATACCATTGATCTTGAAAACTTATATGATCAAAACTTAAACTATTTCCAAACTCTAAGTAAATTTATAGCAGCAATTGAAGTGAAAACTGATGAAGTACGTTCATCATTACCAGCACTTGAACAAAAAGCACAAACTGGTGATCAATTAGCGGCAATGGAATATGAAACGATGGTACGTGCAGTTGATTTACTAGAACAACGTCGTTATGATTTAGAAATGGCGCAACAAGTTTCATTCCAATCTGCACCACAAATTCGTTTAATGCAGCAAGGAAATAACCATCTAATTGCTAAAATTAACTCTGCGTTTGTGACGACAATTCCTATATTCAAACAAGGGCTTATTCATGCGGTGACGTTAAAACGCCAAAAGCTTATTTCAGATTCAATGAGTGAATTAGACCGTCGTACGAATGAAATGCTTGTACGAAATGCAGAAAATATTAGTAAAAATAGTGTTAATATCGCGCGTGCTGCTGGTAGCCCAAGCATTAAAATCGAAACAATTGAAACGACTTGGCAAACAATTATGTCTGGTATTCAAGAAACGAAGCAAATTCAAGCAGAAACGGCTAGAAATCGTGAAGAAGGCCGTAAACGTATTGAACGTCTACAACTTGAATATGAAAAGCTGAAAAAAATGTAATCTTAAAGCTTCTTGCATCTCTTTTCGCAAGAAGCTTTTTATATTGACAAAATAAAAATTAAGATGATAATAAGACCAGTGAAAATTATTTTTCAATGTGAAGGAAGCGGAAAAATGATATACAAAGCTATGCCATTACACGAACTAAATAGTAATGGAGTGAAGAAAAGTCGATGAATAAAATAAATCCAGTTGCATTATCGTGTGAAAAATTAAAAGATGGAACACTTGCTATTGATACGACAGAAACACTTATGGTGTTATCGCAAAATCGTTATCAAAAATTGACACATATAGAAGAGCTATACCATGCTTTGCATAAAGATTTAGATGAAAAGCATCATGTTTTGGAGCAGGAGCGAAATAATTTTAAAAAACAAAACGTACAGCTTGCGGAAGATATGCAAAAAATGAAGCAACAAAATGCGGTCTTGCAAAAAAAGTTAACGGAATATAATTGTGTCGTAAGTGAGCTGAAGGAGCTTCGCCAACAAAATACAGAGCTATTAATTGAATTAAGCAAACATACTGCTTTGTCGAGGGATTCACTATCAGCTCCGCTAAAATCTATGATTCGTGATATGCGAGAGCAAGGTGTAGGTATTAAAGAAATTCACATACGCATTAAACGTCAAATTAATCCTGATATCAGCTATAGTATGGTGCGTAAATATATTTCCGAGCTTGAATCTGAAAATATAGAGTAACGCTCACTCATGTCGAATTATTAAAATTTGACATTTACACTTTTCAATCAAAGTCCTATAATTAGTCTATTCTTTAAATGGTAATATTACAAAGAGTCGTATAGATTTTTACGGAGTAGGAGAGTTAGAGGCAATGTCAAATGAGAAAAAAGGGGTTTTGGCAGCATTTTTTGCCTATGCTTTTTGGGGTGCATTTCCGCTTTATTGGAAACTACTTGAACATGTACCGAGTATGGAAATTTTATTATCGCGCGTCATTTGGTCCTTTGTCTTTACAGTACTAGCAGTAATAGTATTTGGAATGCGCAAGGATCTTATCGCAGACTTAAAATATTTGTGGTCACACCAAAAGCATTTTTGGCAGCTTGCTGGAGCTTCATTTGTTATTTCGATGAACTGGTATTTATATATTTGGGCAGTTAACCATAACCACTTAATTGAAACGAGCTTAGGCTATTATATTAATCCTTTACTGTCAGTTATTTTAGGGGTTATTTTCTTTAAAGAAGCACTTAGTCGTGCGCAATGGGTGGCTACCGGAATTGCTTTTATTGCTGTTATTATTTTAACGATAAATTATGGATCAATCCCATGGGTAGCACTTCTTATTGCTATATCCTTCGCTATTTATGGTGTTCTGAAAAAGAAAATTAAGCTTGATGCGACAAGAGGTCTAGCCATAGAAACGTTATTTATTCTACCGTTTGCATTAGGCTATTATGTTTACCTCTTTACAACGAATCATGCCTCATTTTTACATGTTGATGTGAAAACAGACATCCTCATGATTGTAAGTGGTATCGTGACAGCAGTACCGTTAATTTTATTTGCGAAAGGTGCACAAAATATTCCACTCTATTTATTAGGCTTTATTCAATACGTATCGCCAACGATTACGTTAGTTATAGGGATCGTACTTTATAAGGAACCGTTTAGTCAAATAGAGCTTTTGGCATTTAGCATTATTTGGGCAGCCTTACTACTGTTTTCAGGCTCGAAAATCATTGAAGTGAGAAGAGCACATCATAAATCAGCTTAAAAAAGGACTTGTAGATATTTTCTACAGGTCCTTTTTGCATGGATTAACATTTTGGGGAATTGTAATAAAATCCCCTCCACCTTTCGAGCATCCAAAGAACAAACGAACATGAGAAAATCTCTAGTCTTATTGTTAGACAAAAATAAGAAACTTTACTTTTTTGTCAGCATATAGTAATATTACGTCAATCAATTAGATAACAATGATGATTACTATAAATTAATGAGAGGTGCTTTTGATGAGTGCGGTAGGTTCTAAATAGGAAAAACTTAATGAAATAAATTTAATGACGACGGGGGATTTGAGTCATAAAGTGACCCCTTATTTAGTCGTGGATTTATTTCGATACCTATGAAGATACCTACAATACTTTATAAAGCTTGTAATGCACTGACTAAACTTCATGTAGATGAAGTCTTTTTCACGATGCTTTTTACACATGCCTTGTAATGTAAAAGCTGTGGGATCCCCACAGCTTTTTTGTTTTTTTAATTGAATATAAAGGTTCCATACTAATTGTTGAAGTGTCCCTACAAAAGGAAGGACAATCGCCGTAATCTTGGTGAGATTTCACATAGTGCATCACTCCAACATTTGATGTAGAGCCAATAAAAAATCATTGCTATCTAATGAGTAGGTATCTTCATGAATGATTATGGAAAAATCATAATGAGGAGAATTTAATATGAACCATACTACTTTTGAGAAGTTACAATACAATGAATTGAAGGATATCGTTAAATCATACTGTGTCAGTGGATTAGGTAAACAATTATTAGATAAATTAACGCCGAGCCCAAATTTGACAGTTGTTAAAAATCGTTTGAATGAAACGACTGAGGCACGAGCAATTTTAGATGCAGAAGGTCATGTCCCGTTTTTAGGGGTATCGAACATTGACAATACCATTAAAAAACTTGAAAAGGGGATTATTTTAGACCCTAGTGAATTAGTTAGCATTTCAGATTTTTTACGAGGCTGTAGAAAAATTAAAAAGTTTATGCTGCAAAAGGAATTTTTTGCGCCAGTACTTGCATCCTATGCTAATTCGATGTCTGAATTTAAAAGTGTGGAAGAGGAGATTAATTTTGCGATTAAAGCCAATCGTGTTGATTCAGCCGCTAGTAGAGAATTAAAGCGTATCCGAAATCATATCGAAACAACAGAGGAAAAAATTAAAGACCGCCTAACTAAATTTTTAAATAATAGTGCCAATAAAACATATATCCAGGAATTTTTTATAAGTAAAAAGGATGATCGATACACGATTCCCATTAAGGCTACCTACAAAAATCATGTGCAAGGGACAATAGTAGAGGTTTCATCTAAAGGTGCAACGGTCTTTATGGAGCCAAGTACGGTAGCTAAATTAAATGTAGAATTGGCCACTTTGAAAGCAGAGGAAGCGGTGGAGGAATATCAGATTTTGGCGACATTATCTGGGCTTTTGATGGAAAATATCCGTGAAATCAACATCAACATGGAGTTAATTAGCCAATATGATATGGTGTTTGCCAAAGCCAAGTATAGCAAGCATATTGAAGGCGTAGAACCAAGCTTAAATGATGTTGGCTATATAAACCTCATTAATTGTAAGCATCCACTGTTAACTGGTAAGGCGGTGCCACTTCATTTTGAAATTGGTAAAGACTATCGCAACTTAATCATTACAGGACCGAATGCTGGTGGTAAAACTGTTGTCCTAAAAACTATTGGTTTGTTAACATTGGCTACAATGTCAGGTTTCCATATTGTTGCCGATAAAGGTACTGAAATAGCCGTATTTGATCATATTTTTGTAGACATTGGTGATAATCAAAGTATTGAAAATGCACTTAGTACGTTTTCATCCCATATGAAAAATCTTTCGGATATTATGAGGGCAGCCAATAATAATACGCTTTTGCTATTTGATGAAATAGGAAGCGGTACGGAACCAAATGAAGGAGCAGCACTGGCGATTGCTATTTTAGAGGAGTTCTATCATATGGGCTGTATGACAGTGGCAACTACTCATTATGGAGAAATTAAGAGTTTTTCTGAAATGCATAGTGATTTTATGAATGCAGCTATGCGTTTTAATAGTGAAACATTAGAACCGTTATATAAATTAGTTATCGGAACATCTGGAGAAAGTAATGCCCTATGGATTTCTAAGAAAATGAATATACGTGAAACAGTATTACAAAGAGCGAAGGGCTATATTGACAATAAGGATTATCATCTAGAACGAGTTCATGACAGTAAAATCAGGAAGCCTAAGTTTGAGCAAGAGAGAACAAAAGTAAAGGTTGATTTTAAAAAGGGAGATCGTGTAAAGCTGTTAGATTATGATGACGTTGGAATTGTTTATCTAGAAATGGATAATTTCTTTAATGTTGTTGTGTTCTATGAGGGAGAATTCAAAAAGGTAAATGTTAAGCGATTGTCATTAGAGCTACCGGCAATAGAATTATACCCAGAAGGATATGATTTAGAGACTTTGTTTGTAGACTATAAAGAACGCAAGCTTCAGCATGATATAGAGCGCGGTTCGAAAAAAGCTCTTCGCAAGATTCAAAAGGAAATTAGAAAAGATAAATTGAGCTAAAAGAAAAGGGATTGTACATCATTGTGCAATCCCTTTAAAATCTATTGAACCAAATCAATTTGTGCTTTAATTGAATAATAAGTTTCTTCAATTTTTTGTTTATAGGGAAGATCAATTAAATCCTGAGAATCCATATAGGCCATTTTGGCGATTTCGTAGGCAGTTGTTAACTCACCGAAATGTGCATAGCAAAGTGCTTTATAGGAAAAGCACTCATTTAAGCCTAATATGTCAATTGGATGTAAGATGAATGAGGGAACGGTTGTAAAATGTTCAAATGTTTCCTTCGCTTCTTCATATTGACCTAGTAAATATAAGGATTTTCCTTTTTCTGCATAGTAAAGGTTTTTATCGAGTATAATCGAGCCTTCATGCTTAAGCGCACCAAAACGCTCTATTTCCTCTAGTGCCTGCTGATATTCGTGCGTGTAATTGTTATAATAATGCGCTCTTAATACGAAAATAAAAGCATCTACATTCACTTGTTCGACAAAAATCCGATACTGCTCAAGCTTCTTCAGCATATGCTCTACTTGCTCAAAATCATTGTCAATCATGGCACAAAACGCCCCAATTCGATACATATCATCTATATAAAAGTAAAATTGATTTTTATGTGCATTGGTAATGGTCTCGTTAATGAGCTGTTTACCTGCTTCAATTTCGCCAATTGCTACCTGTAAAACGCAAATATAATAAGCCATTTTCCCTGCATCTCGCGAATCTAATTGATAATTTTCCTGCTCAACCTCTTCTTTCGCTTGTAAAATACAGGAATAGGCCATTTTGTATTTTCGATTTTCTGATAATATACCCAACTGTAATATATAAGTTTCAAACCAGTGACTTAGTAAATTAATTTCTTTAAACATAGTACGTGACTCTTGAAGCGGTGACTCCCATGTCGTTAATCCCGCATAATATTGTGTTGCAGCGTATATATACAGTAAACGACCTCCTTCATAACTAAGCGGAAGCTCTTCTACATAAGGCTTAATCATCTCGACGATTTGCTGAGCATTATCTGTATCACCAAGTTTTAATTCCGTAAACAAAATTTCTGCCTGCTCTAAAAGTTGACGTAGCGAAGAGGGTGTTACTTGTTCAAGTAATTCACTTGCTTTTACTCCTAAACGTTCCGCTATATATTCAAGACTTTCCATCGAAGGCTTGGCCTTATCATTTTCAATTTGACTTAACATACCTTTTGTTAGACGATCACCGGCAAGTGCCTCTAATGTTAATTTTTGTTCTTTCCTTATTTTGCGAATTCTTGCGCCTAAAGAGTTCATTGCCTCGCCTCCTTTTTTTATAATGTCCTTTGTTTAATTATATTAAACTTTTTCTTGCGTGAAAAGTGGAAGGTGTGTTATATTTTGTTTAATTTAATTAAACTTTTTAAGCGAATTGAAAATATGGAGGGATTTTAGATGAATGAAGCGGTAAAATATAAAAAGGCGACGTACCATTTATGGACATTTACAGCCAGTAAAATGATCTCGCAGTTAGGGTCTCATGTGATGGCTTTTGGAATTAGTTTGTATATTTTAGCTATGACAGGTTCGGCGATGAGCTTTGCGACCAATATGATTTGTTCCGTGTTGCCGCGTGCACTTGTAGCTCCATTAGCAGGTTATGTGGCTGATAATTTTTCGAAGAAGCGTACAATTCTACTTGCACAAGCTGGTACCATTTTGACAGTAGGGGGCTTATTGCTTTACACAGAAACGGTAGGCTTATCGGTGTATGCGGTTTATACGGCTACTGTGTTCAATACAATTTGCTCTGCTTTTTCTGGGGTAACGTTTTCATCTGCGATTGCAACGCTTGTTAATCCAGAGCGTTTACAGCGTGCCATGTCATTTAACCAATTGTCGATGTCTGTAGCTATGATCGGGGGACCAGTAATTGGGGGAATGATGTACGGCTTCTTTGAGATGGACGCATTTTTAATGGTCAATATGGTGGCTTATGCTATTGCCTTTTGCTTAGAAGCAACGATGAATTTTAACCTCTATAGTACAAGAGGAGAAGATGTGAAAAAAGAAAAAATGTGGGAAGGGCTTAAGGGTGGCTTTCATTATATAAAACAACAAAAAGTCATTAAAACGATTATGTGGGTTGCCTTATGGATTAACTTATTCTTCTCAGCAATCGCTGTTGGAGGAACGTATATTATTATTGAATTGCTCAAAGTTAAGTCCACTCATTTTGGCTTTATTGAGGCTTCGGGTGCAGCGGGCATGCTAGCGGCTTCCCTTTATTTTGCGACAAGATCAGAGGTGAAGGCACCATTACGTTTTTCAAAAATTAGCTTACTGCTATTGGCTGGTAGTGTTGGGCTAGCAGTGATTCCATTAGTAACGGATTTTTCATATGTAGCAATTGTTATCTTTTACCTTATCATTTATTTTATTTTTGCTATTTTTGAAATGGGTATTAATATGCCAATCGGGGTGTATATGCAAAAAGTTATAGCAGAAGAATACCGTGGACGTGTCTTTGGGCTGATGGAAACGATGGCTATGTCAATGATGCCAATTGGTATGATGGTTTATGGCATGTTATACGATACATTACCAGCGATTGTTATTTTGCCGGTAACAAGTGCGATTATTATTACGCTCTCACTAGTCTTGCTACGGACATCTATCTTAAAAGAAGCTCATCCAGACTTTTATGAACAAAAGATAGTAACTGAGAGTGTAACAAATTAATGTCCGTCTTTGAAGATGAAGGTGGAAACCATATTTATGAGGCTTATCAGCGATAAAAGGAGTTTTATTGGCGATTAATGAGGGTTTATCAGCGATAAAAGGAGTTTTATAAGCGGTTAGAGAGAACTTATCAGCGATAAAAGCAATTTTATCAGCGATTAACCATCCATCAACTAGATTTTATAGCAACATACAAAACCAGGCAATTCTTCAATGTTGAAGTATGCCTGGTTGGTTTATTTTACTGATCCTCAATCACAATATAAGTGGCTTTAATTGGCCCATGTACACCAACAATAAGGATCATTTCGATATCTGCCGAATTACTTGGTCCTGTTATAAAGTTGATGCAGGAGGCAATTTGCTCGCCATTTCTAACTTTTTCGCTAATCCAATGAGCAGCTTGTGTCATTCGTGGAACGATCGTACTTTTAGGGATTAAAATAATGGATTTCTCGGGTAAAAAGCTGACGGATCTCCCTTGATCTTTACTACTAAAAAGTACAGCAGTTCCTGATTCTGCTAATGTTATTTCACTAATCGTGATGCCGATGTTAGCTTTTTCAGCCTGTCGGATATTTTCCTCTGGCTGCTCGGAATCCCATTCGTACAGCTTAATATTCGATTGAGGCCATTGCTCAGTCATCAATGATGATAGCCCATAGTTTTGGAAACGTTCGTCTTTCCATGTAATAACAGATTGACCACCAAAATTTTCAACTACTTTTTGTAAATCTGCAGGAAGATTGGCTGTATTTGTAATGACAATATCCGTATTTATATTTTTACATTGCTCAGCTAAAACTGATACTAACTCATCTTTTGTCGCATCTTTTAGGATGCGGTCTTGAGGGTGATATTGCCATGTAGGTCGTGCAATTTCTGTTTTTGGCGTACGCCCAAGCTGTTTCGCAATTTTTGATAAAAATACATCTCTATTTTCAATAGTACCTACCACTATTCATCGCCTCCTCTTTGACGGTTTTTAAACCAGTCGCGGAAATTATCTTTATTTGGGGCTGGAAAATCCCTTGCTTCCGTCCATGCTTTTAATGGGCCAGGACCATTTGAAATTTTCTGATCTTTTGTAAATGGGGCCATTGCTGGTGAAGCCATTTTTGTCGCCATTTTATATAAGGAAGGGGAGGAGGCACCTAAACCAAAGGCTTTCATTAATAGCTTTTCAGAAACAGGCGCTTTACCTTCGTTTTCAACAATTACTTGGCGATGTCTATGAATAAGCTGATGTAACGGTATTTTAACAGGACAAGCATCAGTACAGGCGCCACATAATGTGGAGGCATATGGTAACTCTTTAAAATCTTTATAGCCGCCTAATAATGGTGAAAGAACGATACCTACTGGACCAGAATAGATAGAACCATAAGTATGCCCGCCAACATGTCGATAAACAGGACAAGCGTTTACACATGCTGCACAGCGAATACATTGTAAAATAGGCTGGAATTCACTGCCTAAAATTTCAGAACGTCCATTATCAACAATTACTAAATGGAATTCCTCTGGTCCATCTGTGTCACCTTCATCTTTGATGCCCGTTAATGTTGTAATATAGCTCGTTAGCTTTTGCCCAACCGCGCTTCTTGTTAATAAGCTTACTAGCACTTCCATCTCTTCAAATGTAGGAACAATTCTTTCCATACCCATTACCGTAATTTGAGTTTTGGGCAAGGCTGTAACTAAATCTGCGTTTCCTTCATTTGTAACGAGTGTAATGGAGCCGCTCTCTGCAATAGCAAAGTTACAGCCTGTAATGCCAATATCTGCTGTTAAATATTCATTCCTTAATTTTTGCCGTACATATAGAGCTAGTTCCTCAGGTTTTTCACTTTTCTCATAGCCTTGTTTATCTTTAAAAATATCACGAATCTGTTCCTTATTTTTATGCAAAGCTGGTACAACGATATGAGAGGGTGGCTCGTGATCATCTACTTGCAAAATGTATTCTCCGAGATCTGTTTCAATGACTTCACACCCGAGCTTTTCTAAAGCGGCGTTTAGATCAATTTCCTCCGTCACCATAGATTTTGATTTCACAATTTTAGCAGCATTTTTCTTTTTAGCGATACTTTGAATATAGTCTGTCGCTTCTTTCGCTGTTTGCGCAAAGTAAACATGTCCACCCCTTTTAGAGACATTTTCACTTAGCTGATATAAGTAATAATCTAAGTTCGCAAGCACATGCTTTCGAATTTCTTCTCCGTGAGAGCGCCATTCCTCCCAATGTCCGAGTTCATCAGCTTGTTGTAGCCGACGTGTTTGAAAGCGATCCTGTGCGCTTGATACAGCCCCGCGCATAATTGTATTTTCTAATTCTTCCGATAATCGATGATTAAAGCGATCATCACTTGTTTTCATGGACATTTCTTTTCCCACCTTTTAGCGACAATTTAATACTTCCGCAATATGCATGACTCTAATAGGCTTACCTTGTCGAGTAATGCGCCCACCAATATTGATTAAGCAACCAGCATCGGCACCGATTAAAATGTCTGCCCCAGTTTCTTCAACATTGTGTACTTTCTCATTGACCATTTCTCCTGAAATATTGCCCATTTTTACTGAAAATGTTCCGCCAAATCCACAGCATCGATCTTTTCCTGGGAGTTCTACATACTGTAAGCCTTTAACTTGATTTAATAATTTAAACGGTGCATCTGTAACACCGAGTAGACGTGTCATATGACAGGAAGTATGATAAGTAGCCTTGCCCTCTAAATGTGCACCTACATCCTCGACCTTTAAAACATCTACAATAAATTCTGTAAATTCATATGTTTTATCTGCCAATGCATGCGCTTTTGGCTCCCAAACAGGATCACCCTTAAACACTTCTGGATATTCCTTAAACATATAAGCGCAGGAACCAGAAGGGGAGACGACGTATTCGGCATGTTCAAATGCTGTGATCATTTTTTTCATAGCATTTTTAGATTCTTTTACATAGCCACTATTGTAGGCAGGCTGCCCACAGCAAATTTGATTTTCAGGAAAGTCTAATTCGCAGCCAAGCCTTTCAAGAACTTCAACAACAGCTTTTCCTACATCACCTTGAAACATATCAACTAAACAAGTCGCAAAAAGTGTTACTTTCATGAAAATCGCTCCTTTTTGTTCTATTATGCCTCACCTTAAAAAAAACTAGTCAACAGGTCATCTGATGACTTGGGTTGTTTATATAATACTACATCTTTTCAGTTGTTTCAAAAAAATTAAAAGCCGCCTATTATTAAAACTAGGCAGCTATTGTTATTTCATAGATTCAGTTGTTTCAAAATATTGCATTAAGACTTTTTCTACATTACTTAAATGCGAAGCCATAGCATGTTTTGCAAGTTCTTCATTTTGCTGTTTAATCGCGAGGAAAATTTGCATATGTTCATCATAAAGCTTTTCGCTTGTTGTTTTTTTAGAGTACAACCAAATTCGACGTGTTTCTTTCATCGTTTCGATCATTAAACCTGAAACCTGGTCCAATATAGTTGCCAGTAGGGGGTTTTGTGATGCTGTAGAAATGGCTGCGTGAAATTGAAAATCCATTTTTTCTCCTAGCTCTCCATCTCCTTGTACACGTTTCATCTCATCCAAAATTTGCATCATTGACTGTATGTCTTCTTCTGTTCGATGATTGGCTGCGCTAGCCGCTGCGCCTATTTCAATAATTTTACGTACTTCTAGCAAATTGGAAATATCTTGCTTATTTGTTAAAATGGCAGTTGATAAGGGAAAATCGAGCTGATTGGATTGATTACTTTTAACAAATGTACCAGAACCTTGTTTGATTTCAATAAGCCCCATTGCTTTTAAAGCAGAGAGAGCTTCTCGGATGGCAGATCTGCTGACTTGTAGTTGTTCAGCAAGTTGTTCTACTGAATCAAGACGGTCACCGGGCTTCAGTTCGCCGGATCTAATTTTTTCATAGAGGATTTCGGATACTTCCTCATATATTTTTTTTGGTTTGATTTTTCTTAATTCCAAGGAGCTACACCTCATTTATCAATTGCTCTATTGTTTTTTATTATACATGAAGAAAAGTAATTTACTCACTATATAACAGTAAATACTATATGTAAATAGAAAAGGGTATTACATGTCAGTAATAGCTCTAACTCTAGTGTCTTTTGGTTATGCTTTTAATTAAATAACTTGAAATGCAGAATAATGATGAATTTTGTTGACAGATAATACTGGAGGGGCGCATAATGCAAAAGTACATTAACAAATACACGTTGATGTAATAAGTTTTGAAAATTAAATTGTGTATGATGATATGATGGAACTTCACTTTTTCAACACCTTTTTGCCATGAAACGTTCACAAACTGGAAGGGCGCAATTTACAGTGAATTTTGGTACGATGGAGGCAGCAACTGTAAAGAGAGAGTGAGAAAAAATGGAAACAGATATTAACGTGTTTTTAGCTTTGGGCGCAGGGTTTTTAAGCTTTATTTCACCATGTACCCTTCCGCTATATCCAGCATTTTTATCATACATAACGGGTATGACATTAGATGAGCTAAAATCGGAACGAGGTATGATGCAAAAGCGAGCTATTTTGCACACCCTTTTCTTTTTACTAGGATTTTCAATTATCTTTATTATGATTGGACTAGGTGCATCTTTTGCGAAAGAGTTCTTCCTTAATTATCAAACATTATTACGTCAGATTGGTGCCATCTTAATCGTTGTATTTGGATTAATGATTGTAGGATTACTACAAATTGACTTCTTAATGAAGGATCGAAAATTCCAATTTAAAAACCGACCATCTGGTTATTTAGGTTCAGTATTAATCGGAATAGCCTTTGCGGCAGGATGGACTCCTTGTACAGGCCCAATTTTAATGTCAATTATTATGTTGGCTGGATCCAATCCAGGCGCAGGCTTTAGCTATATGTTAGCTTATTATTTAGGCTTTGCGATTCCGTTTTTCATGCTATCTTTCTTTATAGCACGTATGACTTGGATTCGTACACATAGCCAAAAAATTGTGAAAATCGGCGGTTATATAATGATTGCCGTAGGTATTTTACTATTCTTTGATGGAATGACGTATATTACACGCTTATTAGAGCCTATTTTCGGTGGATTTAAGGGCTTCTAATCTGCTAAACTAAAAGGCATACCACACTTTAACATGGAGGGAGATGAACATATGCCTACAGTTTTAGTAGTGGATGATACGCTCTTTATGCGTGTTGCAATAAGTAATATGTTTACTGAATGGGGTTATGAGGTAGTCGGCAAGGCAGCAAATGGTAAAGAAGCTGTAGCGATGTATCGTGAGTTACAACCAGATCTTGTAACAATGGATGTAACAATGCCCGTTATGACAGGTATCGCAGCCGTAAAAGAAATCATCCCTGAATTTCCAGATGCAAAAATAATTATGATTACAGCTCTAGGACAACAGAAGTTAATCGTGGAAGCAATTGAAAGTGGTGCGAAGGATTTTATTACAAAGCCTTTCGAGCCAGAAAGATTAAGAGCAGTAGTTGATCAATTACTTGGACAAAATTGTTAGAGGAGGACTTTTTATGTTTAGCAATATCCCTTCTCAATATTATGTAATAGGTTCGACCATAATGGCCATTTTTATGGGTACCTTTGTCATGGTTTTACGTATGCGAGCATCTAAGAAACCGACAAATGAGAAGAAAATTATCATTCCACCTATTGCGATGTCTTCAGGTGCGGTAATGTTTTTATTCGAACAATTTCGAGTACCACCCATGCAAATTCTTGAAGCAGCAGCAGTCGGCGTGGTGTTCTCAACAATCTTAATTGCCACTTCTAAATTTGAAGTAAAAGGTCAAGATATTTATTTAAAACGTTCAAAAGCATTCATTTTTATCCTAATCGGACTGTTAGTGTTCCGTATAATTGCGAAAATGATATTAAGTAGCTCCATTGACGTTGGTGAATTAGCAGGAATGTTTTGGATTTTAGCGTTCGCTATGTTACTCCCTTGGCGAATCGCAATGCTTATTCAATTTAAAAAAATCAAAAAATCAATTCCGCTGAAGAATATGTAATGGAAAAACTACACTAGAGATTTCATCTAGTGTAGTTTTTTTATTGAGCGACGGATAGAGACATCAAAGCGACGGAATGAAAGACAAAAACGACGGAAGGAAGAGTCAAAGTGACGGATAGAAACCAGAACGACGGAAAGAATCGCGGGAGTGACGGAAAGAGACGTCCAAGCGACGGAATGAAAGACAAAAACGACGGAAGGAAGAGTCAAAGTGACGGATAGAAATCAGAACGACGGATAGAATCGCGGGAGTGACGGAAAGAGACGTCCAAGCGACGGAATGAAAGACAAAAACGACGGAAGGAAGAGTCAAAGTGACGGATAGAAACCAGAACGACGGAAAGAATCGCGGGAGTGACGGAAAGA